>CAMYIF010000140.1 GCA_947258415.1 uncultured Pseudomonadales bacterium
CGGATCATTGATGTACGTGACGAGCGCGCGGCGGTGCATATGGCCCAGGCCCATGCTGAGCTCACCGGCAAGCCGGGGGTGGCAATGGTGACTGCCGGCCCGGGTATGACCAATGCAGTTACGGGTATCGCCAATGCCCATATCTCGAGAGTCCCCTTGCTGGTGATCTCCGGAAGACCGCCGCGACCCCAGGAATTTATGGGCGCCCTGCAGGATCTTCCCCAGGTAGTGATACTTAAACCCATAACCCGCTACGCCCGCACTGTTCAGCACGCTAACCACGTGTTACGGGAGCTGGACGAGGCCCTGGCCTGCGCTGCGGGCCAGGGCAACGAACCCGGGCCGGCCTTCATGGACTTCCCAACCGATCTGTTGCGTGAGAAAATTCCCATGCCGCTTGTGGATTTAGATCGGTTACGTCCCCGAGAGGTATTTTTTCCTGATCCGTCCCCGGAAGCCGTCAATCGTGCGCTTGATATTCTTTGGTCAGCCCGGCGGCTTGTTATGATTTCAGGCCGGGGTGCCCGAGGCGCCGGCCGATCGATTATCAGGCTGCTCGATAAGCTTGGATGTGTTTATCTCGATACCGCCGAGAGCAGGGGACTGGTCCCGGATGATCATCCGGCCAGCATGCCGGCTGTCCGCGGCCGGGTGATGCAGGAGGCGGATGTGGTGTTTACCGTCGGTCGCAGCCTTGACTTTCAGCTTGGATACGGCTCACCGGCTGTTTTTCCAAATGCCCGCTTTGTTCGCGTCGGTACATCTGCATCAGAACTGAGAAGCAATAGACGCGGTGATGTGGAAATATACGGATCAATCTCGATGGTGCTGGATGCCATTTTGAACCGGCTCGGCCGGGGTCGCCTGTCAATTGATGCGGATTGGATTGACGACCTGCGACGCCATGACCGCGCGCGACGGGACAAACTTCACCTTCAGTTGACCCAGGCTGCGCCCGGAACCGATGGGGCCATGCACCCGTATCGACTCCTGGGCTGCCTGAAGGATGTGCTCAGCCGCGATGGGGTGATCATTGCTGACGGTGGTGACATCCTGTCTTTTGCGCGGGTCGCGCTGACCGGCGGTAGGTATTTGGATTGCGGCGGTTTTGGCTGTCTGGGTGTGGGCGTGCCCTTTGGCATTGCTGCGGCCCTGGCCTATCCCGACAAACAGGTGGTGGTTGTGTCCGGGGACGGTTCCTTTGGGATTAATGCGATCGATCTTGATACTGCCAGGCGACATGACGCCCGGGTCGTTTTTGTGGTGGCCAATAATTATGCCTGGAACATCGAGCTGAACGATCAGATTGCATCCTATGCAGGACGTATTGTTGGCACCGAACTTCCATCCTGTGATTATGCCGGCCTGGCGTGCGCTCTCGGCCTGCACGCCGAGCGGATAGAGGATCCAGCCAAATTACCGGACGCCCTCGAGCAGGCCTTCAAAAAAGCACCGTCCCTGCTGGATGTTATTGTTACCCGCGACGCCGTATCTCCCGACGGAAGATCCGGAATCCCGGTGATACCGGACCTGCAGCCCCTGGTCCGCTGGGACGACATGGAGCGGGTTCGTATCGGAAAAGATGCTCAAAAATAAACTCGGTGTCCCTGGTGACGTGCGTCGCAGGAAGGGGGAGATGGCATGATACTCGATTATAAAGGAAAGCAGCCCAAAATAGGAAAAAATGTATTCATTGCACCGACCGCTGTTATTATCGGTAATGTGCACATCATGGACAACGCCAACATATGGTACGGCACGGTTGTAAGAGGAGACCGGGACACGATTACCATTGGTATGAACACCAACATTCAGGATAACTGCACCGTGCATATCGATCCGGGATACCCGGTAACAATTGGCCATAATGTCACCATCGCCCACCGTGTTGTTATCCACGGCTGCACGATTGAAGACAATTGCCTGGTTGGTATCGGTGCCATCGTTTTAAATGGCGCCCTGGTTAAGGAAAGATCGATCGTCGGATCCGGAGCGGTTGTGCGGGAAGGGCAGGTGGTTGGCCCCTACCACCTGGTTGCCGGTGTACCGGCTTTTTTTAAAAAAGAACTCGATGAGACCGCCGTCGAAAGAAATTTGAAATCCGCCAAAGCCTACATGAAACTTGCCCAGGCCCACCGGTTAAACAAATCCCTTTAATCTGACCTGCCGTTGAGAGGGATCACCCATTCTGCTATTTTACACGTAGCGACATTAACACCATATATGCGCAATATGATGAAACTTGACATAATCATTCAACATAATTAAGGATATAAAGCAATCTTATCATAATTAATCAAAGCTCAATCGTATTTCACCTTTTAGGAAGACCAAGCAGTGAAGAATATTCGCCAAATAGCCCTGATTATACTTTTCCTGGCAGCCTTGATTTTTAATGCGTTTTTAAACGTTGATATTGTCGGCGCGCAGCAGAACGCAGCAAAGCCAGTTGTTTCACTGACCGCTGAAGAACGGGACTGGCTGGAAGCCCATCCGAATATTCGGTTGGGCTACACCGATACATTGGAGCCCGAAGTCATTGTCGATCCGGATGGCACCTATTCCGGCATGCTGGTCGACTTTCTGGACGCGTTAAACGAGAGGCTCGGGACGCGTATTGGCTTGCGCGTCTATTCGATTTCGGAAGTTGTCGACAAAGCAAAAACGAAAAGCATAGACGGGATTCCGAATCTTCACCCTGAATATGCCGACAACCTCGGCTTGATAAAGACCCAGGCATATTGGCCGGCTTACCTTGCCGTGTTTGCCCGCAAAGAGACTTCCTTTGAAAGCCCTTACGATTTTGCCGACAAACGGGTGGCCATCATAGACAAGGTTCATATTACTCAGAAATTTATGGATCGGCACGGCAAGCAAGCCACCATCGTAAAAGTAGGCAATGCGTTGGAAGGATTGCAAGTTGTTGAAAATGGGACAGCGGATTTGTTCCTGGGATTTTCTTATAATTCCTTTTTTATTTCGAAATACCAGCTTTTCAATGTTGTGACGGCACATGTCTTCCTGGATTCTCCAGAATGGTTTGGCATCGGCATACGAAAGGATTGGCCGATATTGGTTCCCATCTTGAACAAGGGAATCGCAAGTTTTTCAAAACAAGAAATCCATGCCATCATCGCAAAATGGAGCTACCTTCCGGCAAGAAAAGATACGATTAAACTTACTTCTGGAGAACGGGCCTGGCTTGCACAGAATCACACGGTCCGTGTTTTTTCAACGGACCATGCGCCCTTATTGTCTTATAAAGGTGGTAAGCCCTCTGGCATATCCGTTGATTTGCTCAACGAGGTTTCGAAACTTACCGGGATCAAGTTTGACATTACTAAACCTCTCCGTGATTTTCCTTCAGCTTTGAAAGGACTGATAGAAAATGAGGGGCCTGATGTAATGGCGGGACTGAACCCTACCCCTGAACGGGAAAGGGTTATTCTGTTTACAAAGCCATACGTGACTTCACCTAAATTTATTTTCACCCGGGATGACGCTCCCTTTATATCGTCTATGGCAAACCTTTCCGGCAAAACAGTCGCGGTGATAGGAGGTTATGTTACTCATAAACTACTCGCTAAAAATTATCCGGATATCAACCTGCTGATCTACAAAAATAATGAAGCGGCACTTCGCACGGTTTCTTCAGGAAAGGCTTTTGCGTTCATAGGTAGCTTGCTGGCCACGTCTTCAATGATAAACGAATTCGGACTGACAAACATCAAAGCGTCCGCCCCAAGCGCTCTGCCGAATGCAACCGTCGCCATGGGGATAAGGAATGACTGGTCTGAATTGCGGGACATTATAAACAAGGTGTTTGACGTCATACCGGAAAGTGAAAAGGCCGCTATTATAAACAAATGGTCCTCGGTAAAAATTGAATACGGCATCAGACCCGCAGTTTTTATAAAATGGATTCTGGTGTTTGCCGGAGCGGCATCCGGCATTGTGCTGCTGTTTATATTTTGGAACAGAAGCCTGACGAAAAAAGTGCACAACCGTACGGCTGAACTGGAAAGCAGCAACAAATCATTAGCGGTTGAAGTCGCCCAGCGCACCGAAGCAGAAAAAATGCTGCGTGAAAGCCACGATTATCTTAAAAATCTAACGGATTCTCTGCCGGATGCAGTTTTTTCGGTAAAAATGTCGGAGCGGACAATCGAGTGGGCCAACGATACCTATAAAGTGACCGGATATGAACCCAGTGAATGCATTGGAAAGACAACGGAATTCCTTTACCCGAGTAAGGAAGATTTTCTCTCCTTCGGTGATGAGATCGCACATGCCATTGCAGAGGGAAACGATGTCCTTCACGCCGAACAGCTTATACGACACAAAGGCGGCGATGTTTTCCCAGCGGACATTACGCTTTCTTTCTTCAAAATAAAAGGAGATGTAGTCAGCACAACCACTATTGTGAGAAACATTGCCGAACGCAAGCAGGTAGAGCAGGAAATCCAGCAGTATCAACAGCGTCTCAAGGCGCTGGCAACTCAGTTGACTCTTGCCGAAGAAAAGGAGCGACGTGCCATTGCCGCCGAACTGCACGATCACGTCGGTCACTCGCTGGCGCTGGCGCGTATGCAGTTGAGCAGCATACCGGAAACAAAATCAGAGCTGGAAAAAAACATCCTGGTCAAGGACGTATCCAATATCCTGCTTGCGGCTTTGCAGGATACAAGGGATCTGATTTTCGAGTTGAGCTCCCTGTCGATGAATGAAATCGGCCTGGGAGCAGCTGTATCCGAGTGGTTGGAAGAACAGATCGCCAAACGCCATGGCCTTAAAACCGAGTTTGTCGACAACATCGGTGAGGCGCACAGAACAACTCTGGACGAAAATTTACGGGCCCT
>CAMYIF010000141.1 GCA_947258415.1 uncultured Pseudomonadales bacterium
CACAACTGCCCCTGCAAAAATTGGTATCCGTTTTGACCTGGATACCCGGAAACATTCCCTAGTTATCACACAACTGCGTGCCATAGAAGCATCGTTGAAGGAACAAGCTGATGATTTCGACAGGTACGGCCTTTTCGCCGAAATTAAAAACGGGACGAATTCTTGATAAATTTTTATAACTTCTCACAATATCCGGGCCTGGGTCTCAATTAAATCCCTACAGCAGCCCAATTCTTTATCCGCACTATCGATATCAACATCCGGATTTGGCAAACACGCGGGTATTTCGATACATAACTGGATTTGTCTGTTATCTGAAGTCAGGCTCTCCCCCGGCTTTCCTTTTTTTTCGGCATGACCGACAACGCACAGCAACGGCCCAGATGTGGCCTTTCGCTTCCTCGTAGTAACATTTTTGCTGATTGGCGGTCCAGGTTTCGCTGGAACCACAATCCAGGCATATAAAATGATAATCAAGGTACCAGGCAGGTAAATCACCGTAGGTATTTATATGCGCAAGTTTTGACTTATCGGCAAGCACAGCACCTTTAGGCGGGGTACCAGAAGGCATATGGGGTGGCAATAGAGAAGGGTTGTTATCCATATAAATTATTTCCCTGCTTCCCGGTATTTGTTTTCTGACTGATGCGAATCCGGACAACAATAAGTAACCCGGCCGGATGCTGTTGGTCAGCTGAATTCATAGCGGAAACAGGTTACCCCCTGCTCCGGGTTCCGGTAATACGCGGGGATTTCCCTGAAACCATAGTCCTGGTAAAGCGACCGGGCTTTTTTCATCATCGGCAGGGTATCGAGGACAATCGCCGAGTATCCGGTCTGTTTCGCTTTTGACATCGCAGCATTGAGTAAATGCTTGCCGATACCCTTACCCTGGTTTTCCGCACGCACGTATAACCTTTTTAATTCCGCCTGGTTCCCCTTTTTGGGGCGAACACCGACGCAACCGACAACTGTATTATCTTCCAGCGCGAGAAAAATTGCCCCGCGCGGAGCTGCGTAATGACCCGGTAAATTTGCCAATTCCTTTTCAAAACCCTGAAAGCATAAATCAACGCCAAGCGATTGCTGGTATTCGAGAAACAGCTCACGTACCAGGGCCATATCATTTTCTGTGGCTTCTACGATGTTCACGTCTTCCCGCTTGCTGGTTCAGGCTAGAGTTTTACATTAACAGCATCAGCGTAAATTATAACGATCAGCATGCCAAAAAGACCAAACGGTGTGACCAGGTACCCGTTTTACATCATTGAAACACTAAAGGTCCGCTAATGGTTTGATTGGCCAGATATGCAAAAGCATGCGCAGCCCAAAACACTACCCCTGGCACCAGCCTCTTAACGGCCACATCCCTGGCGTTACGAGCAGCCATTAGCCATTGCTCAATTTGCTATTTCCTTGCTATGTCCTATAAATAAAGACAGGGAATTTTCCCCGAGCCAGCCAGCGCTGCCGGGTGGGGTAAGCAGTGAGGCTAGTTTTTTTCTGCTCAGCATTATAAAAATAATTACTCCTTGCAGGAGTTCATCCACAACCTGTTGGTCGAGTGCGACGTCTAATACTGAATAGATTTAATTTTTGGCAGATGGCAAGAGAAAATAATCTAAACCCTGTCAATTATGATTTCGGCAGTTGCAGTGTGGAAAAAGATGGTCCTGGTGCAAAATCATTACCCCAAAAAAGTATCGCGATGAGATTATTCGTGCCAATAACGGTGGATATACTGGTTTAGCAAAAGACTATTAACCCGGCGGGTTTGAAAGTGATATTTGACTATCTGTACAGCAAGGTTTCCCACAAAATAATAATTCTGTTTATAGCCGCGGCAATGCTACCGCTATTATTGACGGCTTTATTATCCTATTTAGAAGTCAGCCGCCTGATCGAGGAAGAGCGCTTCAACCTGCTTGAGAGTGAAAACAGGCAGTTGTCCAAACAGACTCACGAAAGGCTGATCAGCATCCAGAAAGAGCTTCAGCAGAGGCTAAAAGATATTCGTAGTCGCAAAGGGTTACAGCACAAGGCTGAACCCTCGCACCTACCTGCTCAATTGACTGCCCTGGGTATCCTGGATGCACGCACGGGCACAACAGGATTACTCGAAGGCACAAATGACGTATTTGCAGATATTACATTTGACACCGACAGCTATTCGGCAGAACGTTTCACGCTTGTCACACTGGACAACACTGACAGCTCAAAAGCCGGAATTTACCTTGCCCGGAAACTGCAACCAAACCCACGGAATTCCCGTTATCTGATAGCCAAAGTCAACCCCGATTATCTCTGGCCTGAAAAATACCTGAACGTTGATACCCGTTACACGGTATTCAACAAGCAGGGTCGCCTGCTGTTCCAGGACCAAAAATCCGACTTTTCTGATCACGCCCTGCACCTGCTACGTTTCTCCAGAATCGAGGAGCGGCAACGAATCAGGATCGAAAGTGAAACCTATCTTGCCAATCGTCGGGATATGATTCTGCCGGAACTGTTTCAGTCTCAAGAGTGGACGATTTTCAGTCTTCAACCCGCCCGATTCACTATTACAGATATAAATCGCTTTCGTATCTATTTTATAGCGCCAATATCACTGGTAGTGATCCTCGTATGTTTTATCAGCCTGATCGTCATCCGACGCAGTTTCGCGCCTGTAACAAACCTGCTCGAGGGAACCCGGCAAGTAGCCCGAAATAACTTTGATCACCATATTGAGGTAAATTCGAAGGATGAGTTCGCGACCCTGGCAAACTCGTTTAACAACATGACTTCAAAGCTCAAGTACCTGTTTGATACCAGCAAAACGCTGTCGAATATCGACCAGCTGATTTTGGCCAACGCAGACGTGGACAATATTGCATCCACTGTCCTTTCAGGGTTACGCACGATTATTCCGTCAGAAACGGTCAGCTTTATTTTAGCGGCACAAACAAGCCAGGATTCCAACCTGGTGTATACGTTGAACAATTCATCCAGCGACTACGTCAAACAGGCAATTGGAACTCCGATAGATGTAAACTCCTTGCCTGAATTTATACCCGCGAGCCAGGCTTTATCGAAAGGCATAAATACCGGCTTCCTGAAAATCCTGGCGTCCAACAAGTGCTTGTATATTCATTCTATTCCGTTAAAAGATCAAAACCAGATTCTCGGCTGGCTGGTCGCCTCCAACCCGTCTGCTTTTAGCTTGAACGTTGAAACATATCGGCAGGCTAAAGAATATTCAGACAGGGTTACGGTAGCGCTTGCCGCCTTGACCAGAAGTAACCTTCTGGCGCATCAGGCTAACATGGATAGCCTGACAGGCATCCCCAATCGCAGGCAAATGAAAATTTTATCCAACCAGGCTATCAGGCAGGCTGTTAGCAACAATAGCCAGGGAGCCTTATTGTTTATCGACCTGGACAGGTTCAAAAATGTCAACGATGCGTTCGGCCACTCCATCGGGGACCGGCTCTTAGTCGAAGCGGCAAACCGTTTATCCGGTTGCACCGATGGGAACCAGATTGTATCCCGTTTTGGTGGTGATGAATTTGCTATTTTGATGCCCGAAATAAATGATATTGGTCCCGTAGAGCAGCTGGTGATGAAGGTAATCAAATCGCTTTCGACACCCTTCCAGATAGACGATTTTATTAGCTACGTAGGTGCCAGTATTGGTGTTTCACTGTTTCCCAGTCAAGCCGATAATTTTGATGACCTGCTACAAATGGCTGATACGGCCATGTACCAGGCCAAACGCGAGGGCAGGGATAATTACGTCATTTACCGGCCGGAATTTGGTAAAAAGAGCCTTAATCGCTCGGTCCTCGAACACGAGATACGCCGCGGTATTCAGGAGAATGCCTTTGAGGTCTATTACCAGCCAAAAGTCAGTGCCTGGAACGGCAAAATCAAGGGTTTTGAAGCACTGCTGCGCTGGCAGCACAAAAAAATCGGCTTTGTATCACCCGTTGATATTATTTCGGTCGCCGAAGAAAGCGCGTTGATCAACGATTTGGGCGACTGGCTGATACGCGAGGTCTGCGGTCAGATTAAAAAATGGCAGAGGCTTATCAGCAGTGACCAGACATTTGCCATTAATGTCTCTTCAAAACAGCTAATGAACCACGGCTTCCTGGAACGCCTGACAGAAATTATCAAGCAGACCGGAATTAACCCACGCTCACTGGAAATCGAAATTACCGAAAGCCTTTTTCTCGCCGACAAAAATAATACCGCACTTATACTGAATCAAATTCACGACCTTGGTATTAAAATTTCTATCGATGACTTCGGTACCGGGTTCTCATCACTGGGATACCTGAGTGACTTGCCTATCGACATCCTTAAAATTGATCGCTGTTTTATCGAGCGCCTGGATATGCCTGATAATAACGGGGCCATCGTAAAGTCTATATTGGCTATGGCCAGCAACCTCAACCTCAAGGTGGTCGCAGAAGGCGTAGAAACTTCCAGTCAACTGGCGTTTTTGGTTGATGCTCTATGCGACGAGATACAGGGTTATTACTTTAGCAAACCCATTACCGCTGCAGACGCCGGCGAAATGCTGAAAAACGCAAACCAGTTCGTTGTGATGATTGAAAATGTTAAGACCCAACGCTCGCAGGTAAAAGCAGGATAACTTGCTTTAATCCTGCCCGAGATACCCCAGCAAAATTTCCGAGAATTCCCCGGGTTTTTCCGCATGCGGCCAATGACCGCAGCCGGGCATGGTTTCAATTTTGGCGTTTGGAAACAGCTCCATGGTTTTGGCTTGTTGAATGAACTGTTCGGTTTCCTTGCTGATGCGGAATCTGAATCGTTGTTCGAACCGGATGGCCCGAAACACGCGGGTCCCTTATGTTGTCATAATTATTCATCAATGCCGTTGTGTTGACTCGCCATTTAAATTCACCGTCTTCCTTCCTGACCAGATTTGTCATCAGGAACGACCGGATGCCCGCATCTTCAACGTAATTTTTCAGCCCTTCCTCGACTTCACCTCGGGTTTTGACCTGGCTGAAATTAACCGAATTGAGACCGGCAAAAATAGTCACATGATGCTGAGGGTATTCCACCGGTGCAATGTCGGCAATTACCAGTCGCTTGATTCTTTTCGGGTGAGCTATCGCCAGTTGCATGGCCGTTTTACCGCCCATGGAATGACCCAGAACGTGTGCGCTGTCGATGTTATGGTCGTCCATAAAATCCGCTACATCGGCGGCCATCAGCGGGTATGTCACATCATCGGAATGCGGCGAACCGCCATGATTGCGAAGGTCCAGGCAATGGACGTTATAGAAGGCCGCATACTTTTTGGCGAGGCTGCGAAAATTGCTGGCCGAGCCAAACAGGCCGTGAATGATAACCAGGTTAGATGCTCCCGGTTTGCTGTCGTAACTTTCTGCATTCAATTTCATGACAAATTTTCCTAACGCTGCCTGCCTGCTGGCAAGCCTTGATTAATCCCGCAGGCCCGAACTGCCTGGTTAGTTCAACTGGAGCTAATTATAAAACTTTCGCCAACCGGTTGTTTAAGGGGTGCCTTGTTTATCGGCGTTGCCTTCAGGTCGACGCGTAACGCCGGCTCGAGTAATGGCGAAAATGAGGTTATATCCTTGTTTGACGGGTCAAGCCATGCCCCGTATACAGTTTCCGGCAACCACAATGGCATCGATTTCCTGTGGATATTTTCGAGTACCGGGTGACCCGGTAGCGTGATGATAGAAGCCGACCAGACAAGCTCACCGCTGACCTTGTCCAGCCACTCTTTCCACAGTCCGCCAAAAGCTATGGCGCTACCATCAGCCGGTTCCAGCAAGTGCGGGTTCTTGCCGTCCTGGCTTTCAACAAAGGCCGACGCCGGAATGATACAGCGCGAGGTTTTATACTCGGGCTTGCGCGTTAACTTGGCGTAATTCGTGTTGACGCTGAAATAGTCCGGATGGGGCTTTAGCCCGGCGTCCGTCTGCTTCAGGTAAAGCCACCAGGTCGCATCTTTTACCTGCGGCATAGCGTCACGCTCGACGACAATACTGATACGACTCCCGGGACGAATATCAGGATTATACCTGAGTTGACTTTCGTCGACACCCAGCCGCCGGGTTAAATCCGCGGTGCCATTGCGCTTGATTTA
>CAMYIF010000142.1 GCA_947258415.1 uncultured Pseudomonadales bacterium
GCTATGGATTGAAGTTTTATCCGGTCAGCCACTGTTCAACCTTTCAGTAATCGAATCGCCCCTGGCCCAGGGCTTTATTGCCTGGTTTGTCGGTACCTTCGTATTCTACTGGTGGCACCGCTTACGCCATGAAAAGGGTTTCTGGACGCTCTTTCACCAGGTACACCATTCGCCGTCGCGTATCGAGGTGCTCACTTCTTTTTATAAACATCCGGTCGAGATATTTGTTAATACCTTTATTTCGGCGTTAGTGCTTTTTCCCTTGCTTGGTTGTTCGCTCACAGGTGCTTTCTGGTATAACTTCTTTGCGGCAACGGGCGAATATTTCTATCATGCAAATGTAAAGACACCGACCTGGCTCAGGTATTTTATACAAACGCCAGAATTGCATTCCGTTCATCACGAAATTGATGTGCATAATTACAACTTCAGTGATTTACCCCTGTGGGACAGAATTTTCGGTACTTACAGGGATACAACCGAATTCACACCGCGCTGCGGTTTCCCCCGGGACAACGAGCGAAAACTGTGGGCGATGTTCAAATTCAGGGATGTTTACGATGACTAGAACCGGGTTGATCGATGTTGATGCTGTCTTTGTTCCTGGTAAATTATCGAGTTTATGGTGGGGGGATATTCGCGGTAATGGGCGTTTTCGTTATTTTCCCACCTGGTTCGTTTATTCCTGGTGCCCTGTATTTACGTCTGTTCATTCTGTTAAAAATAAAGACAGCGCTGCTGACTGTAATATTATGGATGGCTTACCCGGTGTATGAATATTTGATCTGCACGCGGATATTGTGCACCGATGAATCTAATATCAGGATCGATCTGTTGCTTATTTACCCGTTACTGCTGGTATTATCCCTTGTAACGAGGGTAAATTATTATCGTCTGAAAAACGTGACTATCCTGGTTGATTGACCTTTTTTTAAAAATCCGGGTCAATCTGTTAGTGAATGTTAAACCGGATTACATTTATTACGAGTTTTTACAGATAAAATTATGTCAATACCCCTGGTAAGCCACCCCAACTACAGCTTCGATTTTCCGCACTCGCATCGTTTCCCAATGGAAAAATTCAGGTTGCTTTACGGCTATTTGCAGGAGACCGGTGTTGTCCGCGCGAGTAATACCTTTAGCCCCGAACAGGCATCGCCCGAACTGCTGCAGCTTGCGCATTGCCCGGATTATTTGCAGCGTTTTTTTAACAACCGGCTAAGTGAAAAGGAAATGAAACGCATGGGACTTCCCTGGAGTGAGGGGTTGTTAAAACGTTCGCTGATTTCACCGTCGGGTACGTTTTTAACAGCACGGATTGCCCTGAAGGAAGGTATTGCCTGCCACCTGGCGGGCGGCACGCATCACGCACATTATGATTTTGCTTCCGGGTTTTGTGTGATGAACGACCTTGCTATTACCGCCAGGGCCCTGTTGAAACTGGGAGACCTTGATGGTGACACCTGTAAACGGGTTTTGATATTTGATTGTGATGTGCACCAGGGTGATGGCACCGCGAGGATACTCGAAAACGAGTCGTCGGTATTTACCTGCTCGATACATTGCGACAAGAATTTTCCGGCTAAAAAAGCGCGGAGCGATCTTGACGTTGAAGTGCAAAAGCAGACAAAAGACGACGACTACCTGGCGATTGTCGCGGAAACACTCGAGCAGGCTATAGAGCTATCCAGCCCTGACATCGTCCTTTACGATGCCGGCGTTGACATCTACGAGCATGATCCACTGGGTTTATTGTCGGTAAGCGAAAAAGGAATCCGGGCACGCGACCACCTGGTTTTGTCTGTATGCCGCGACCTGGGTTTGCCCGTGGCAACGGTTATTGGCGGCGGTTACGATGATGATCGAAAGGCCCTCGCAAGGCGTCACGCGATGGTTGTTGAAGAGGCCGACCGGATGTTTAAAGACTGATGGCCTCTACCTGACGATCAGCCAGACCCCCAACAGCAATGTACCAACCCCGGCTATTTTTGAAAAGTCCATAGGCCGGACCGATGCACCCAGCACGCCGAAATGGTCAATAAGAATCGCCATAATAAATTGCGTTGCGACAATAATGGTAAAGGCCTTGGTCAGTCCTATTCGCGGTGCTACATAACCGATCGAGCCGACGATAATCAAACCCAGGACACCGGTTGTAAAGGCATAGGAGGGCACGGCCGCCCAGGCTTTCAGGTTATGGTTTCGGACCAAGAGCATGATCAGCGCCGCAACCATTCCACCGGAAAAAAAGGTCACGAATACACCTTCAAGGGTGCCCAGTTTATTTTCCAGTACCCCCATAAACTGGCTCTGAAGTGCAACAGCAATACCGCAGATAACGGCAATAAAAGCCAATCCGAAAAAACTGCTCATGGGTTACCCCTTATGTTTTTTGAAAATTACACCGTTTCATATTGAAAATATGACGCAACAAATAAAAATATTATAAATCGACAGGTTATTCTTCCTGATTGCGACTATTCAAGGTGTGCAGAATCGATATATCTGAACCGAATAGCGAGGCAAACAAGCCAGGAAAAAAGTAAAAACTCTCTGATAGTAAACCTGTAAAACAGCGGGGCGATCATTTGACGCGTTCATGGGTTACTATAATCGGGTATTGAATTTCCTTAATATCAAGCCTGACAACGGGACACAGGCCAGTCAAGTGAAAATCAAAAAACTAGTAACAATAAGCCTGGGTTTTCCGGCTTTGCTGTTATCCATTGTGGTCGGCAGTTACCTGCTTTGGCCATACTGGGTAACAAATGTCATCGAAATTATGTTACCAGACACGGGTCTTCGTATTGAAAGTGGTGAATTTTCGCGTCCCGGATTTGGTTCTATGAATATTAACAACCTTGGGCTGGTTTACCGGGTCGAGGGGAACGAGTTTAGCGTTCAGTCCCAAAACATGGAACTCGGTTATAACCTGGAATCACTGTTAAAGGGTGAGCTGCTGGCAATACATGGTGACCGGGTTAATTTGCAACACAGGCAGTTACCATTATCCGGCCGTGCGAAAAAACCTGCCGGGCAGGGCTTTCCCCTGGTCATGCCGGGTGAATTAATAAAGCAGTTGCCGGACATGTCGAGTGAGGGCCCGGTTAAACTGGAAACCCGTATCAAGGTAAATAGTGATAATGAAATCGAGTTGAGCCTGAAGCAAGCCGGGGAATCGATTGCGGCCATCACCAGCCAGTTTGAGCGCCAGGATAATATATACCAGTGGGTCAGCCAGGCCAGCGTTGACCTTCGGCTTGCAACCAGGTTGGCGCAACAATTCGAATGGGTAGACAAAAGTTTATCAGCCTCTGGCCGGCTTGATGCGCAATGGCAAGCAGCAATACCGGATAATATTACCGCAGAAAAATTGCAGGCATTGGAAGTCACCGGCAATATCAAAATAGATGGGAAGTTAATTCATGAAAAGCAAAATATTGCGGCTGAATACCAGCTGCAGACAAGGCTTGATGGCAATCCCGGCAAGGTGGTTGCCAGCCTTGGCAGACTTAAAATCACCGGCACGCAGCAAGTTGAAGAAGACATCCTGGCAGTGTTGCCTGTGGTAGCTGCAAAGTGCCGGGCAAACCCTGAATGCGCACAATTTTTTATCGAGGCATCACCCGGCGCGGAACTGGTTTTTCGGACAGAACCCTTATCAGTATCAGTGACTAAAGCGGCGATACCGGTAACCTTGGGCATCAATCATGCTGTGGATAAAAACAAGCGTGCCAATACCAGCACCGACGGTTTGTTTTCCAGGACCCTGTTAAAAAACCTGGAATTACATCTGTCCGGGGAATGGCAGTTAAAGGGCGATTTTGATTCCAGTCTGCTGGTTCATTCTTTGGCATTTCCAGAGGTTGAAACCGGGCGAATAGCGGGGCTGGCAGCCGGGCAATTCGCCATTGGCCCAAACGGGGGGCGTATCCATATCGATAGCAACGCACAGATGGGTGTTCAACAAATAAAGGCCGGTGATGGCCTGGTGCCTTCGTTTACAATTGGCAATGGCGAAGCATTGGATATCCGGTTTTCCGATGAAAAGATCGAAGTTGCCTCCACAGGGTTTGATCTTAAAGTACCGGGTTTTACCCTGGATAAACAGGATTTTAGCTTGCAGGGTGGCAAGGTCAAATTGAATATCGGGTCAATAGACCTGAATAATCCTGAGCAAAACTCTGTGGATGCCGAACTCATGTTTTCGGATATAGAAGTTAACAGGGACGGTATGAGGTTGGCACCCCTGTCGATAACCTCGGAGATGACCCTCAGGGGAAATATATTGTCCGGACGGCATCGGTTAAATGATCGAACCGGCATTATCCAGGTTGACGGTCAGTACCAGCATAATACGCAAAAAAATACTGGTTCAATTGAGTTTAACTTGCGGTCGATAGCATTCAGTGAGGATAAAACCTATTTGCCCAAATTTATAAAAGGTTGGGAATACCCCCTGGATTTATCATCCGGTAAGGCAAGTGCCAGGGCACATTTTAACTGGCAGGATGGCAGAATATTTTCAAAAACGACTATCGATCTCATTAACCTCGGCGGTTTTTATAACCGTAATTTGTTTAGTGGAATGAATGCTTCGTTTTCGCTTGAGGGATCATTGGATGAGTTAAATTTTCCCAGGCAGGCAGTGACTGTTGCCGGAGTAAATGCAGGTGCCGCGATAAATAATATTGAATTCGTTATCCACGGCTCACCGGATGAACTATATATCGAGAATTTCCAGGCAGAGTTGCTGGGTGGAAAAGTGAGTCAATCCAGCATGCTTTACAGGCGTAATGAACCTGATAACCTGGCTAACCTGCGGCTCGAAAATATTCAGCTATCAGAGCTCCTGGAGCTCCAGCAGGGTGTGACCGGGGAAGGGGTGTTAAATGGTCAATTGCCGATGAGGGTCAGTGCCAAGGGTATAAAAATGAATGGCGGCAAGATAAGCGCCGAAAATACCGGCATCATTCGCTACCTGTCAAAAGTGCCTGTGTCCAAAGCTGTATCGAACGCCGGGGTGGAACTGGCGTTAGATGCGCTCGAAAATTTCCATTACAATGTTTTGGACGTTAATGCCGACTATACTGAAACTGGCGACTTGTTGCTAAAGGTGAAATTGCAGGGGCGTAATCCCGATTTGGAAATAAAACGCCCTTTTCATTTTAATCTCCAGGTTCGCCAGAATATCCCGGCTCTGCTGAAGAGCCTGCAACTTACCCAGCAAATTAGTGATAGTATTGACAGGCGAGTTAAAAATTTTTACAAGGGACGCAAATAACCATCCGATCGAATTGTAATATGCAGGGTCCAATCACTTGCGGGAATTGCCATGAACCTAAAAGCCAGGCTTTATTTTGTTGTCATTAGTATGATTTTTGCAATGTCCACGGGTGCCTGCACCCCGACCGTTAAAGTAGCAACCGATGAGCCGATCACGATTAACCTGAATGTGAATATTCAGCATGAAATTAAAGTCAAAGTCGATAAAGAACTCGATGATGTTATATCGAAAGACAGTGGCCTTTTTTAAAGGTTAAGAACCGGTTGCCAAAAAACGGCGCACGGCCTGAACAAGGAGTTTTGAACATGAAAACAATTTTACGTACCGGGATGTTGATTCTGGCATTGCTGGTCTCGGTCAACGCTTTCAGTTTAACCTTGCAGCAAGCAAAGGAAAAAGGACTGGTCGGTGAACAACCCAATGGTTACCTGGGAATTGTCAGTGACTCTCCGGGAGTATCTGCCCTGGTGGCAGATATAAACCAAAAGCGCCTGGAGGCCTATAAGGATATCGCCACTCGTAACGGTACCAGCGTTGAGGCAGTTGAAGCCCTTGCCGGGCAGAAAGCAATTGAAAAAACACCCAGTGGACAGTTTGTTAAAACTGCCAACGGCTGGATGCGCGTTAATTAGATATTACTTTCCTTTTATCCTGAATCTTTGGGGCTGCTATTACCCGGCCCCGATGATATGAATAACATAAAACCCGCCTGAAACTCGCAAATATCAACTTGCCAGCCCTTGTCGGACAACCTTTGATACGAGAAAACCAGGATCATTCATTAGTTTGTGGAAGGTCCATTGCAACCATGTAAAACAGGGGGCATACTAGCGCCAAAAATAACACTTGGGTTACTGTGAATGATTATTGAAAAAAACAAGGTGGTCAGCTTTCATTACCGGATGCACGAAATTGGAGGCGAGAAACTCGAAGACTCTCACGATGGTGAGCCGATGGTTTACCTGCACGGTTATAACAGCTTGATTCCCGGCCTGGAACAGGCACTGGAAGGTAAGACGGCCGGTACTTCGTTCGAGGTTGTACTACCCCCGGAGAAGGCATACGGTGTACGTCACGAGATCGGCCTTAAACGTATTCCTATCAAACACCTGTTAACCAAGGGTAAATTAATGCCAGGCATGATCGTTGGTATTAATACTGTCGATGGACCAAGCGAGGCCGTGGTAGTAAAAGTTGGTAAATACAATGTTGATATCGACGCAAATCATCCGTTAGCGGGTAAAACGCTGGCTTTTGACCTGGAGGTCACCGACGTTCGTGATGCTTCTGCAGAAGAAATGAGTCACGGTCATGTCCATGGACCCGGCGGTCATCACCATTGAGCTTTTTTATTGGTCGAAGATGTTGAATCCAATTGGTGATACAATCCCTCCCTTATTTTTAACCTGCAAGACATAAGTGATTCAGCAATTTGATAAATCAATGGATTAAAAACCTGGGCAAAAAAGCGAAAACTCCGCAACCTGAACAAAAAATACAGCCCAGGAGCAATCAGGAAAAGTCACCCGGTAAGGACACACAAGTCAACATAACCAGGGGAAACAAACGGCGTCGACCGCAGACCAGGAAACCTTCAGCACCGGCCTGGGATATTTCGATGTTTGATGTTCCTTTAGTTGAAGGAAAAACGCGCTTCCATGATCTGGATATCCCGGATGTGCTGATGCACGCCATACAGGATCTGGGTTTTGAATATTGTTCGCCGATCCAGGCAAGAATCCTTCCGCAATCCCTGCAAGGGCATGATGCCATTGGCAAGGCGCAAACCGGGACTGGAAAAACCGCCGCATTTTTAATCACCATTCTCGACGATTTCCTAAAAAACCCTGTCCAGGAAGAGCGTTTTTTAAATGAACCGCGCGCCCTGATTATCGCACCCACCCGCGAACTGGTCATGCAGATCGCCCAGGATGCGGTCCAGTTGTGCAAGTATACGGATATGCGTATACAGGTCCTGATTGGTGGTGACGATTATCACAAGCAAAAAAATAATATGGAGAAAGGTTTTATTGATATTGTTGTTGCCACTCCGGGCCGGCTGATTGACTTTATGACCCGTGGTGATATTTACCTGGACAGGGTTGAGTCACTGGTGCTCGACGAGGCCGACAGGATGCTTGATATGGGTTTTATTCCTCAGGTGAAACGTATTGTCAGGGCGACCCCCGGCACTGATTATCGGCAAACACAGCTCTTCAGCGCGACTTTCACCCAGGATATTCTCAATTTATCCGAGCAATGGACCTACAAGCCGATTTTTGTCGAAATTGAACCCGAACATATTGCCACGGATACGGTAGAACAAAAGGTGTACATGGTATCCAGCGATGAGAAATTAAAAGTCCTGTTGAATATCCTGCGCAACGATGAGGTCAATCAGGCGATTGTTTTTGGCAATCGACGCGACCAGACACGGCACCTGTTCGGGCAAATTCGCAAGGCCGGTATTCACGCGGGCATCCTCTCCGGTGAAATACCACAGAATAAAAGAACCCGCACCCTGGATGAATTT
>CAMYIF010000143.1 GCA_947258415.1 uncultured Pseudomonadales bacterium
CGCTTGCTCGAACTGGGGGTGCCGGCCTACCTGATCAAGGCCACGGTCCTGGGTGTCATGGCACAGCGACTGGTGCGCATACTTTGTCCCCATTGCAAGCAGGAAAAAGCACTGGACCCGGAGGCATGGGACTTATTAACCCGTCCATGGAAATCTAATCCGCCCAAGACGGTGTGCGAGCCTGGAGGTTGCCTGGAATGTCGCGATACAGGCTACCAGGGCCGCGCCGGCATTTACGAAGTGATGCCCGTCAGTCCTGGAATCAAGACCGGTCTGGGTGCTCAATACGACCTGGATGCGATTCGCCAGCAGGCCATTAAAGAGGGGATGCAAACGCTCAGGTTAAGCGGAGCGCAGAAGGTGGCGCGTGGTTTGACGACCATAGAAGAAGTATTGCGGGTCACCCCGGCAACACACGACTAGGAAGCTTTCCGGTTCACGGCCCGCGATCCCGGATTTCACTGAAAAAGGACGCCACCGCTAACTTCTGCTAACTGCCGCATCGGGCAAACCGGGAAACCTTGCGCAGGCCGGGAAATATGTTCTGGATTTCTATTCTCAACCTGACCTTGCTGTCGCTGAATGGCCGCAGTCTGGTTATAATCACTGCGCCTGCTAAAATCTTCCTTTATTGGTTTTTTAAATGCCGAATTTACCCCAAATAAGCGTTTCCATACCCGACTCCCTGCGTCCATTAATCGACAAACAATGGACGGCGTTCGTCGACGTATTGACCGATCAACAAGCTCATTTTTTCCAGCATTTATTCAGCAAGGCTGCCGAGGCAAATGACCTGGCCAGGGTATGGTCGGGTAGCGAATTCGTTGCCGGCTGGTGTATACGCAATCCCGAACTGTTCATGAGTTTAATTGAAAGCGGTGATTTATCCGCAAGCTATCCCGATGATGCCTACCCGCAACGATTGGGCAAGCTGCTCGAGGCTGCGCAGGATGAAGACCGGTTATTATCTGTGCTCAGGCGTTTTCGCCAGCGTGAAATGGTGCGTATTATCTGGCGAGACTTGCTGCGACGAGCCGATATGCAGCAAACCACCCTGGACCTTTCCCTGATGGCTGACGCCTGTATTAACCAGTCACTGGACTGGCTTTACCCGAGGGCGTGCGAGGACTGGGGTACTCCTGTGGCGAGCGGGGATGAATCAAATCCGCAGCAACTGGTGGTAATCGGGATGGGCAAGCTGGGCGCCTTTGAGTTAAATCTTTCCTCCGATATTGACCTGATTTTTGCCTTTGAAAATAAAGGGCAAACCCTGGGCGGGAGACGGCAGATCGATAACCAGGAATTTTTTATCCGCCTGGGACAAAAACTGATAAAGGCGCTTGATAACCGGACCGCAGACGGGTTTGTTTTCCGGGTCGATATGCGCCTGCGGCCTTACGGTCAAAGCGGGGCATTGGTGATGAATTTTGATGCCATGCTCGAGTATTACCAGACACAGGGCAGGGATTGGGAGCGCTACGCGATGATCAAGGCGCGTGTGGTTGCCGGCAGCAAGTCGGCCGGGAATCGATTGCTGCAGGAATTGAGGCCTTTTGTGTATCGGCGTTACCTGGATTTCGGCGCGATCGATGCACTGCGATCGATGAAAGCCTTAATACAAAAAGAAGAAAAGCGGCAAGGCCTGCAAAATAACATCAAGCTGGGATCAGGCGGTATCAGGGAAATTGAATTTATTGCCCAGGTTTTCCAGTTAATTCACGGCGGCAAGGACACGCACCTGCAGGAAAGAAGCCTGCTTAAAAACCTTACCTACCTGGGTCATACCGGCCATTTGCCGGATGATGATGCCGGCCATTTGCAACGGGCATATGTGTTTCTACGTAATACCGAACATGCCCTGCAGGCGGTGCGCGATGAACAGACTCAAATGCTGCCGGATTCCGCCCTGGAGAGGGAGCGACTGGCGTTTTCTATGGGCTATGAGTCATCCGGGGAATTTGATTTGCAACTCCAGTTACACCGTAACCAGGTTCACGATCAATTTAACCGGTTAATCTCGTCGCCGGACCACAATATCCATGAGCAGCATGCCGAAACAGATGGCGCCGGGTCCTGGCAGGCATTGTGGCAGGATGAAATCAACAGGAAAAAATCGTTGGCACTTCTCCAGGAACAGGGATTTTCCGAACCGGAAAAGGCGCTGGACAGATTGATCGATTTGAGGGCAAGTCGAAAGGTGCAGGCGATGCAAACAATTTCGAGGCAACGCCTGGCCAAATTCATGCCGCTATTGTTGCAGGCGGTTGCCAGCAGCCAACAACCGCAGCAGACGCTCGATCGCGTGCTGTTATTGGTCGAAGCGGTGCTGCGCCGGTCTGCTTACCTGGTGTTGCTGGTTGAGAACCCGCGTGCACTCGAGCAACTGGTCAGGCTCTGTTCGGCCAGCCCCTGGATAGCCGAAGAATTATCACGTCACCCGATATTGCTGGACGAGTTGCTGGACGTGAAAGACCTTTACAGCCCTTCGAGTCCGCAGGTGCTGGTCGATGAGCTGGATCAGCAAATGTTGCGTGTTGAGCCGGGTGACGTTGAGCAACAAATGGAGTGTTTGAGGAATTTCAAGCGTGCGCACGTGTTGCGGGTCGCTGCCTCCGAGATTGGCGGTGTACTGCCATTGATGAAGGTGAGTGATTATTTAACCTATATAGCCGAGGCGGTGGTCTATAAAGTGTTTCAAATAGCCTGGGATTACCTGGTTGCAAAACACGGGTATCCGCGAAATACGCAGGGTGCGGTTTGCGACCCTGACTTTATCGTTGTTGCCTACGGGAAACTGGGCGGGCTTGAATTGGGCTATGGTTCCGACCTGGACCTGGTTTTCCTGCACGATGCCTCGGCGACTCTCCCGACCGATGGGCAACGGCCGATTGACAGTTCGCTTTTTTTTATCCGGCTGGCACAAAGGATGCTGCACATGTTTTCCACCTATACGGCTTCGGGGCAGCTTTACGAAATCGATATGAGGTTGCGGCCATCGGGTTCGGCCGGCCTTATCGTTTCTTCGCTACAGGGTTTTGCCGACTACCAGCAGGAAAGCGCCTGGACCTGGGAACACCAGGCTCTGGTCAGAACACGGGTGATAACAGGCTCGGAGACACTAGGGGTAAAGTTCGAAAAAATAAGAGCTGAAATCCTGTCACGGCAACGGGACCTGGAAGAATTACGCATTGCCGTGGTTGAAATGCGACAAAAGATTCGGGACCAGCATGGTACGAAAAGTAACCTTGATAAAAACAAAAAGCAGTTTCACCTGAAATATGACGAAGGCGGTATCATCGATATCGAGTTTATTGTGCAATATGCGGTATTAGCGTGGTCACAAACCAATCCAGAACTATTACAATATCCTGACAATATCCGTATATTAGATGCCATAGAAAAAAAGGGCTTGATGAAGCCTGAAGATACCGAATCCTTAAGAGAAGCGTACAAGGCATTCCGCTCAGTTATTCATCGACTGACTCTCGATCAGCAGCCAGCACGTTTGTTGAAGCGCGATCTCAAAACTTTCGGCCTGGAAACATGCCGGCAAGATGTTAAACGTATCTGGCAGTTGGTAATGGTTAAGTGAACGTGCGCTCTTTGACTGCACGGTCGTTCGTAAATAATTAAAATTTAACAGGGTAAAATTTTGCAACAGGAGTATGGAGAATGACGCCGGCAGGTATGGCCGACCGCGAGGGTCTGATTTGGTTTAATGGAGAAATGGTCGATTGGAAAGACGCAAAAGTTCACGTGTTGACCCATACATTGCATTATGGGCTGGGTGTTTTCGAGGGTGTGCGTGCCTACAAGACGGATAATGGCGCTTGTATTTTCCGCCTGCTGGACCATACAGACAGGTTGTTCAAATCCGCACATATCCTGAATATGAAACTCCCCTATTCCATGGACGAAATTAATGAAGCGCATCGTACCGTTGTCAGGCAAAACAAACTGACATCGGCCTACATGCGTCCGCTGTGTTTCCTGGGTTCCGAGGAGATGGGCCTGCGTGCCGACAAGCTCAGGGTCAATGTTATGGTTGCCGCCTGGGAATGGCCGTCTTACGTATCACCGGATTTGATGGAAAATGGCATGAAAGTGCGCACCTCTTCCTATACGCGGCACCACGTCAATATAACCATGTGCAAGGCCAAGGCCGTTGGTAATTATACCAACTCGATCCTGGCGCTGCGGGAAGCGCTCGACAGCGGTGCGGATGAAAGCCTGTTACTCGACGCGGAAGGTTATATCGCCGAAGGCAGTGGCGAGAATGTCTTTATCGTGCGTGATGGAGTGATTCATACGCCCGAGCTTACCTCGTGCCTGGACGGTATTACCCGGGATACCATCATTAATTTTGCCGGTGAACTGGGACTGCCGGTTGTTGAAAGACGCATCACCCGGGACGAAGTTTATATTGCCGATGAAGCATTTTTTACCGGCACGGCGGCCGAAGTCCTGCCCATACAGTCTCTTGATGGCCGTACGATTGGCGCAGGGCATCGCGGCCCGATTACCGAAAAGCTGCAGCAAATGTATTTTGACCAGGTAACCGGTCGTCGGGCAGAGCATCCTGACTGGTTGACTGCGGTCGATTAAAAAATTTAATAACTGGAAATTGAATTCCATGAAAATTCTAATAGTTGGACCATCGTGGGTCGGCGACATGGTCATGGCGCAAACCCTGTTTATGGTTCTGAAAAGCCGTCATCCCGATTGTGTAATCGATGTGCTGGCACCCGACTGGAGTCGGCCAATTATCGAACGCATGCCCGAAGTCCGGATGCCCATCGTCATGCCAGTCGGG
>CAMYIF010000144.1 GCA_947258415.1 uncultured Pseudomonadales bacterium
TAGGTTGAATTAACCGCCACCGCCACTATCATATTATGTCATCAATTCGTGAATTTCAGGCCTTCAATTCAACGGTAAGTTCTTAGTTGGCTATTCTGAAGCGTTCGGTTGTGCACTCAAACCAAGGCATCCAAAACCTTACGCATGCCATGGGCTTCAGTGGATATTTTTGGCTTTGGTTCGCCCATGGAACATGATAATGGCACTCAAACGGAATTTTCATGAAAGGTACACTCTTTTCATGAAATCGTCAAAAGAAAGTTTTGGGGTAACTGCATATGCTGATATTTGATTTTGATGGTGTACTGATTAACTCTTTGGATGAAATCGTTTTATCCTCCTACAATGCCGCCACCGGCAGCCGTTATACGTCTTTGGCAGAAGCACCGGGTGGTCCTGTCAAGCTGTTTAAACGCAACCGCTTCCATGTTCAGCCGATCGGAGATGCCGTTGTCCTGATGAACTGGTGTCTCACCTCCCATCGCATCGATTTGAATAGAATTCTTACCAGAGAAGAATATCTAAACATTATTTGCGGCGCAACCACAGAACTGATCGACAGAACCAACCTGATATATGAAACTCGCCGGCGTTTGATTGAAATGGATCCAAAGCGTTGGCTCGCCATGCACCAACCCTACCAACCCTTATGGGACGAATTGACGAAGCGAAATAATTGTGCGTTTGTCATCCTGACAAATAAAAACCATGAGGCCACCCTGCGTCTGTGTCGCCATTTTGGACTTAGCATAAATTCGAGAGATATTTACAGCGGAGATCACGGCGTGACCAAGATCGACAATATGCGTAGAATTCAGAATCGCTTCGGTACTGAGAGCTTCTCTTTTATTGACGATTCTATCAATAATCTGAAAGAACTCGATCTTTTTTTTAATGAAGAAAAAAAAAGCCTCTCACTGCTGTTGGCAACCTGGGGCTATACGGGAGCCAAAGATGCGGCGACTGCACGGCAATCCGGATATACGCCTTTAAGTCAGTCGGATGTAATTAGGCGGCTATTGTGCAGCCATTTTATTCGAGATAAATAATTATCAAATTAATATTTCCAATGGTGCCGGATGACTCAAAAAACCTAGCGGACTCGCGGTATAACCATAAGCGCCCGACTGGAAAACCGCGACCAGGTCACCCACTTCCGCAATAGATAACTCCATTTTATCTGCTAACAAATCCAGCGGCGTACAGAGTGGGCCGACCACAGAGACGCTTTCTTTTATTTCATTTTTCATTCGATTAGCAATGGTAACCGGGTAGTTTTTGCGAATGACCTGACCGAAGTTGCCCGACGCTGAAAGGTGATGATGCAGTCCGCCATCGGCAATTAAGAAGGTGTACCCGCGAGATACTTTTTTATCGATGATCCTGCAAATATACACACCGGCTTCGCCGACCAGGTAGCGACCCAATTCCATGACCAGTTCTGCTTTTGGTAGCGCTTTGGTTACATCGGGCAAAAGCCGGTTGAGGTTGGCTGCGATCGGTTCAAGATCAATCCGGGTTTCACCGGGGAAATAGGGAATCCCCAGCCCGCCACCGATATTCAGCAGATCAATTTCGCATGGCGCGTGCCCTGCCAGGCGAATAGCCAGGTCGAAGGTTTTGTCATGCGCTTCGATAATGGCTTCCGGTCGCAGGTTTTGCGAGCCGCTGAAGATATGGAACCCACGGAACCGGACATCCATTTGCTCGACGGTTTTCAGCACTTCGGGGACACGTTCGGCATCGATGCCAAACTGTTTCGGGCCGCCCCCCATTTTCATGCCGGACGTTTTTAATTCGAAATCAGGATTCACACGAATAGCGACTACTGGTTGAATGCCCAATCGTATACCGATCTTGTTAATACGGACCAGCTCGTTTTCAGACTCCAGGTTTACGGTAATTCCTGCCCTGATAGCTGCTTCAAGCTCAGTGTCGGTTTTCCCCGGTCCGGCAAAGCTGATGTCTTTTACAGGCGTTCCGGAGGCGAGGGCAACTCCGAGTTCGCCTTTTGATGCGACACCCAGGCCATCGACCAGTGTCGCCATATGGTTAACTACCTCGGGCATCGGGTTGGCCTTCATGGCGTAATGCAGGTGAATTTGTTTAGGTAAACTATTCCTAAGACGCTCTACCTGATTATTCATTACCGATCGATCGTAGGCATAGAAAGGTGTTCGGCCAAGCTGTGCGGCTAAGTCGGTTACTTTCGTTCCGCCAATGCACAGGCAATTTTCTTTTACCGTAAATTGCTTCATCGGGGCATGTTGCAGCGCAGGGCGATTCATGAAGTGGTTTCCTTGAAAAGGTCGGTGCCAATTTCTTGTTTAATACGATTTCGATCAATCTTGCCATTCGGGTTTCGTGGCAGATTTTCCCTCCATTCGATATGCGCGGGTACCATGAAATTGGGCAGGTTTTGCTGGCAGTAACGCATTAAATCCCGGTTATTTCCCGATGCTTCTGTCTGTACCACCACGACAATGGCCTGCCCCAGGATAGGATGGGGAACGCCAAAGGCAATAGCTTCGGTGACCAGCCCGCTGGCAAAGACGACTTCTTCAACCTCGGTCGGGCTGACCCGGTAACCCGAGGTCTTGATCATTTCATCCTTACGGGTAATGAAATAGAGGAATCCCTCGGCATCCCGTTTGACCTGGTCACCGGACCAGACGGCCATTTCGGGAATACACAGTTCGGAATGTTGGCCGGGAGCCGGCCTGAACCGCTCGGCTGTTTTTTTGGGATCGTTCCAGTAACCGAGCGAAACATGTACTCCGCGATGGACCAGTTCACCCGGTTCATCCGGGTCACATTCCGAACCGTCGGGCCTGACCACCATAATTTCGGCATTGGGGATGGCCTTGCCAATGGAAGTCGGGCGCTGTTTAACCTGTTCGGGTGGCAAATAGGTAGAGCGAAATGCCTCGGTTAATCCGTACATTAAAAACACTTGGGTATTGGGTAAACTTTCTTGAAGAGCTTTAGTGGTAGCAACGGGCATCGCGCCACCGGTATTGGAAATGTAACGCAAGGATTGTATTGCCTGTTCAGGCCATGTTAACGGGGCCAACTGTTTCCAGAGGGGAGGCACGGCCGCCAGGCCAGTAATCCCGTATTTTGCCACTGCCTTGATAACGTCGCGGGGTAGCAGGTAGTCCATCAATACGATACTCGCGCCCCTGTAAAAAGCGGACATTAACTGGTTCATGCCGTAATCAAAGCTGAAGGGTAACACGGCAAGCAGTTTGTCCGATGCTGTAATAGATATATACGAAGCAACGCTTTGCGCCCCGGCGACAATATTACGGTGCGACAGGACAACACCTTTGGGTCGGCCCGTGCTGCCCGAGGTATATAAAATGGCGGCAATGTCGGCGTCTATGATGGCATGTCCGGTGGATTTGCCCCCGGTTTCATTGCCGGAAATTACCAACTCGTCCCAGGATATCTGATTGGCTTTAAGGCCGGCTATTAATTCGACTTTATCACCGGTCAGAATCAGGTGATCGAGCTTAGGGCATTGGTTTATCTCGGTGACCAAACGTTCTGCTCTTTCGGGTGAGGTTACCAGGAAACGGGCACCGGAATCCCGAAGGATATGCGCCACCTGCTTCGGTTTTAATACCGGGTTAACCGGCACAAATACCGCACCGGCAAGTGAGGTAGCAAAAAAACCGATAACCGTTTCAAACTGTTTGGGTAAATATATCGCGATACGATCGGTTTTGTTGATGTTAAGCTTCATCAAACCGCTGGCTATTTCATTAATCGCGCGCCATAACTGCTTATAGCTTAGCATTTCGTTTTTCAGGCCAAGGGCGGGTGTATCAGGGTTTGTATCAGCGTGATAGGCTATGCCGTCGTGAACGAATGAGAACATTTAGGTTGATTCTTGTGAATGGTGGAGAAAACAGTATTAATTTCTTTTCATTTTAGGTGGTAGGCAAGCGATTACAAATTAATGCCTTATGTTAATAGTAATTCCCGGCTGGGAATACAGGCTGTACCCAATTATTTTCAATAATCAGGTTAGCGTTTTGGGATTAAATCGGTCTCATAAAACAATGTATAAAATAGCCTGATATACCTCATATGAAAGTTTGTTTTTTAATGTTTAACCATTTAGGAAATGAACCAAATTAGTAAGACAGAACTGGAATTTCTGTGACACCTATTCCTGCTTCAGATCGGCTCTCGAACAGGTAATTTCTGCGGTCAAGGTTTCCTATTTCATTATTTTCGTCTAATTTCAGTCGCCCAGTGGATTCGATAATTTTATTATTTGAAAAGCTGGCTTCGATTTGTGGGGTACGCCATGTGAGCAGCCGATTATCACCATGATTCGCAGAACGTTCATCATTCGATCTGTCTCGATCAAAAATAATCCAGCTTTGATGAACTGATAAAGAGGGTGGACGATCAGGTGAATGACATGAATCGGGCTCTGTCCCTACGCTGATAAGATCAATATTATCTGTATTTTCTCCCTGTTGTAATACGCTGTTTTGTATTGATATTTGACCTCCACAGGGAAAATCGAGGACTCTCGAATGGTAACCATCCAGACCAGCAATTACGCTATTTTTTATTTCTGTTACCTTTGCACGGCTCTTAAGAAGATGGCCATCTCCAAACGTTCTCTTTATTGTGGAGTTTAGAACAACCAGTTTGTCTATAATTCCTGCATACAATCCATGTCCAAGCGTTTGTGACTGATCAT
>CAMYIF010000145.1 GCA_947258415.1 uncultured Pseudomonadales bacterium
CGATATTCAAAAGCGAATCTTAATAAAGTTGCTCTCTGACAACTGGCCATATGACTGGCTTTTAAACACGCCCGTTTGTTTTTCAATTTACAATTATTGTTATCCCGAAGGGATTCAAGACTATTCCACAAACACCACGTGAAAACTGCGCGGCCCGTGTGCGCCCACTTGAAGGGTCTGTTCTACGTCGGCAGTTTTGGACGGGCCGCTAATCAGGTTAATGGTACGCGGAATACCACCGGGTAACTGTCTTAACTCAGTCCAGGCATCTTCCATGTGTCGTACTAATTGCGATGATTTGACGATGGCAATGTGGTAATCGGGCAGGAAATTAAGCGTGGTAGGGCTTTCCGGGCTGGATAACAGGACCACACTGCCGGTTTCGGCTACGGCGACAAAACAACCTGTGACACTGACCAGGTCATTGTCCCTGGCCCTTCCTGAATGAATCTCAAAGTTTTTCGGCCATTGCAAATCTTTTAAAGATTGTGCTACGACCAGGTTGTGTTTCAAGCCCAGGCTATCAAGGTGCTCGGTGACGGCGGAAACAATTGCTGCATCATTTTTAACCCGCACAAAACTTGCCGAGACTGATTCTAACTGCTTGGCAAAATGCTTAACCAGGTCATCGGAAAATTGCGGGCGTATCAGTTCCGGAGCCGATGCCATGCGCTCATCCAGTGATTTTCGCTGCTCAGGGGAGAGTGACTCGCGTCCGAGTGCTTTATGAACGCGCGAAAAAATTTCTGTCCGGGCATCACTCATGGTTTCTGCCTCTTTTGTTTGCTGTAAAGGCTCTGGAAGGTATTGCCCTGGGGTGCGGGTAAGTCTCGCCCCGCTGTCCAGCCACCGGCAAGGGGGAAACGCGTAAATCGACCGCGTTTACGGCCTAATGCCGCCATTACCGGCATAGCAATACGCATCATCGCTGCATAAATAGCCGGGCGTTTGGCGATCGCCGCCCAGATAGTCAGCCCGTAACGAACTGCCACGCTGTTAAGTTTCGCTTCTGTTGCCTGCGCAGGTTACGCAGCAGGTCGGGCAGGGGAATTTTTACCGGGCACACCTGCGCACAGCGACCATTAAGCGTGCAGGCGTTAGCTAAATCCTTTGTTTCTTCCAGGCCAAGGTTCATGCTGCTCAGGACCACACCCATCGGGCCGGGGTAAACCCAGCCATAAACATGACCGCCAACCGAACCGTATACCGGGCAATGGTTCATACAGGCGCCGCAGCGTATACAGCGCAGCATTTCACGAAATTCATCGGCGAGCATTTTGGAACGCACGTTATCAACCAGCACAACATGGTATTGTTCCGGTCCGTCCAGGTCTCCGGGGCGCTTTGGCCCGGAACTAAAAGTGGTATAGCTGGTGATTTCCTGCCCGGTGGCGCTACGCCCCAACAGTCTTAACATGGCGGTGGCATCATCGAGTGTCGGGATGACCTTTTCGATGCCCGAGGTGACTATATGGACTTTGGGCAGGGTGCAGCTTAAATCGCCGTTGCCTTCGTTGGTGACGATAATATTTGAGCCTGTTTCCGCGATCAGGAAATTGCCGCCGGTAATGCCGACATCAGCCTCCAGGAAACGTTGCCGCAATACCGCACGCGCTTCGTTGACCAGGTCGGGAACCGTCGTCTGGCGTTCGCTATAACCGTATTGGGCATGGTGCTTGACGAAAAGGTCCGAGATCTGGTCCTTGGTTTTGTGAATTGCCGGCGCGATGATATGGCTGGGCGGTTCTTCGGCAAGCTGTAAAATGTATTCGCCCAGGTCGGATTCAATAACATCCATCCCTGATTGTTCGAGTACATCATTCAGGCCAATTTCTTCGCTGACCATGGATTTACCCTTGATCACCGACTTTGCTTCGGCCTGTTGGCATATATCCAGGATAATCTTGCAGGCCTCTTCGGAATCCCTGGCCCAGTGTACGTGACCGCCCAGTTTGGTCACCGCCTGCTCGTAACGCTCAAGGTAATAATCAAGGTGTTCAAGGGTATGGTTCCTGATCTGTTTACCCTGTTCGCGTAACTGCTCGAATTCGGCCAGTTTATCCACCACGCGGGCGCGTTTATTGATAAAACCTTCCTGCACTTGGGCCAGGGCAATCTGTAAATCCTTGTCGGCAAGGGCAACTTTGGCGTTTTGTTTGAAGTTATGGCTGCTGGGTTGCATTAGTCATTTTCTCCGTCGCCAATTGCGGGGATATCGGTCATGTCGGCGAGTACTTCAGCCGTGTGGTAAACCTTAACGGAGCTGTCGAGTCGCTTCAGCCGGCCGCTGATATTCAGCAGGCAACCCATATCACCACCAAGCAGTACCTCGGCGCCGCTTTCAGTGATATTTTCAACCTTGTCGCTTGCCATACGTGTAGATATTTCCGGATACTTAACGCAAAAAGTGCCGCCAAAACCGCAGCAAACTTCAGCGTTATGCATTTCCTTGAGGGTTAAGCCATTGACCTTGCCCAGTAACTGCCTGGGTTGCTTTTTAACCCCCAGTTCACGCAACCCGGAGCAGCTGTCGTGATAGGTGGCTATGGCAGCAAATGTTGACTGCACAGCATCGAAATTCATGATATCGGTGAGGAAACTTAACAACTCGTGGCTGCGTTTTGCCAGATCACGGGCTTTGCCCAGCCATTCGGGGTCGTTTTCAAATAACTCGGTGTAATGGGTTTTGATGCTGCCGATACAGGAACCAGACGGGCCTACGACATAATCAAAATTGGCAAATGTTTCGATGACCTGTTTGGCAATATCGCGGCTATTGGCGTAATCGCCGCTGTTCAGCGCAGGTTGTCCACAACAGGTTTGGCCTTTGGGGACCTCAACTGTGCAGCCAGCCTGTTCCAGCAGTTTTATCGCCGCAAAACCGATATTGGGCCGGTACAGATCGACCAGACAGGTAACAAAAAGTCCTACGTTTGGCTTTTTCATCCTTGCATCCTTGCACCCGTGGTTTTCAGTATTTTCTGCCTGGATCATCACCAACCTGATTAAATTCGCTTTGGCTTAGGTTAATAATTCTATTCCAGGATAACCATCAAATTGCAAGAGTTCTTGAGGGTGCGTAAGGTATTTCTTTAATTCAATAATTCCAGTTTACAATATGATTGTATCTGAAAACGCTGTTTCACACATAGATTTTTTAGATAAACCAAAAAGGGTCGCCACTATTTTCCAGAAGAATGCGAGTGATTTTGACCTTAGAAAATAAATGCGTCCCTTTTCCTTTCAGATACAAATCATGAGGTTTCTGCTAGGGAACAAGGACATCAAGAATAACGTTTGTGGCATCCAGGATTCTTACAACACGATCTTCGACCTGGCGGACAGATGTTCCAGCCCTGTTTTTTAATTGATCGAGCACCTCTCTGGGCAGTTTATTGGAAGCCTCATAGAGATCGCCGTCCAGCACTTCACCTCGAGCAACTTTCTTTTGCCAGCCCGGGGGTAGCTCTCCGCCTCGAGCAACCTTTTTCTGCAAACCCGGTGGAAGACTCTTCTGTTTATTGTGTTTATCGTCTTTCTTGTGTTTATGCTTTTTGTCTTTTTCATCGCTATCGTCATCATCATAACGATTTTCCACACCCTGCATTCTTAGGTATTCACGAAGAACCGCCTTTTCTGATTTAGTAAACAGGTTATCTGATGCTTTAACGGCTTCATCAGAGCTTATCCAAAGCTGCCACCAGGGTTTGGTATTTTCGGCCAATGTCCCAGACGAAAGGATCAGTGAAAAAATTAAAACAAGCCACTTCATATTTTTATCCCTTAAAAGATCGACAGATTATTTAAATCATATTCAAAGAAATTTTATTCCTTTGATTTCTTCTCTTTCATATCCTTTTTCTCCTTCATAACCTTTTTTTCCTTTTTAACTTTTTTCTCTTTCTTCTCCTTTTTCTCTTTCTGCTCCTTTTCCTCTATTTGTTTTTCTTCCTTGTCTTTTTTCTGCTTGTTTCCAGCCCAGGCCTTACCCTTCTCTAAACCTATTTCACTGGCGTGATTTTCGCGGACACCACCGGCGCCCTTTCCCTGATCCTGTTTTGCAAACGCAGGCAAGGCCAAAAGCAGTGTCATTAAAAAAACAGTTAACTTACACATTCTCATCCCCAGGCATTTCATTTAATTTAAAGAGTTTAGTATACAAGCTTAAAATTGACATTCAGCAATATCCGGGTAATCTCCATCCCTGGAGCAAACAACGCAAGAAGATTACAACAATTTACTAGTCAGACTACACCCTGATCCAGCTACTTCAGCCTCCAGTGGCACTACCTGCTTTTGATATTGGCTTTTAATGGTTTGTTTTTTTTCTACTTTAGGCAAACTGTTGCGCTATGTGGTTATTGGCTATTTTTCTGCCAAAAAACAGTGAACAAACAATGCAACTTCGCTTTTAGCAGCTAACACTGCAAAGCTTTAGCAGTAATTGGATATTATAAACAAGGTCTTCATGAATAAGCTTTACGGATATACAGCGTTATTAATCACTGGCAGCCTGGGCCTGATAATCTTATATGTACTTTCCCAATACCTGGTTAGCGATAGAGATTTCCCATTAACTGACACCATCATTCCCGTATTTATTCTTTTAGGCGTTCCAGTAGGGATAAAAAAAGGATGGGATATCGCAACTAACAAAAGCCCCAAAATTGCCCCCGCATCACAGATTAAAAAATTATGCTTTTATGGTGGCGGTGTTCTCATACTGCTCGCGGCAATCGGTGTAGTCGGCACTATTTCAATGCTGTTATACATGTCTGCCACGGGTACGGCCGATGCTATTTTAGGTGTGGTCTACCGATATGCTCTCCTTATTTTTGTTGCGGGTATCTTTCTGGTGGAATTGAATAAAGAAGTAATCGACAAGGAAGAAACATAGCAAGCAGGGTGGATGCTGCACAAGCATGCGCTTCGAACTCATCCTTTTGGGTAAGTGTTTATTCTGGAAATTACTGCAGAATTGGCCCGGCATGATAATCAGTTAAATTTAGACTGAACAAAGACGTTGCTTGCCACTCATTTAGCACACCTCTTTAATTATTTAATGTTTCTTAACTCATTATAATTTTCCTGTGAAAAATCAGGAAAATTATGGTGCCAAATGGCACGATAATAAATAAAACAAAATTGCGATCCTATTTATTACTTTTATTGTCAACAACCCGAAATCAGCGGCCACGTTCCTCCTATCACTTTTCTTGCTTATAACTCTTTGAAATATAAAATATTAATAATATGATAAAGGGAAAGGGATTTACTTAGATCTTCAGCCAGTCTCACTTCTACAGGATGACAAAGACGTCGATTCGTAGTTAACTCCCTGAAATTTATCTAAATCTGCCCGTTTCGAACCTTTGAATCAGAATAGATAGTGAGAAAGGTAATAGAGAGAAGCGGTCTTCTGAATAAACTGTTAGGCAACTAGAACAAGTGAAGTTGCGCTGCCTAAGGAAAGGGCGACGCTCATTCAGGTTATGAGTTACATCACAAAGAAAAAGGAGGTAGATCGATGAGCATCAAATCAACTTTGGTCGGGATATTGGCATTCACAGTACTGGCAGTTTCATCAGTCGGTGTGGCAACGGAAACAGCCAAAGAGAAAGCCATGA
>CAMYIF010000146.1 GCA_947258415.1 uncultured Pseudomonadales bacterium
ATCTCGATTGTCGAGGAAGAGCTGATTTTAAGTTTACCGCTAATTGCTTCGCATCCGGCAAATGAATGCAGCATAGACAGTGAGTATCGTTCGAGGCAAGCAGAGAATGCCCCGGCCCGGCCAAATCCGTTCGATGTATTGGCTGAGCTAAAAAAACCGGATTAATTGTCGGGCTTGTAGCCGATTGATACAGTAAATAGCTAATAGTTACAGTAAAAAGTTGGAGTTTTGAAATGGCGGTACAGAAAAGTAAAAAATCACGTTCGCGTCGAGGTATGCGTCGATCTCACGATGCCCTGTCCCCGGCAACCCTTGCAGTAGATACTACTACTGGAGAGATTCATCGTCGGCATCATGTTACCGAAGACGGCTTTTATCGAGGCCGCAAAGTGCTTGAAACCCAAGACGAAGAGTAATCTTGATCCGAATTGCCATTGATGCAATGGGCGGGGACTTTGGTCCCTGCGTAACGGTTCCGGCTACCCTCGAATTTTTGTCGGAAAATAAAAATATTCATTTCACCCTGATTGGCGATCAGGCAGTTATCTCATCCTGTTTGCCTCGTTTTGCTCCCGATCTTGCCGATCAGTTCTCTATTGTTCATACCGACCAATTTATCGCTATGGATGAAAGACCCTCAAGAGCCCATCGCAAAAAAAAATCCTCAATGGCCCTGGCGCTGCAGGCAGTTCACCAGGAACAGGCCGAGGCGTGCGTCAGCGCCGGGAATACCGGTGTCTTGATGGTGCTTGCACGGTCTATCCTCGGTATGCACGAAGGGATCGACAGACCGGCATTCATAACCGAGATTCCAACCGAGGAGGGCGGCTGCCACGTTCTGGACCTGGGGGCAAATGTCAATTGTGAGGCAAAACACCTGTTACAGTTCGCCATTATGGGGTCAATTATTTCCCGGGTAGTAGATGGAACCGACAATCCGCGCGTAGGTTTGCTCAATGTCGGGCAGGAGGATATGAAAGGTAATAACCTGGTGAAAGAGGCAGCCGGTTTACTGTCCGAAAGAACCAGCATCAATTACATTGGTTACGTTGAGGGTGATCATATATTTTCAGATGAGGCTGACGTCATCGTTTGCGACGGATTTGTCGGTAATGTGGCTCTCAAGACCAGCGAGGGTCTAGCCAAGATGATAAACAAATTACTGATAAAAACCTTTCATCAAAATACCTATACCAAATTACTGGGGGCGCTAATCAAGCCATTTTTAAAGAAAATGGTCAATAAAATTGACCCCAAAACTCATAATGGCGCCAGTCTTTTGGGTTTGAGAGGCATTGTAATCAAAAGCCACGGCAATGCCGACGTGCAGAGTTTCAAGCAGGCTATAAACCGGGCTGTCCGCGAAGTTGAACAACACGTACCCGGTTTAATACAAGAAAGAATTTCACAGCTTGGCCAGGAAAGCACCTAAGTTTGAGGTATGTCGTTGGTATTTGATATAATCTGTTCTAGATTGAATGATATCAAAAACAAATCTTGAAATAAAAATACCAGTAGCCCCGAACACTGGATAATTATATTAATAATAACTACCTTTTTAAAAACCCGAGGAAGTATCTTTTATGAGCGATTCACTGGCATTTGTTTTCCCAGGTCAGGGTTCACAATCTGTGGGCATGTTGGCCGATATAGCAGAAAAATTTCCATTGGTACGGGAAACATTTAAACAGGCATCGTCGATCATGAACAGGGACATGTTCGACCTCGCGTCCAACGGACCAGAAGCAGAGTTAAACAGGACGGATTTAACACAACCGATATTATTGACAGCCAGTGTTGCCTTGTGGCGTGTCTGGTGCGAACAGGGTGGTGCCCAGCCCGGTATTATGTCCGGGCATAGCCTGGGTGAATATTCGGCCCTTGTTTGTGCCGGTGCAATGCAATTTGAAGATGCAGTTCGCCTGGTAAACAAGCGCGGCGAATTCATGCAGCAAGCCGTGCCAGCAGGCCAGGGTGCGATGGCGGCTATTATCGGTCTTGACGACGATGCCATAGCAAAAGCCTGTAAAACAGCGGAGCAGGGAGAAGTGGTATCCCCGGTAAATTTTAATTCTCCGGGCCAGGTCGTTATTGCAGGCAATACCGCAGCAGTTGAACGCGCCATGGAATTATGCAAGGAAGCCGGTGCCAAGCGTGCGCTTCCGTTGCCGGTCAGTGTACCATCTCATTGCAGCCTGATGGCTCCGGCGGCAGAAAGGTTAGCCGCAGAACTGGCCGATATCACAATTTCTTCTCCTGTTATCCCGGTGGTTCAAAATGTTTCTGCCGAAGTTACCGGTGACGCGGATAAAATTCGGGAAAACCTGGTAAAACAACTTTATCGTCCCGTACTATGGGTTGATTGTGTGGGTTACATGGGGTCGCATGGTATAACGGAGTTGATAGAATGTGGTCCGGGGAGTGTGTTAAGTGGCTTGATTAAGCGCATAAACCGTGAGCTAAAAGTTGCATCTATTGGTGATTTAGGCGGACTAAATACGCAACTGGGCGTTTGATATTTACAGGTGTTATCTGCCTGAAAACCAAGTCAGATAATAGGCAAATCATAATAATTAAGGCAAAGATATGAGTATTGAAGGTAAGGTAGCGTTAGTTACTGGAGCAACACGCGGGATAGGCAAGGCAATCTCACTGGAATTGGCAGCCGCAGGTGCGGTTGTTATCGGTACTGCAACCTCGGAAGGCGGCGCCGGGCAAATTACCGCTGCATTGAAAGAGGCTGGAAATGCGGGTACGGGTTTAGTGCTTGATGTTGCTTCGCAGGCATCCGTTGATCATGTGTTTGAAACCATAGCAAAAAGCTATAATGCACCAACGATTGTAGTAAATAATGCTGGTATTACGCGTGATAATTTGATGCTGCGTATGAATGATGAAGAATGGAATGACGTCATCAATACCAATTTGAACTCTATATTCAGGGTCACACGGGCAGCATTACGCGGCATGACAAAAGCGCGCTGGGGCAGGGTTATCAGTATAAGCTCGGTTGTCGGCACCATGGGGAATCCTGGGCAAACCAACTATGCCGCCGCCAAAGCCGGTGTTGAAGGATTCACCCGTGCGATGGCACGTGAAGTTGGTTCCAGGGGGATAACGGTTAATGCTGTTGCACCGGGTTTTATCGATACCGATATGACCAAGGAATTATCCGAAGATCAGAAGAATGCCATGCTTGGTCAAATTGCCGTGAAGCGATTGGGTTCTCCCGAAGAAATAGCCTCTGCTGTTGGTTTTCTGTCCAGTGATGACGCAGCCTATATCACTGGCGTAACGCTACACGTCAATGGTGGCATGTATATGTAGAAATTGACCGAAAACTGCGTAAAAAAGTATTATTTTCCGAGTTTTGCTATTAACAGTCGCCTATATGGCTTTTGTGTATTGTATTAGCTGGAAACTTTGATAATATGCCAATTCGTTTCTAGTGCGCGGATACTGGTTCACTAATAACTAAAATTAGATTTTATTATGATGCAGCAACCAACGCTGTACGACCTTTAAAATAATCCATAGGAGTGTCAAAGGTTATGAGTAATGTTGAAGATCGTGTGAAAAAAATTGTATGTGAGCAACTGGGAGTCAAAGAGGACGAAGTTAAAAATGAATCCTCTTTTGTAGAAGATTTGGGGGCCGATTCACTTGATACAGTTGAATTGGTGATGGCTCTGGAAGAGGAATTTGAAACGGAAATTCCAGACGAGGAAGCTGAAAAAATTACTACCGTGCAATTAGCGGTTGATTATATCAAAGCACACGTTTAGAAACTTGTTATAGACTTTTCAGGAGCCGTAATCGCCCAGCGAGATGCGGCTTCTGTGTTTATAGGACCTACTGGAGGATAAGCATGTCGCACAGAAGAGTTGTGGTGACTGGTTTGGGAATGCTCAGCCCCCTTGGTAACACGGTGGCTGAAAGCTGGGAAAATATACTGGCTGGTAAAAGTGGCATTTCACCCATAGAACATTTTGACGTATCAAGCTATACCACCCGATTTGGCGGGTCGGTCAGAAATCTTGATATGGATGCGTACCTGACTCCTAAAGATGCGCGAAAAATGGATTTATTTATCCAGTATGGCATGGTTGCAGGGATTCAGGCTGTCGTTGATTCGGGACTTGAGTGCACCGAAGAGAATGCCAACCGCATCGGGGTCGCAGTCGGCTCCGGTATCGGCGGTTTGACCATGATTGAAAAGAACTATGACGTCATCAAGGAAGACGGTCCTCGTAAAGTCTCACCTTTCTTTGTACCCGGCAGTATCATCAACATGATCTCGGGCAACCTGTCCATTAAATACGGTTACAAAGGTCCCAATATATCTATCGTCACAGCCTGTACAACTGGAACCCATAATATCGGTTTTTCAGCCCGAATGATTGCCCACGGGGATGCCGACGTGATGATCGCCGGTGGTTCGGAAATGGCAACGTCTCAACTGGGTCTGGGCGGATTTGCTGCGGCAAGGGCATTGTCTACCCGTAACGAAGATCCACAAGCGGCAAGCAGGCCGTGGGATAAAGACCGGGATGGTTTTGTGCTGAGTGATGGAGCCGGGGTCATTGTCCTGGAAGAGTACGAACACGCGAAAAAACGTGGTGCGCAAATTTACGCTGAATTAACAGGTTTCG
>CAMYIF010000147.1 GCA_947258415.1 uncultured Pseudomonadales bacterium
GAGAAAAATATATTTTATTAATAACTAATATCGTAAATTCGAACTTAATTCATATTAAATGCTTTGTTATATATGAATAAAATATAATTATTTTTGTATAGATGGAAAAATCAGCCATTAATAAGTATTGTCGGCCAGTAGTTATATGATTTTTTTACCATTCTGGTCGATCAAAATTGTACTGCGAGTAAAGGCTCGATCGCGCGATAATAATTTTGGGCAGGACGAATGTTTATGGTTTTCCTTTGGTTGTTTTGAGCAGGTGTTGCCGTGGAGCGGGTCATCGGTAAAACTTTGCCTTTATTTTCGGACGAAATGATAAACTGAATTCAAATATTTTCATAAATCAATTTCCAGATCAGGTCCACGGGCAACCAGGAATCGGGGTTAACTGGCAATGACGAGCAATGTAACGGGTTTTATCATGGCAGGTGGCCAGTCTCGCCGAATGGGTGCCAGGGATAAATGCCTGATGCGACTCGGAAATAAAACAATTCTGGAGCACGTCATTGAAATGGCCAGGCCGCAGGTTGACCTGCTGGTATTAAATGCCAATGGAAATCCTTCACGGTTTCACAGTTTTGGCCTGCCCGTGGTGGGTGATGCTGTTTTTGATTCTGATAAAGCGGTTGCCGGGGAAAAATTTGCAGGACCGCTTGCCGGTATCCTGACCGGAATGAAATGGACCAGGAAAAACGCACCAGCATGCCAATGGCTGGCTACCTTTCCATGTGATACGCCTTTCATTGCAGATGATGTTGTTAAACGGTTGCTTGCCGTCGCTCAAATTCCAGAAAACCGGTTCGCCTGTGTGCAAAGTAATGGCCGGGTGCATTATGCCCTTGGATTATGGCCAGTTTCCCTGTGCGACCAGCTCGAGCAGGCTTTAATGGTTGATGGCATAAGGAAAACGGGCGATTGGGTAGGCCAATACTCTTACGGCTGCGCCGATTATTCGGCTGTTCCTTTCGATCCGTTCTTGAATATTAACAGCCCGGCAGACCTGCTAGCGGCACAACAATTGTTAAGGTCAGATCCTGAAGGATCCAAATAATGAAACGGCTATTTTCCTGATCCCGGTAAACCTGTTACTGGCAGGATAGCTGTTTATACTTCAAACAAAAAGTATCCAGCCTGTAGTCGGTATGGGTAACCCTGAATGCCGCTAGCGACTGGTTGGCCGCTTCTATCCGGTTTGCCTGCAGTAATTGCTCGATATCTTTTAACCACTGCTCCGGGCCAGTGAATTTCCCGGGAGTCACCGGGCTGTCACTGGAATCGGTTAGAGGAATTGCAGAAGCATCCTTTTTTCCCTGGTTCCCCCGGGCTTCCTGTTTCAGGGTTATCGGCTGTATTTCTTTTTTGCTTTTCGTGCTTATACCGGGGGTTGAGCCCGGCAGGATAGCGTCAGCCTGGCTTTGCAGGTTGTTCTCCGGCAGCGCCAATCGTGCTTTCTGGTCCATGTCCATAACAGGCTCATTGTTTAATTGCCCGGTTTTCCCGGTCTGCTTTTTTATGCCCTCCTGGTCATCGGCAAGCATGCCGGTAAGGCTTTGAGCAGCCTCGGTTTCAGGCAGCTTTTCGTTACCGAAAGAAGAAAGCTCTTTGGTCATGTCGGCATCCTTTTCGCGGAGCAGGGTGTTCTTTGATTCTGTTGAAGAAGTACGTCGCTCTGATAACCGACTGGCTGGCGATGGCGCTGCCTCGTTGGCAGCCGGGCTCAAAAACGGCTCGGCCTGTTTTTCCTGGAACAGCCTGGAATCAAACGTCGAACCGGGTAAATGACTTTCACCAGGAAGCGGAATCTCGTCCCTGATATTGATAAACAGCAAGGTAGAAATCATTATTGTTGCCGCCACGGAAACGGGTATGTCCCAGCGCCGTCTTAAAAAAGAGACTTTTTCCGGCGCAGGAGTAACCGCGCTCTTCGCTGCCCGCAGTATGCGCAGGTCTATTTCTTCGGGAATATACGGATTGTTGTCCGGATTGCCTTTTTCTGCGCCCCCCGAGTTTTTACTGGCTTGATACAGGTTTGAGAGCAAGTCGGCTTCCCGCTGTTCCTGGTTGTAACCCGGATCGTTATATTTGGCCATAGACTGCCTCCATACCCTTCCTCAATTTGGTGATGGCGTAGCGAATCCTGCTTTTTGCCGTCTCTACACTTGTTTTGGTTATACGGGCGATGTCTTCCACCGACAGGTTTCCCTCTTCCCTGAGCAAATAACTGTTTCGTTGATCCTCAGGGAGGGTTTTGACCAGTGCCAGCAGGGTTTGCATCTGGCGCTGGACGGTGACCTTGCGCTCCGGGTTATCTCGGGAGGTTCGATTGTCGTCGGAATATTGCTGGTCATCGATAGCCTTCTCAGGATACGGTGAGCTGGAAACAATTCTTGTTCGCGATTGCTGTCGATAATGATCGATCAGGCGATTATGGGCAATATGAAACAGGAATGTCCTGAATTCGGCGCTGTTTTGATAACGCTCCCTGGACGCGATAAGTTTCAGCCAGATATCCTGGAATAATTCCTCGGTTACCGCCCTGGGGCTGGTTTGTCTTTGTAAATAACGCATCAACGAGCAGCGATGACGAACGTACAAGACTTCAAAAGCACTGTAGTCACCATCGCGGTACATGATCATTAATTCGTTATCCGTTAGCTTTTGCATGGTGGTTGCAAGTTAACGCAAAGACGTCCCCTTTGCTATAAATGGCAGCGTTGTCGGTGAATGCGCCATTTTAAGTGAATCGGCCATCTTTACCAGCTTGATAAATTCGCTCCGGTAACCATGGCTGTCTTTACCCTGTGCCTGCTTTGCCAGCTGTTCGATATCCGTGAAACCGTACTCCCGGGCATAAGCGCTATTCTTGAGTAATTGCGCAAATCCGACAATGGCCGCGCTAAAGCGAAAATCATCGCTGGTGTTGTCAAAATTATCCCGGATATCCTGCATATAGAGGGGCTGGCTGATCAACCGGCTTTTGTTTTCATCGGGCAGTTTATAGCGCAATTTCAGGAATGCCAGTTCGTTGTTCGAATGATTACTAACCTCGAATGCCGGCTTTTGCCGGTATCGGTAACGAAGCGGATCGACGTTTTTATACTGGCTGTCGGCAAGGGTAATCTCGTAGATCGCCGTGACGCTGTGACCGGCGCCGATTTCGCCGGCATCTTTGGTATCGTTGTTAAAATCTTCCCTGCCAAGCAGCCTGCTTTCATATCCGATCAAACGGTATTCGGCCACGCGCGGGGAAAATTCAATTTGTATTTTTACGTCTTTGGCGATGGTCATCAGGGTTGAGCTAACCTCGTTAACCAGCACTTTCCTGGCTTCAAGTGCAGTGTCAATATAGGCAGAATTACCATTGCCAATTTCCGCCAGTTCATTCATCAGCATATCGTTATAATTGCCCATCCCGAACCCGAGGGTGGTTAAATAGATGCCGGTTTTACGTTTTGATTCTATCAAGCGTTTGAGTGATTCATGGTCCGAGATACCAACATTGAAGTCCCCGTCGGTTGCCAGGATGACCCGGTTGATTCCACCTTCGATAAAAGCACTTTCGGCCAAGGAATACGCCAGTTCAATGCCTGCGCCACCGTTGGTAGAGCCTCCTGCTCGCAAGCAGTCCAGTGCATGATTAATGGCATGGATGTTATTTGCCTGCACCGGCTCCAGCACTACGCCTGCAGCACCGGCATAGACTACCATGCTGACCCTGTCCCTGGCCGATAGCTGTCGGGACAGCATCTTCAGGGATGTTTTCAAAAGTGGCAGTTTATTGGGTTGATTCATGGACCCGGAAACGTCGATTAAAAACACAAGGTTGGATGCCGGTAATTGAGCCTGTCCGAGATCATAGCCCTGCAAGCCGATATGTAACAAATGCTTTCCCTCGGACCAGGGGCTGGGTGCTATTTCCGTATGGACAGAGAAGGGCTGTTGCCTGGATACCGGCGACTTGTAATCGTAGCTGAAATAATTGATTAACTCCTCGGTGCGTATTGCGTCTGGCCGGGGTATGGTGCCTGCCTGTAACATTCGACGGATAACCGAGTAGGATGCCGTGTCCACATCGACACTGAACGTGCTGACAGGTTCTTCGGCTACCAGCTTTATGCCGTTCTCGTCACGGTGCCTGTACTTTTCCGTGTTGTATGCAGGCCTGTAAGAGTCTTTTTTCTTTATCTGGAAAGGCCGGGCCGGTACTATCATTGATGATTCGCGTTTGGCCATTGACTGGTTCAATGATTGCCCCACGGGTTCGGATTCTGGCATCATACCGCTTTCATTTTTTGTAATCGGGGCAGGCCGGGGCCGGTTTTCGCCGCTTAGGATTTTATCAGGCTCTGCATCGATCCGGATTTTACCTGCCTGCAGGGCAGCAGGCTCTTCGGCGCGCCGATCGTCGGTTACTATCCGTATTGTTTCCTGGTTACTTTGCCCGCTTTGTACTAAAGACTTATCGTTTACATCCGTTACGCAACCGGCTGTTGACAGGGTTATGCAGGCGATGGCAATAGAAAGCCGGTTTTTAAAACGGTG
>CAMYIF010000148.1 GCA_947258415.1 uncultured Pseudomonadales bacterium
AGGATCAACGCCTTGCCGTGCCTGCCAAGTACCGCGCATTTCAGTGTTTGCAGAATTTTGTAAATGAGCTGGTCGGTATTCCAGCCGAGAATATTTCGGTCGTCGGTACCGATATTTTTCGTCGCGCCAGTGATATCACTCCATTTGTCGAGCATATCCAGGCAATCCTGAACGCTCCGGTGAAGGTGCTATCGGGTGAACAGGAAGCAAGGATTATCTTTCGAGGCGTTATCGAGCACCTGGACCAGAAAAATATCGATACACTGGTACTGGATATTGGTGGTGGCAGCACCGAAATCGCACTGGGAAATCAGGACAGTGTTGCGTTGCTCAGGAGCCTGCCAATTGGCTGTATCGAATACGGGGCTCAATTTTTCCCGGAACAGCGCTCGACGCCCGAGCAATTTGCCGAAGCGGTCGGCCAAATCAAAACCCATATCGAACCACTCAAGGCCGATATCAGGCCGGGCAGCTGGCAGCGAACTATCGGTACCTCGGGTACTGTTTTATCGATTGAGAGTGTATTGCAGGGCATGGCGTTATCCAATGCCGGTATAAGTCAAAACAGCCTGTCCATGCTGGTCGACCGGGTTTGTTGTGGAAAAACCCTGGAAGACATGCGCCTGGTTGGCTTGCCGCCAGGCAAGAGCGATATCTTCCTCCCGGGGTTGGCTATTTTATACGCCTTTCTGGAAGAGCTTGGAATCAGTGATCTGCATACCTGTCAGTACGATTTACGCGAAGGCCTGATCGCAACCATGCTGGATCAGCGCTGAAACCATTCGTCAACGCGCAGGCTTATCGATTCAGCAACTGTGCGGCGCGTTTGGCAAAATAGGTTAATACCCCGTCTGCTCCTGCCCTTTTGAAACAGGTTAACGATTCGAGTAACACCGTCTCTTCGTTTAACCAGCCGTTTTCAAAGGCCGCCATATGCATGGCGTATTCGCCGCTGACCTGGTAGGCAAAAGTTGGCACACCAAACTCGTCTTTTACCCGCCGAATAATATCAAGGTAAGGCATTCCAGGTTTAACCATTACCATGTCAGCGCCCTCGGCGATGTCGAGGGCCACTTCGTGAATCGCTTCGTCACTATTTGACGGGTCCATCTGGTAACCTTTTTTATGACTACCTCCAAAATTGCTTGCCGAGCCAATTGCGTCCTTGTACGGGCCGTAATAACCTGAAGCATACTTGGCCGAATAGGCCAGGATGCGAGTATTAACGTGGTTGCCGCTTTCCAGTGCCTGGCGAATCCTGGCAATTCGACCATCCATCATATCCGAAGGTGCGACGATATCGACACCGGCATCGGCATGAGAGACGGCCTGTTTCACCAGGGCGAGGAGGGTTTGGTCATTGACCACGTATCCATTTTGGTCGGTAATACCATCGTGCCCATCCAGGGTATACGGGTCCAGTGCGATATCTGTACTGACACCCAGGTCGGGGCAGGCATTCTTGATTTCCTTTATGGCGCGCTGCACCAGGCCATCGGGGTTCCAGGCTTCGGCGCCATCCCTACTTTTAAGTTGCTGGTCGATATTAGGAAACAGCGCTATCGCGGGGATACCGAGCGCCTGCAGTTCGCGTGCTTCCTTGATCAGCTCATCGATCGAAAAGCGTAATACTCCAGGCATGGAGACGACGGGCTCACGCAGGCCGTTTCCCTCCTTAACGAACAGCGTAGCGATCAGGTCATCGGGCGTTAACCGGTTTTCCTGCATCATTCGACGCGAAAAACCATCGGCACGCATGCGCCGCATGCGCGTTGCCGGGAATGAACGGTAAGCAGGTTTATGGGTCACGCGTGCTCTCCAAAATTACAATAAAATCAGCAGGTTAATACCAATAAAGACAAGTCGACAGGCGTAGGTTACCATGTTTATTCATTGCTTAGAATAAATTGGCCTGTAATTTAAAAAAGGAGACACCGGCTTGATTGATGGAGTAGCCAGCGAAGCAATACTAAGGCTGGTTTTCACAGTATCCGTATTCGCGGCTTTGGCTGGCATCGAGTTGTGGTTGCCCCGGCGGTCAAGGGCAATCAGTCGCCGCCGTCGTTGGCCGGGTAATATTTTCCTGCAACTGGTTAATGCGACAACTGTCAGGTCGCTGTTTTTCTGGCTGGTACCTGTTGTCGTTGCCCTCAAAAGCGAGCAACTGGGCGCAGGTTTTTTTAACCTGGTGTCACTACCTGCCTGGTTATCCATGGTCACGGGTATCCTTGTCCTTGACCTGGTAGTCTATTGGCAGCACCGGTTGATGCATACCTTCCCTCTGTTGTGGCGCTTGCATCGTGTGCATCATGCCGACAGGGACGTGGATGCAAGTACTGCTCTGCGTTTCCATCCTTTCGAAATTATTCTTTCTCTGGCACTGAAATCATTTATCGTTGTACTGTTGGGGATCCCGGCCGATGCTGTGCTGGTCTTTGCCATATTGCTGAACGGTATGGCGATGTTCAATCATGCCAATATTGGTTTGCCGGCCTGGCTTGATAAAAAACTCCGAATAGTCGTTGTTACGCCGGATATGCACCGCGTGCATCACTCGGTGATCGGCACAGAACACAACAGGAATTTCGGCTTCAATTTAAGCTGTTGGGACCGATGGTTCGGCAGTTACCAGGCCCAACCGAAAGCCGGCCATGAAAATATGATTTTGGGCCTGAATGAAACTAATGATCAGAATACGGGGTCTCTTGTGTGGATGCTTAAGAATCCCTTTAAGTGAATAAAAAGTACTTTTTAATTCCCAAACCGGGCGAAAAAGAATGAATTACAAGAAGCTCCTTACCTTTACCCTCATCCTCATCCTGGTCGTTTTGTTTTTCACCTTTGACCTGGGCCAATACCTGACACTCGACTATTTCAAGGCACAGAAAGCGGCAATTACCGAATTTTACCTGGAAAACCCGCTGCAGACAGCGCTGGTTTACTTCGCTGTCTATATCCTGGTAACGGGTCTTTCACTGCCCGGTGCGGCAATACTGACCTTGGCCGGTGGCGCGATATTTGGCCTCTGGTGGGGCGTATTAATCGTCTCTTTCGCCAGCACAATCGGTGCAACCATTGCTTTTTTGGTGTCCCGCTTCCTGTTGCAGGACTGGGTGCAAACTACTTTTTCCAAGCATATAAAACCGATCAATGCCGGCATCGAAAAAGAAGGCGCCTTTTACCTGTTTACCCTTCGGCTGGTACCCATATTTCCTTTTTTTGTGATTAACCTGGTGATGGGTTTGACCCGGATAAAAACCATCACTTTCTTTTTTGTCAGCCAGGTGGGCATGCTCGCGGGTACTTTTGTATATGTTAATGCCGGGACCCAGCTGGGTCAGATCGAGTCATTGTCGGGCATCCTTTCACCGGGGCTACTTTTTTCGTTTGCCCTGCTCGGGATCTTCCCGTTATTGGCCAAGAAGCTGGTCGATTTTTTCAAGGCACGTAAGGTTTTGAGAAATTACCCGAAACCGGACAGTTTTGACACCAACATGGTCGTTATCGGCGCGGGCTCCGGGGGCCTGGTCAGCGCGTATATTGCTGCGGCAGTCAAAGCAAAAGTAACGCTGATTGAAAAACACAGGATGGGCGGTGACTGTCTGAACACCGGTTGCGTGCCAAGCAAGACCTTTATTCGATCGGCAAAAATTAATCATTACCTGAAGCGCGGCAAAGAGTTTGGCCTTAGAAATGTCCTTGCCGAGGTCGATTTTGCCGCGGTCATGGAACGCGTACAGGCAGCCATTAAAACCATTGAGCCGCACGATTCGGTAGAAAGGTATACGCAACTGGGCGTCGACTGCGTCCAGGGGCAGGCGCGGATTACTTCACCCTATACCGTCGAGGTTAATGGCACCGAAATCAGGACCCGCAATATTGTCATTGCCACCGGCGCCCAACCTTTCGTACCGCCGATAGAAGGTGTCGATGACATTGGTTATTTAACCTCTGATACTTTATGGGATTTACGCGAGCAACCAGAAAAACTCCTGGTCATTGGTGCCGGGCCGATCGGCTGCGAATTGGCGCAGAGCTTTGCCCGGCTTGATTCCAGGGTAACGCTGCTGGATCTGGCGCCTAAAATCATGCCGCGCGAGGATGAGGATATTTCGGCCTTTATGCATGAGCGACTCAGCAGCGAAGGCCTGGATATTAAACTGGGCTATAAGCCTGTTACCTTTGGCAGATCCGGGGACATAAAATACCTGGACGCCGAGCATGACGGAAAGACTACCCGGATTGAATTTGACCAGGTCATTATCGCGGTGGGTCGAAAGGCTAACACCAAGGGCTTTGGCATGGAAAACCTGGAACTGGAATTAACGCCCCAGGGTACCATCGCGGTCAACGAGTACTTGCAAACCCGCTTCCCCAATGTCTATGCCTGTGGCGATGTCGCCGGTCCTTACCAGTTTACCCATACGGCAGCCCACCAGGCCTGGTACGCCACAGTCAACGCCCTGTTTGGTGGTTTCAAGAAATTCAAGGTCGATTACAGTGTCATTCCCTGGGCTACCTTTACCGACCCCGAAGTTGCCCGGCTTTATAAAAGTGTTAACGGTCCCCGGTAAGGACAAAATTCTGGGGGTCTGCATCGTTGGTTATCATGCAGGCGAGCTGATTACCGAGTATATCAGCGCAATGAAGCACGGGATTGGCCTGAATAAAATCCTGGGTACGATTCATATTTACCCGACCTTGTCAGAAACCAACAAGCATGTCGCCGGCAACTGGAAGCGGGCTAACGCACCCGAAAAACTGCTGGATTACGTTCAGCGTTTTCATGGCTGGATGCGTGGTGCATAATAGTGTCCCTTGCATCAAGCAGAATAGATTTACCTTTGCTTAATCAATAAAAAATTGTAATGAGGTTGATTGTATTATGAGCGATTATCCCCGGTTTCACCTGGCCTTCCCTGTCACGGACCTGGAGGCGACACGAAAATTTTATTGCAACCTGCTGGGATGCAAAACGGGAAGAGAATCCGATCAATGGATCGATTTTGATTTTTTTGGCCACCAGGTTGTCGCACATTTGGTGGCACCGGAAGATCATCCGGCAGTCAAAACCAATAAGGTTGATGGCCATGCCGTGCCATCGAGCCACTTTGGTCCCATCCTGGAATGGCAGGATTTTCATGACCTGGCGGAGAGCTTGCAGGCCGCGAAGGTGAGTTTTATTATCGAGCCTTATATCCGCTTCGAAAACCAGCCCGGCGAGCAGGCAACCATGTTTTTCCAGGATCCGAGTGGCAACAGTATAGAAGTGAAATCGTTTCGGGACATGGGCATGTTGTTCGCCAAATAAATACGAAGTTCCGAGTCAGTTTTTGAGATAACAGGATGTTCCAACAGGAGTAAGCAGTCAATGAATGTACAGGCAAAGGTCTCAAAGCGCTACGCAGAAGGTGCCCGGGAAAGACAGGAAGCGCTGTGTTGCCCGGTCAGTTATGACACGACATTGTTAAAGCGATTGCCACAGGAAATTATTGAAAAGGATTATGGCTGCGGTGACCCATCGAGCTACGTGCGTGAAGGGGATATTGTTCTTGACCTGGGTAGCGGCGGCGGCAAGGTTTGTTACATGGCCGCGCAGATAGTCGGCAATCAGGGCGCCGTGATTGGCATAGATATGACCGATGAAATGCTGGCCCTGGCTAACAGGTACAAAGCCGAAATGGCAGAGAAGCTGGGCGGGGATCGTGTCGATTTTCGCAAGGGGTATATCCAGGACCTGTCGCTGGATGTCGGTGCGCTTGAAACCTATCTTTCCGAAAACCCGGTATCGAGTGCCAGCGATCTCAAGGCATTGGAAAGCTGGAAGCATGAACAGCGGCAAAATAATCCGCTGGTAGAGTCAAACTCCATCGACCTGGTGATATCCAATTGTGTTTTAAACCTTGTCGATGAGGCCGACCGCAAGCAAATGATCGGCGAAATTTTTCGTGTTTTAAAACCCGGCGGCCGGGTCGCCATTTCAGATATCGTCAGCGATGAACATGTACCTGAACACATGAAGGCCGATCATCATCTCTGGAGTGGTTGTATCTCCGGTGCTTACCAGGAGAAAGAATTCCTCGACGCCTTCGCAGATGCCGGATTCGTTGCCGTGGGCTACGACAAGTGGGACACGGAACCGTGGCAAATAGTCGAATCTGTCGAGTTCCGCTCGGTGACCATTGTCGCGACCAAGCCGAGCAAAAGCGGGCTTGTCGATAAGGGCCACTCGGTCATTTACAAAGGCCCCTATAACAGGGTCCACGATGATTTGGGTAACTTTTATCCCCGCGGCGAACGCATAGCCGTGTCGCTGAGAACCTACCGGCTTTTAATCGAAGGGCCTTACCGGGAAGATTTTATTGGTATCGAGCCTGCAGAAGAAATTGATGGCGGTTGTTTTTGCCTGCCTGCCGGGACGGTACGCCCGGCTTCGGCGAGCAAGGGTGCGTGTCACGCGGGTGCGAGCAAAAATGCCTGCTGCTAGACAGCGGGTTTACCGGGTTTTTGATTTCACATCTGCCCGGGAGTTGGTTAAATAGAAAGCTTATTTTAAAGAGTTGGCGAGGTAAATATGAGCAGGGTAGCAGTGGTTTTATCAGGATGTGGCGTCTACGACGGTTCCGAAGTTTATGAGGCAGTATGTACACTGCTGGCATTGGACAAGCTGGACGCGCAAGTGCAGTGTTTTGCGCCGAATATTGAGCAGAGCCAGGTGATCAATCATATTACCGGGGATGTTATGGAAGGTGAAACACGTAATGTACTGGTCGAAGCGGGGCGTATTTGCCGCGGTAAAATAAAGGATGTGGCGGAAGCAAAAGCCGATGATTTTGATGCATTGCTGGTTCCGGGTGGCTTCGGTGCTGCGTCAAACCTTTGCAATTTTGCCACCAAGGGTGCCGACTGCACGGTCAACAAGGACTTCCTGGGGTTCGCTCAGGCCATGCATAAAGCCGGCAAGCCAATTGGATTGATTTGTATTGCGCCCGCGATGTCTGCCGCTATTTGCGGCAAGGGTGTAGAGTGTACTATCGGTAACGATGCGGCAACCGCCGCGACGCTGGAAAAAATGGGCGCCCGGCACAAGGAATGCCCCGTTGAGGAAGCACATGTTGACCGTCAGAACAAGCTGGTAACAACACCTGCCTATATGTTGGCGGGCAGGGTCAGCGAAGCCGCGGCCGGTATCGAGAAATGCGTCAAACAGGTACTGGCA
>CAMYIF010000149.1 GCA_947258415.1 uncultured Pseudomonadales bacterium
CCTGTACATGCAAATGCATATAACAACCTGCAAACAAAGCTGCGGGTTGACGGTCCGGGAGATCAATATGAAAAGGAGGCCAATCGCGTCGCCGATCAGGTGATGCGAATGCCTGAGCCTGAGCCGCAGCAACAACCACAGCTACAATGCCAGGCACATGAGCGCTTGCAGTCCAGGCGCATTGGATCTGGAGAGTTGGGGCAGCCTGCAGCCCCGTCTATCGTTAACAGAATACTGGCTTTGCCCGGACAGGCTCTCGACAAGGATACCCGCGCCTTTTTCGAACCGCGCTTTGGTCGGAACTTTTCCAGCGTACGGTTTCACGCAGACCGTCTGGCTGCGCAATCGGCAGCGGAGGTGCAAGCCCGCGCCTATACGGTTGGGCCGCATGTCGTGTTCGGCGCAGGAGAGTACGCCCCGGGGACACACGTTGGCAGGAGTCTGATCGCGCATGAACTGGTGCACGTAATTCAACAGCACAGCGGAGTGCGCAGGCAAATCGCCCGTAAACCTGTGACCACCTTTTCAACAACAGCCACAGAATTCACGCGTGCCGATATCGAACAGGCTACGAATGATATAAGTTACTGGGAGCAGTTGATCTTTGGCCGTTACAAAACCAACTATGTCAACACTGTAAGCGCCCGCTTCAAGAAAAATACCGAGGAACGCGATGCGGTGCTGTCCGCCCTGTGGCAGTCCAAACCCGTTAAACTCAAGGGTAAAGTGTCGCGTTCGGTGGTTATCCCGGCACGCGGGGCCAAAACCAAACCGTTGCTGTACAAATTCACGTTTGAAGAAAAAGGCAAGGGTGAAAAGAAAGACAAGCTGTCGATTGAATTTAAGGCTGAAGGCAAGCAGGCCAACATTATCGCCGCACCGGAGCCAGCCGATAAATATACACCGTCTTCGCTAAGCGTCGGGTCATCCGGCTTCCCTGAACCAATCCACGACTACTGGAAAAAGTATCCCGATGAACATAAGCAGGTGTACAACTGGGTTGAAAACACAGCCGGCAAGACCTTTGATCAAAAACTCACAACCAGGACCAGGCACAAGAAAAAGGAACGCCGGGCTACTTTCCGGGTGGAAGGAACGAAACAGGCCAACAAAGTCACCAAGCTCGAGGTCACATTCCTGGGTGATCAAGCCCCACAGACAGTGACCCCTGCGCCCGGGTATGACAAGAAGGAAGCCATTGACCTGGAGCTGGAAAAGGCCCAAAGCCGCAAGGATGACAAGCTTGGTAAGATTACGGGTCTGACTTCGGTACCAGCCGATGAACTGACCTCGGTAAAGTATACAATCTGGCAATATATTGTCGGCAAAACACAGAATGCAGAGGTCGATGTCATTGTCCCGATTGCCAACAAAACGAAGAAAGTGTTCTATACCCTGCGCTTCCAGAAAAAGGCCAAGAAGAGCAAGACGATTGATGTACAGGTTATTCGAGTCGGGGAGCAGAAGGCCGGCACCAGGTTTGACAGAAAGCAGTTTAGCATTCGACGTGTGCATGGCTTTGCAGCAAATTCGACCGATGCTCCCACACTCACGGCCTGGCTCAAGAAGCGCTACCCGAGTATCACACCCAGCGGCAAAACGATCGCCGAAGTCGTAACCAATGCAGACAAGGATATGCAGAGCAATGCCGGCACCAAAAGTTGGTTCAAGGATAATTACGACATTCACATCCTCAGCGATACAGACGGTGAAACACGGTTACAAACGATTTACAAATATGACCCGCTACAGACTGTTGATATGAAATCGTTTACCTCGGATCAGCTTCACACGCTGGAGTTTTCACTGCAAACAATGAGCGAGCCGCTGCTGGCCCAGCTGAAAACCGTCCGCATGACGCGTCAAAAGGTCAAACTGGTCAAAAAAGGCCGAAACATCGTACCCGACACCGAGCATTGTGGTTTGACGCTGACAAAAGGTGCTGACAAAACCATCATCATCTTCGATTGCGGGGTCAAAGCGAACGATTTCCTTTTTGTTGGCGGGACCCAAGGGGTGCGAGAGCGGAGTACCTTGTTGTTTACGCACGAGTTAGGGCACATCATCGAAGGAGAGAATAAGGTCAGGGCAAAATTCAACGCCTTCGTCACAAAGAATAAAATTAAACCTCCGACCACATACGCGGCATCCAACAAAACAAAAGAGTTTTTCCCTGAGGCGTTCTCGATTTACCAAAACGATCCCGACTGGATGCAAACTAATATACCGGTTCTGTTCCAATGGTTTGAAACACTCAGCAAAACTGGAAAACCGCCGTGATTGCTTCTTTTCCATAAAAAGAATTCTTGGCTGGCGCATGACGCACGAATTGCAAGCAAACCCGATCACTGGTTTGGCCGGGAGAGCACAGGATTTGCGAGAATTAATATTGCCTGTCCGCGGAGTATTTTAAGTATGGCGTTGGCCCTACTCGAGAGAGCTGTGAACAAATTGGCTGGCTAAATAAGTGTTTGAAAGGCTGACTAGATCAAAACCATGTTTCAGAAAATCATGAATTTCCTGGCAGGCGAACCGCGCATCGAAATCGAGCATGAATTTTTCGGGAAAATACGATTCATGGGCGGGGATACGCCCGCTGATAATGACTATTGGGAGTCCGAATTAACGCTCGAAGGAATGAAACAGCCGATCACGGTTTTAATCAATGCCCCAAAACAGGGCCCCGATGAAATGCATGTCGCTTTTTGCCAGCAAGCCATGTCTGACTTAGACGCCTTGTTTGATAAATGCTGGCCGGTTTTTGAAGCCGACTTTAAACAATGGACAGACAAGGATTTCAGCGGCAACTGGAGAGATGATTTCGAGTTGATGGGTCTAGAAATACCCGGGAATGCTGACCAGAATAATGAATGGACGGTGACCTATTTCGTGGCTGCGGCCAATCATTATTTCACCGCACGGTTTATCGATGGAAAACCGAAGTATAATGAAATCGATGGGTAACGGACGAAAAAGGCGCTTTTATTTTCAAGCGGAATTCCCGCCCAATAGAAAAATAGTTGCGTCCCCTATCAGGGAGGACTGTTATGCAAACAACTGTAACGAATATAAATACGAACTTGCCATGCGCCTTACGCAATTGGCTTGTGGCAGTTATCATGGGAGTAGCGATTGCGATTTGCCCTTTTGCGATGGCTTACCAGCAGAGTGGTTGCTATGTTGGCAAGGACCACCATGGCTACCCGGCAAAGGCCTACGTCAGCGTTGAGCGTTATGGAGACTGGTTTGAAATTGCAGGACAAATTTATTCATCGGGCGAGAACCGTGTATACCGGTTCAAAGCTGATGGTCATTCGGGCGCAGGCCGGTTATTTCAGGGACATGAATACGAATCCGGCGCCCTGTACATCAGTGTACAAAGTTTGACAGAAACCAACTTCGTACTTCAGGTTGAGTCCTATGGCGTTTTTTATTTTCGTAGGGCGCGCTGTTAATCAATTAGGTCGGGCACTATCCATGAAGAATGTTCTAAGCTTGAGAATGACATTAAAGGGAAATCAGCGAAGACTGCTTTGCTGTTAAATGAGTTGAAATCGCTTCACTCGCAACATTACCTGTTGCATTTAGGTGTTCCTAACTTCGGGAAACGCTGTAGTACCTGCTGCGAACAAAGTTGAATAATTACCGTGCTTGAAGGCACGGTAACAGTATGAATAAAACGCGCACTAATTTTTTCATTTTTTTTAAAAGATTATAAAACCTGAAATGACCGATAAAAATAAGTAGAAGCACGATAATAATTATTATGATGCCGAAGGCGTCATAAACAGGCTAATAGACTTGATACACCCGTCATTTGCAAAGAGATTCACTTCCTGAAACTCTGGAACGCTTTCGACACAGCAGAGCATAAATAAACAGGCCCATTGGCGAAACCGATAATTCGTTCATGAAGTCACACTCATTGAATTTTTTAATAACAAGGAAACGACGACATGAATACACCAATATTGGGAGTCATTGGGACTTCAAAAAAAGAAAATGAACGGCGGCTTCCAATCCATCCAGGGCATCTTCCGCGCATTCCTGAAGTACTTCGCCGCCAGCTAATATTTGAGGAGGGTTATGGCGCACCTTTTGGTATCGCAGACTCGGAAATTGCTGCTATGACTGGTGGCATTGCCACACGCCACAAATTACTGGCCGACATTGGCTCGGTTATTATTAACAAGCCAGTCTTAGCTGATTTACAGGAGCTTCGCGAAGGAGGAACACTTTGGGGCTATGTGCATTGTGTGCAGCAACATGACATCACCCAGGCGGCTATCGATCGTAAGCAGACGCTCATTGCCTTTGAGGATATGTATGTTTGGTCTCCTGACGGGCACATTGGTCGTCATACATTCTATAAGAATAACGAAATGGCTGGCTATTGCGCTGTCATACATGCCTTGCAACTTAAAGGTATCGATGGGCATTACGGCAATCAACGAAAAATAATCATTTTCGGTTTTGGTGCAGTCAGCCGCGGTGCGATATACGCTCTCAAGGCGCATGGTTTTAGAGATGTCACCATCT
>CAMYIF010000150.1 GCA_947258415.1 uncultured Pseudomonadales bacterium
GCCGCCGATATTGGCCATATCGGCAAAATTGCTTTTCAGCTGGTCCTGGTACTCGTCCCACAGGGGCAATTCCCAGATCTTGTCCTCGATTTGTTGCCCACTCTTTATCAGGTCATCGATCAATTTGCGGTTATTACCCAGCACTGCGGAAGGAATCTTTCCGAGCGCGATAATCGCCGCACCGGTCAGGGTGGCAATATCGATAACACAGCGGGGTTTGAATTTTCCGGCATAGGTCAGGGCGTCGCAAAGAATCAGGCGCCCCTCGGCATCGGTATTAAGAATTTCGATGGTTTGTCCCGACATACTGGTAACGATATCTCCAGGTTTGGTGGCAAGCCCGTCGGGCATGTTTTCAGTGGCTGGAATAATTCCCACCACGTTAATCGGCAGTTGCAGCTGGGTAACGGCTTTCAATGTTCCGATTACCGAAGCCGCACCGCACATATCAAATTTCATTTCGTCCATCGCGGCGCCGGGCTTTAGCGAAATTCCACCGGTATCGAAAGTGACTCCTTTACCGACCAGCGCTATCGGTTGTTCCTTTGCCGCGGCGCCACGATATTCCAGCGTGATCAGTTTTGCCGGTTGTCGACTGCCGGCACTGACCGAAAGCAGGGAACCCATTTTCAGCCGTTTCATGTCTGCCTCGTCGAGCACGTTAATCCGCAGACGCTTCTCGTCCCTGCCCAGTAACCTGGCCTGCCTGGCGATGTAGCCTGGCGTACAAATGTTTGCCGGCAGGTTGCCAAGGTCGCGGGCGATGCTCATCCCCGCGCTAATCGCCTGCGCTTCACGAATGGCCTGTTTTGCGTTGCTCGAATCACTTCTTTCAATATTAAAGTTTAACCTGCGCAAGCCTTTGCGTTGCGGTGACTTGTCGCTTTTAAGCCGGTCGAATCGGTACTCGCTGTTGCTTGCCAGCAGCGTCGCCTGCCTGATTTTCCAGGCCAGGTCACGACCCTTTAGCGCAACATCACCGGGATAGAATTCAGCATCGCTGGCACCGCAAGCTGAGAGCGCAGTGGTGATCGAATTAATCAGCCTGGCAAAGTTACGCTCGTTCATTTCGTTTTGCTTGCCACAACCGACCAGTAAAACACGCTGCGCCGGAACCCCGGCAACATCCGCCAGCAACAGGGTTTGCCCCAGCTTTCCTTCCATGTCACCGCGCTTGATAATCGATGTCAGGAATCCCTTGCCGGCCTTGTCAACCCGCAGACCGCTGCGAGACAGCTTTCGCGGTTGTGAAACGGTAATAATCTGGCAGGCGCTGCGCGCATTCTCGGGACTATTATGCTTGAGGCTGAATTCCATGATCTTCCTGGTGTTGGTGACTGTGATAACGCGATAAGATACGTGAAGTGCCAAAAAAAACCAGTCGTATGTGACAAAATACTGTGATTATTCAGCGTAGTTTAAGTAACCGGCAAGTAAACTGGCGCGGGCCAGAATAAGCGGACGTCAATGCAGTGAGGCGCAATATAATAACTTCCTACCTGTCGCGGGAAATCGTTAAAACCAGCGCTGCGACGATGCTGGTCCTGTACATTATTTTAATGAGCAATACCCTCGGCAGGGTTCTGGCCGATATTGCCGATGGTGATATCCCGCGGCAGGCCCTGGGTGCGGTCATGTTGAGTCAGTCGATCAACATGCTGGCGGTGCTGCTGCCGATTAGCTATTTCCTCGGCATTATCTTCACCTTTGGTCGCCTTTATAGCGATCACGAAATCGTGGTAATGAACGCCTGTGGTGTTGGTTATCGTGATTTTTACAAGCCTGTCCTTATTGTCCTGCTGCCACTACTGTTAATTACCAGCCTCGCCAGCCTGTCACTCAATGCAAAAATGCAGCGTAACGCACTAGCGATAATTGACCAGCAGGAAGATCAGCATGAATTCCACCAGGTCAAGGCAGGTCAATTTAACCAGAGTGAAGGGGGCGATACGGTATTTTTCATGGAATCGATCAGTGACGACAAGCTTAAGCTGCAGGAAGTGATTATCGGCCAGGTCGATCCGAACGCGATGATACTCGAAACCGCCGAATCTGGTCGGCAGAAGCTGGATGAAAAAAGCGGTGATTTATTTCTTGTAGTCGGTCCGGGGCGGCGGGTCGAGGGTATCGCCGGGCAGAAGGACTTTAACATTATCGATTTTGACCAACACGGAATTTTGCTGAAGAATCAGGCTAAACCGGATGAACCGCGCGTGCGCAGCATTGAGAAAACAATTCTTGAACTCTGGTTTTCGGACCAGTTGAAGGACCGGGTCGAACTGCAATGGCGGATAGCAATCCCGGTGGTGCTCGTGGTGCTCGCATTGCTGGCGGTGCCGTTGTCATATATTTCCCCTCGAAAGGGGCGCTTTGGGAAAATTGGCTACGCGCTGCTGGCTTATATCGTTTATCTTAACCTCATTATTGTAACCCGCGGCCAACTTGAAGCAGGAACGCTACCCATGGCGATTAATTTCTGGTGGGTACACCTATTGTTTCTCGCCTTCGTTGCGCTACTTTTATTTCGACAGAACAAGGGTGTCCTGTTTTATAAATCAAATCTGGCGCCATGATAATCAATCGATACATCATTCGGACGATTCACCTGGGAACTTTCACCGCTCTGCTGGCCCTGGTCGGCCTCGGGCTGGTCTTCGAGTTTATCGGTGAGCTCGATGAACTGGGGGAGGGAGCTTACGATCTCCAGCAGGTAATGAAGTTTATCGCCCTGAGCATTCCCGGAAAGGTCATTGAATTCATGCCGCTTGCGGTCCTGCTGGGCAGTTTGCTCGGTCTCGGCGCACTGGCCAGTAATAGCGAGATTATTGCGATGCAGGCTTCCGGAGTCTCACTGAAGAAACTGGTAAGCCCGGTCATACAGGCAGCGGTAATATTAGCGGTGCTTAATTTTTTGCTCGCTGACTGGGTGGTTCCGGATAGTGAGACCTATGCGCGCAGTGTCAAGAATCTTGCGCAGGAAAAAACCTCGGCCCTGCTTGTCAGGGAAGGGCTCTGGACCAAGGACGAATCGAGGGTGTTGCACATCGGTCAGCTTCTGCCAAATGGAATCGCGCGTGATGTCGAAGTATTCGAGCTTGATAGCCAGGGAAAATTAATTTCTGCGCTCAAGGCGGAACGCGCTATTCCGCTCGAGCAGGGATGGGAGTTACACCAGGTCCAGAAATCGATAATCAACGAAAGGCAAGTCGAGACGCTGGGCTACGACAAGCTAGTTTATAAAGGCAACCTGTCGCCCCAGCTGCTTGAAGTATTGATGATAGAGCCAAGGCAAATGTCGAGCGGCGATTTGCGAGCCTATCTAAACTTTCTTCAGGAGAACAGGCTCGATGACCGCGTCGAGCGTCTGATTTTCTGGCAGAAACTTTTGGCACCCTTTACCATTGTTATCATGTGCCTGCTGGCGTTTCCGTTTGTGCTGGGGTCACAACGCCAGGGCAACACGGGACAGCGGCTACTGATCGGAATACTGCTGGGTTTGGCATTTGTGGTTGTCGACCGGCTGGTTATTCAACTGGGAACCCAGTATCAAATAAATGCACTGGCGATTGCGCTGATACCCAACCTGGCATTCCTTGGAATAGCGGTATACATGCTGTCAAAGAAACAGTCTGATGGACCCGGGGGGAGTTTACTTTTCAGCCCGCTCAAGGCGTGAAACGTCGATAATGCTGGTCTGGCTGAGTTTATCGTGCCAGGTGTAGGGCTTGAAAAGTCGCCAAAAATAACCGAGACCCAGGAACAGTATCGAAACCAGGGCAAAAACGAGTCGCAGGTAACAGCTGCCCCAGCCTGGATTACCACCAAGCTCGGAGACAATACGAATTTTCCATGCTCGCATTCCCAGAGTTTGTCCGGACCTGTGCCAGAACCAGGCGTAAAATGAAAACAGCATGGACAGCAGGTAAAGACTAAACAAGGGGCTTGATTCGATTGCTTCACCGCGGTTGAAGATCAGAGCAATTGCGGTCGCCAGAAACAGCACCGCGAAAATTAATAAACTGTCATACAGCATGGCCGCAAATTGTTTGAGCAAACTTGCGGGAGGGCAGTCATGAAAAAAATTGTTTGTCATAACTTCTATCGATTGTTTTTTTTATGCGAGTGAAAAATTAAAAAGATTTGAGTTGATGAAACTAATCAAAAAATTTCATACTATTTTTTGGTCAGACCACTATAATACACGACGTAAGTCAGTTCGCAGTGTTCACAAATAATGCTAACTTGCTATTGTATTATTATGGATGCTTTTTATAATCACATTCGTAAGTCAACGTGAGGAGACCGGACGATGGCGACAGCAAAGAAAGCAGCAAAGTAGATCTGCAGTAAAGAGAAAAGCAGTTAGGAGACCAGCGGCGAAAAAGAAAGCCGTAAAGAAGGCAGTAAAGAAGGCAGTAAAGAAAGTAGTAAAGAAGGCCAGGGCAGTGAAGAAGTCCGCAAAGAAGGCCGTGAAGAAGGCAGCGACCAAAAAGAAAGTCGCAAAAAGACCAGCCGCGAAGAAGAAAGTAGCCAAGCGGCCAGCAGCGAAAAAGAAAGTCGCTAAAAGGCCAGCCGCGAAGAAGAAAGTCGCTAAAAGGCCAGCCGCGAAGAAGAAAGTAGCCAAACGGCCAGCCGCGAAGAAGAAAGTAGCCAAACGGCCAGCCGCGAAGAAGAAAGTCGCTAAAAGGCCAGCCGCGAAAAGGAAAGTCGCTAAACGGCCAGCAGCGAAAAAGAAAGTCGCTAAAAGGCCAGCCGCAAAGAAAAAAGCAACGCGAGCCCCGGCTAGAAAAAAGCGGTAAAGCCTGAAGGCAAGAAAGGACGCGCTGCAACAAAGAAGGCTGCCGCTAACCCACGGACCGAGGCTCTTGACGTAGTAGTCAAGACCTTGAAAAAGCAGGTAAAGGGATTACAGAGCGAAGTTCGTAACGCCAACAGGCGTGTCGATGCCCTGGGTGAGTTATCTGATAAGAGGAATGCCGCTATCGCAAAATTTGTGTATGGGTGGGATCAGCAGGCTAAGTTGGCGGTTACCGGGTCTAAGAGACCACGAAAGAAGAAAAGGTAATTGATCCTCATGTTAGCAAGATATTAACAGGCACAGTTAGCTGTGCCTTTTTTTTGTCGATGAAGAAGTTGTCCAGGCAGCCTGGCGATCCGGAAATCGAGCGCTTTATCGATAGCCTGTGGTCGCAAAAAGGTTTGGCCGATAGAACCCTGAGCGCCTATCAACAGGATATGCGCCAGTTTTCGCGCTGGCTGCAGACGCGACAACAACAGCTGCTCCATGCGGATCAGTCAAGCATCCAGCATTTTTTAGCTGAACGCTTTGATCAAGGCGCCTCGGCGCGTTCCAACGCACGCCTGTTGTCGACCTTGAAACAATACTACCGATACTTAATCAGGATCGGGGAGCGTCAGGATAACCCAACCGCTTTAATCGGTGCACCGAAGATTCACCGAACCTTGCCGCAGTCGCTCACCGAGAGCGATGTCGAAAAGTTGTTGGCTGCCCCCGATCTTGAATCCAGTTATGGCCTTCGGGATCGCTGTATGCTCGAGCTTATGTACAGCTCGGGGCTGCGCGTCAGCGAACTGGTGGGACTGCAAGTGAACCAGGTTAATGCCAACCTCGGGCTGGTGCGGTTGGTCGGGAAAGGCAGCAAGGAACGGGTTATTCCCGTGGGCGAGGAGGCATTGCACTGGCTCGCGCAGTATCTGCAGCGGTCGCGCCCCGCTTTGCAGCGCGCGCATGCGAAAAATGATGCGCTGTTTTTATCGAGTCGAGGGACCGCAATTACGCGCCAGGCGTTTTGGCAAAATATCAAGAAGCACCTGCTCAAGGCTGGCGTTAAAACTGTTTTCTCGCCGCACTCGTTGCGCCATGCGTTTGCCACGCATTTGCTCAATCACGGTGCGGATTTGCGCACCGTGCAGATGCTACTCGGGCACAGTAGTCTTTCGACAACGCAGATTTATACGCACATCGCCCAGGCACGCCTGCAATCGCTGCACGCCGAACACCATCCCCGCGGCTAACAGAATCCATTACCGGTCTCCCCGCACCTCAATAAATGACCGCCTGCTACTATTCAGTGCATCATTTCGTTGTCTTTTACCGGTTTCGATATTTTATCTGGATGGTGATACTAGCTTGAGGGGATGCTCACAAAAGGCGCTCCCAACCGGCGCAAGCGCCGGTTGGTCCATCCATGGAATCGCTTGGAGTTATCTGGATGGTGATGCTAGCTTGAGGGGATGCTCACAAAAGTGTAGTGTGGCAGGGATGCCGCGGTCCAAAGCAATGGGCGACAAGCGATTCCATGGATGGACCAACCGGCGCTTGCACCGGTTGGGAGCGTCTTTTGTGAGCATCCCCTCAAACTAACATCGAACCTAATGAGTATTGGTTAATGCTGAGGGGGCTTCTATGGGAATATTAGTGGAGCAGGTTGAAGAGTTTGCGCCGATATTTTTGCACGCTGGGATGTTCGCCGCCAAGCACATCAAATAATTCGAGCAGGGTGGTGCGACCGATGTCATCCTCGTAACCACGATCGCTGCGCACGATTGTCAGCAGGCATTCCATGGCGTTGTCGTAATCACCCTGCGCGGTCAAATGCCTACTCTTCTGCAACAGCGCTTCAAGATCATTGGGATTCTGGGACAGGCGCTGTTCAATCTCGCCGAGGTCAGGTAAATCGGCAAGCTGTGCCGCCAGGTTGATTTCGGCGCGCAGCTTGATCGCGGCATCCAGTTTGGCACCTTCGTTATCGAGACTGTCCAGTAATGCCAGCGCGCTCTCGGTATCGCCCTCGCCAAAAACAATTTGTGCGATTGTAACCTTGAGTTCAGCATTATCAGGGTCCTTG
>CAMYIF010000151.1 GCA_947258415.1 uncultured Pseudomonadales bacterium
GGAGTATCGGGCGCAACGGGAGTATCGGGCGCAACGGGAGTATCGGGCGCAATAGGATTATCGGGTTTTGCGGGGATGTGCGGTTGTCTGTGATGGAAAGTCTCACCGGCAGGCATTCCCGGGCCTTGGCTGTACGAAAGACCTTCTTTCCGGGCGTTAAAAACCTTATAGCAAATACCACAACGTACTTCGCCGTCCGCAACGGCCAGATGATCATAGTGTATGCGGAACAGTGTTTTACAGTGTGGGCATTTGGTGAGTAGTGAACTATCCATCGAAACCTGTTTCGGTTAACTGCAGGTAATTATAGTGTAATAACCAGAATTTTAGGGTGAAAAGTTCCACGAAAACTTTCTATAGTTTTGCTCGCGTGAATTTATCCCGGCCTGCTTTTCTAGCGCCTGTTGCCTTCAGCGCGCCTGCGGCCTTCGAGTAGTACCCATCCATCCAGCTCTTTTGCAGCTTTAAAGTCGAACCAGGGATTATAGGCAGAAACAATCTTTTCAGTTTGGGGCGATAATATGCCTGATAGTATGATGTTGCCCCCTGTTTTGACGAGGGAACTCAGTAGTGATGCCAGCTCGATTAACGGCCCGGCGAGAATATTGGCGATAACCAGGTCGGTTTTCTTACCATCGTGATTTTCAGGAAATTCAACAAGGATATGTTCCGGGGGAATGCCATTTTTTTCTGCATTTTGCCGGGTCGCCAGCAGTGCCTGCGGGTCAATATCAATAGCCGTGACATGTCTGCTTCCCAAAAGTTTGGAGGCAATACCCAGGATACCGGAACCGCAGCCATAATCGGTAACAGTGAGGTTATCCAGGTCGGCAGTTTCCAGCCATTGCAAACAAAGATTGGTCGTAGGGTGTGTACCCGTACCAAAAGCCAGGCCAGGATCCAGCATCAGATTAACCGCTCCGGGTTCCGGCGGTTTATGCCAGGAAGGACAAATCCAGAGTCGCTGGCCAAGTTTTACCGGCTGATAGCTGTCCATCCATTCACGAACCCAGTCTTTATCTTCAAGAATTTCGATTCGATGAGGAGGGAGCTTGCCATTATTTGCAACCTCCAGATTGCCGAGTATTTTATCGATGGGGGCTTGCGCATCAAACATGCCGATGACACGGACGGCTTCCCATAAAGGTGTTGTTCCCGGTTCGGGCTCGAACATGGGCTGATCACCCGCGTCTGCGAAAGTGACAGATAACGCCCCTTGTTCACACAGGTAAGAATCAATCAGGCCGGACTGATCCTTGTCCGTCTCAATGGTAATCTGTATCCAGTGCATAAGCTATGGAAATAGTACACCCGCTATCCGGGCAGGTGGCGGGTGAACATTTACTGAGAAGCAAGCAGGCCTTTAATGACCGAGTTTTTTCTCAAGATAGTGAATATTTGTCCCGCCTTTCTGGAAATTGGTATCCCTCATGATTTCGCGTTGCAGGGGAATATTGGTCCGTATACCTTCTATTAGCATTTCTTCAAGCGCAATTTGAGCACGAATAATAGCGGTTTCACGGTCATCCCCATAGGCGATCAGTTTTCCTATCAGGGAATCGTAGTGAGGGGGGATGGTATAACCACCGTACAAATGTGAATCGACCCGAATCCCCGGGCCTCCCGGGGCGTGGAATAATGTCACTTTACCCGGTGAGGGCAAAAATGTTTTGGGGTCCTCGGCATTAATACGGCATTCGATCGCATGCCCCTTGAACTTGATATCGGATTGTTTCAGGGAAAGTTTCCTGCCACTGGCAACCAGCAGTTGTTGTTTGACGATATCAATACCGGTGATCAACTCGGAAACCGGGTGTTCAACCTGCAGGCGAGTGTTCATCTCGATGAAGAAAAACTGGCCTTTCTCGTACAGGAACTCAAAGGTTCCGGCACCGCGGTAGTTAATTTTTTTACAGGCGTTGACACAACTCTCCAGAACCGCCTGGCGCGCGTCTTTGTCGACCAGCGGTGCCGGCGCCTCCTCGACAACTTTCTGGTGACGACGCTGCATCGAACAATCGCGATCGCCCAGGTGAATAGCATTTCCCTGGCCATCGGCAATTACCTGCACCTCGATATGCCGTGGATTCTCGAGAAATTTTTCCAGGTAAACAGTGTCATCACCGAACGCGGTTTTTGCCTCTGACTGGGTAATATGTTTTGACTTTAACAGGCTGGCTTCCGTGTGTACGACCCGCATGCCGCGACCGCCGCCACCGGCAGCAGCCTTGATGATAACCGGGTAACCAATTTTAGCTGCCAGTTTTAGCGTTCGTTCGTCATCATCGGACAGTGGCCCATCGGAACCGGGAACGGTTGGCACACCCGCTTCTTTCATGGATTTTATCGCTTCAACCTTGTCACCCATCATGCGTATAACATCAGCCGTGGGACCAACAAAGGTAAAACCGCTACGTTCAACCTGTTCGGCGAAGTCCGCATTTTCAGCGAGGAAACCATAACCAGGATGGATAGCAGTAGCATCGGTGACTTCGGCCGCGCTGATAATAGCCGGGATATTCAGGTAGCTGCTTTTTGAAGGGTTCGGGCCGATACAAACTGTCTCGTCGGCAAGGCGTGCGTGGATAAGATCCGCATCAACCTGCGAATGAACGGCAACGGTTTTGATCCCGAGTTCCTTGCAGGCGCGTAATATGCGAAGAGCAATTTCACCTCGGTTTGCAATTACAACTTTATCTAACATGGAATTTGATTCCTTAAGTATTCGCCAATATTAAGTAATGATGACCAGCGGTTGGTCAAATTCAACAGGTTCCCCGTCTTCAACCAGGAAAGCCTCGATAACACCACCTTTGTCAGCTTCAATCTGATTCATCATTTTCATGGCTTCAACGATGCAAATGGTATCGCCGGCTTTTACCGTCTGTCCGATCTCGGAAAAAGAGGGTGCGCCGGGTGCAGGCGAACGATAAAAAGTACCCACCATTGGCGATTTCACCTGGTGGCCAGCAGGAACGGTTGGTTCACTCGGTGCTGCTGGCGCCGCCGGGGCAGGTGCAGGTGCAGCGCTCACCGGTGGAGGTGCATAGTATTGTTGTTGAGGAGCCGGTGGGGCGCTTGAACGACGGGTGATACGTACCGATTCTTCACCCTCGTTAATTTCAATTTCTTCTACGCCTGATTGCTCGATAAGTTCTATCAGTTTTTTGATTTTTCGTATATCCATTTTATGAGTCTCGTCTAAGTGCTTGAGAATTGAAAGATTAATTTATTTGGTTAATTTTCGGATAGCCGCCATAAGAGCGAGTTCGTAACCATAACTGCCAAGGCCACATATCACACCCCCTGCAATATCAGAAAAAAAGGATTTTCTACGAAATTCTTCACGCTGGTGAACGTTTGAAAGATGAATTTCAATAAAGGGGATGCCTACACCCAAAATAGCATCCCTGATGGCTATGCTGGTATGGGTAAACGCGCCCGGGTTAAACAGGATAAAGTTGACTCCTTCTTTATAAGCGTCGTGAATTCGATCAATGATTTCGTATTCAGCATTGCTTTGAAGTGTTTGCAAATGGTGGCCGGCATCCAGTGCCAGGGTAGTAAGTTGCTGGTTTATCTGATCCAGCGTTGTTGCTCCATAAACTTCAGGCTCGCGCGTACCCAACAGGTTTAAATTAGGTCCGTTCAATACCAGAATGGTAGCCATTAATACTTGTTGCTCCCCCGAGAAACACGATCAAAGAATAAGAAACAAAACCAATTTTTTATAATGGTAGTATTTTGCCTGCATTTTGCACGTAGTTAAAGCAAATTTACTACATTTATCGACTTTATAACGCGAAAGTTTTCAGCCGCCCGTTTTTTTGATTGCAAACTGATGCTGTTGTTGATTTCTTTCGAGAACTGACTGAAGGTGCAAATAAAAATCCCCTGCCGTGATTTCACCTTGAATTCTGTAAGTTTTTAACTCGTTTGATTGATTTGAAAAGAAAAGCAGGCTGGGTGGTCCGAACAAACCAAAGTGTTTTAGAAGCAATTGGTGTTCTTTATTATTGTCCGTGACGTCTGCCCTGATCAGTACAAAGTTTTCCAGGGTTTTGCCTATGTCCTCTCTGGTGAACACCTGGTGCTCCAGGATTTGGCAGGAAATACACCAGTCTGCATAGAAGTCAAGCATCACGGGTAACGCAGAGTCTTTAGCCTGGCTAAGCGCAAGTTCCAGGCTATCGAGGTTATTTACATGTATAAATCGTTCCAGGGTAGCATTTGTCCTGGCTGGCCCCGAAAGGTTGGCAATCGGTGTTAACGGGTTTGAGCCACCCTGCGTGGCACCCGCCATCAGTACAGA
>CAMYIF010000152.1:0-659 GCA_947258415.1 uncultured Pseudomonadales bacterium
CGCATCCAGTTGCCTCAAAATGACCTCTTCGGTCTTGTCGGCTTCACGTTCCTGCTCCGTTTCACCGACACACAATACCGGTATCAACCCTGAAGCGCATACGGCGGCAAATTTTTCTGCAACCTGCTGATCGGTTTCTCCAAACAGGCTGCGTCGTTCTGAATGGCCAACAATGATATATCTGCAGCCAGACTCCTGAAGCATGGGCACCGAAACTTCACCGGTGAATGCCCCTTTTGCGTTGGCATTCGCATTTTGGGCACCCAGCTTGATGGCTGAACCTTCGAGTAATTCCCGTGACTGCTGCAAATAGACAAACGGCGGGCATACGACTATTACCGCCTTCGAATTAATCCCGGATTTGAAGGTGGCAAGCAATGCAGCATTGCTTGCAGCATCACCATTCATCTTCCAGTTTGCAATAACCAGTTTTTGCCGCATAAGAACCACACTTTCGCAAAGGGCGCCAATACTAACCAAGTTAATGGCAAGTTACAAGATAACTAGGCACGGAAATGTACTCGGAAACAGACTAGGCAACAGGTATAGCATCGGCGACTTTTTCGGCAAGCTCATTGGCTAATTGGTTGACCAGTTGAGCGTCCTCGCCCTCAACCATGACCCGCACCAATGGTTCGGTACCCGAAAGGCGCAACAGG
>CAMYIF010000152.1:680-4836 GCA_947258415.1 uncultured Pseudomonadales bacterium
GTTGATCATGGTCTGCGGCATTTTGGTCATGCCTTTCTTTAAGTCATGCAAGGATTTTTCGCTGTCCGAGATGGCATGCAAAACCTGCAGTGCAGATACAATTCCATCACCGGTAGTGGTTTTCTTCAGGCAAATAATATGACCCGATGATTCACCGCCAACATGCCAGTGCCTTTTTGCCAGGTCATGCAATACGTAACGATCACCCACCTGGGCACGGACAAAGGGGATGTGCCTGGATTTAAGCGCCACTTCCATACCAAAATTACTCATCAGGGTACCGACAACACCGCCGTCCAGTTCATCGATATCCTGCAAATGCGTAGCAATAATGAAAACAAGCTCGTCTCCGTCAACCAGCTCGCCCTTGTGGTCAACCATGATCAAACGATCACCATCACCATCGAAGCCAATGCCCAGGTCATAATTCTTTTCAAGTACTGTTTTGCGAAGCAGTTCGGGTTGGGTCGATCCTATGCCTTCATTAATATTGATACCATCGGGGCTCACGCCGATGGCATGCACTCTGGCGCCGAGCTCCTTCAAAACTTTGGGCGCGATATGGTAGGTTGCCCCGTGGGCGCAATCGACAACTATTTTCAATCCCTTCAGGCTATTCCTTAATGGCGCCGTGCTTTTGCAAAATTCGATATAACGCCCGGCTGCATCTTCAATTCGCACCGCTTTACCCAGCTCGCTTGAATCGACCGTCTCGAGTGGTTTTTCAAGTTCGGCCTCAATCGCCAGCTCCAGCTTGTCGGGCAATTTTTTGCCTTCGCCGGAAAAGAACTTGATGCCATTATCATGGTAGGGGTTATGCGAAGCGCTAATTACGATGCCGGCCTGGGCATAAAAAGTCCGGGTCAAATAGGCGATTGCCGGTGTCGGCATTGGTCCCAGCAAGCCAACATTCACGCCGGCTGCTATAACACCCGCCTCCAGGGCGGACTCGAACATATAGCCGGAAATCCGGGTATCCTTGCCAATCAGGATGTTACTGTAACCTTGTTCTGCGAATACTTTTCCTGCCGCCCAGCCAAGACGAAGCATAAAATCCGGGGTTATCGGCTTTACGCCGACCCGGCCGCGTATACCATCGGTACCAAAATATTTTTTTTTCATGCCACCATACCCTGCTCGTTTAATACTGCTGCTGCTAATTTTACCGCATCCGCGGTCTCAGCTACATCGTGACAGCGAATAATTTTTGCCCCTTTCATAACTGCAATGGTCGCCGCCGAAATACTGCCAAATAGTCGATCGTCGATCGGCTTGTCCAGGATTTTTCCTATCATGGATTTACGCGATAGCCCCACCAGCACGGGCAAGTTCATCTCACTGAACGCATCCAGTTGATTTAATATTTCCAGGTTGTGTGCGAGTGTTTTGCCAAAGCCAAATCCCGGGTCGATTATTATATTATGCCTTGAAATACCGGCCTGCTCACAGGCGTCAACCCGGGTCTGCAAAAAGTCGTAAACATCTGCTACCGGCTGCCGGTATCGAGGCGCAACCTGCATCGTATCAGGCTGTCCCTGCATGTGCATAAGGCACACGGGTAGAGACAGTCTTGCTGCCGTTTCCAGGGCACCGGGCCGTGTCAGGGCACGCACATCATTTATTATACCTGCGCCGGCATCGGCCACAGCCAGCATCACCTCGGGCGTGCTTGTGTCTACCGAAACGATTACCTGCATTCGACCTGTTATTGCTTCAACAACGCCCAGCACCCTGTCCAGCTCTTCCTGAACGCTAACCGGCCTGGCACCGGGTCGGGTCGATTCGCCGCCAACGTCGATTATGCTGGCACCTTCACTCAGCATGCATTCGGCGCGGGCAAGGGCCCTGTCGTGGTGTTTATCTAAATAAAGGCCGCCGTCAGAAAAGGAATCGGGGGTTACATTCAAAACCCCCATTATCTTCGGGGTCGATAAATCGAGTTCGCGGGCAGCGCATTTTAAGGTGAGCTGCCCTTCTTCTGTCAAGGATTGGGCCATTGGAGCTGGCTCTTGTAATTAGTGTGCGCCAGCAGGTCGCCCGTCGGTATCATCCTGGTCTGGTTGTTCTTTTTTGTCTGAAGAAGAGGCTTTCTCTTCGTCAGAAGAAGCTGGCTTGCCACTAGTCCAGTCAGCTGGAGGCTTGGGGTTTTTACCCGCCATGATATCTTTTATCTGATCCTGGTCGATGGTTTCATAAACCATCAACGCATCGGCCATGGTATGCAACTTCTCGACATTGTCTTCGAGTATCTTTTTAGCATTGGCATAGCATTCATCGATAATGGCACGAATTTCTTCATCAATCATGTGACGCGTTTCGGCAGAAACATGGCTCTGGTGCTGGGTGGCCGAGCGCCCTAAAAAGACTTCTCCATCGTCTTCTTCGTACATCAGGGGACCCATCTTTTCGGACAATCCCCATTTTGTCACCATATTACGAACCATTGTCGTAGCCCGCTGAATATCATTCGACGCACCGGTAGTCACGCCATCAAAACCCAGTGTCATTTCTTCTGCAATCCGGCCACCGAAGAGACTGCTCACCTGGCTGATCAGCGAACGCTTGCTAATACTATAACGATCCTCTTCCGGGAGGAACATGGTAACCCCCAGTGCCCGGCCGCGGGGGATAATGCTGACCTTGTAGACCGGATCATGCTCGGGCATCATCAGACCAACAATGGCATGTCCTGCTTCATGATAAGCGGTATTACGCTTTTCTTTATCCGACATCACCATGGAGCGGCGTTCGGCACCCATCATGATCTTGTCTTTGGCCAACTCAAATTCCTGCATACCGACCACGCGTTTCCCGGCGCGCGCAGCGAACAGGGCCGCCTCGTTGACCAGGTTGGCAAGGTCAGCACCGGAGAACCCGGGGGTTCCGCGCGCTATAACGCTGGCATCGGCGTCTTCGGCCAGGGGAACCTTGCGCATGTGTACTTTAAGAATTTGATCCCGGCCGCGAATATCAGGAAGACCGACTACCACCTGGCGGTCGAATCGGCCCGGGCGTAACAGCGCCGGGTCAAGCACGTCCGGACGGTTTGTCGCAGCGATGACAATCACGCCCTCCTTGCCTTCGAATCCGTCCATTTCAACCAATAACTGGTTGAGGGTTTGCTCCCTTTCGTCGTGACCGCCGCCAAGGCCCGCGCCTCGGTGACGACCCACCGCGTCTATTTCGTCGATAAAGATGATACAAGGTGCCTGTTTCTTGGCCTGCTCGAACATGTCGCGAACTCGCGATGCACCAACACCGACAAACATCTCGACAAAGTCAGAACCGGAAATGGTGAAGAAAGGCACTTTGGCTTCGCCGGCGATGGCTTTGGCCAACAGGGTTTTACCGGTTCCCGGGGGACCCACCAGCAATACGCCGCGCGGGATGTGCCCGCCCAGGCGCTGGAATTTGCCCGGCTCGCGCAGGAACTCGACCAGTTCCTGTACATCTTCCTTGGCCTCTTCGACACCGGCTACATCGGCAAAGGTTGTTTTCACCTGGTCTTCACCAAGCAAACGCGCCTTGCTCTTACCGAAAGACATTGGCCCTTTGCCGCCGCCTCCGCCGCCCTGCATTTGGCGCATGAAAAACATAAATACAGCCAAAATAACAAGGATAGGGAAAGCCGCTACCAGCAACTGGGTCCAGATGCTTTGTTGCTCGGGTTGCTTGCCGATTACCTGCACCCTGTTCTCGAGCAAATCGTCGATCAGTTTCGGGTCCTGGAGCGCGGGACGAATTGTCTGGAAACTACCGCCGCCCTTTCGCTCACCCTTGATGGTATAACCTTCAATAGTGACTTTCTGTACTTCACCATTCTGCACGGCAGTAACAAATTCAGAATAGTCGAGCTGAAGTGGTTTTGGACCGGTATTGAAATTATTGAATACAGTCAACAGTACTGCAGCTATGATAATCCACAGGATTAAATTTTTTGCCATATCATTCAAGGCATTACCCTCTCGTTAAGCTTGTTCAATTATTTGCCTGATAACTCTAATCTACACCGGTTTTGGCGTGCTAACAACGCACAATTAGCCATGATAACCGCGAGCTAGCAGATATTGCTCTTTTGAGCGTGCCCTCGAAGCATCGGGCTTGCGAATCTGCACCTTGTCGAACTTAGACCGCGTTAAGCGTAATAATTCATCAA
>CAMYIF010000153.1 GCA_947258415.1 uncultured Pseudomonadales bacterium
TGGGCCTGAAAAAGCTCTGCGGTCGCCAGTGCATCGGTCATGGCATTGTGGTTCTGATACGCAGGCAGACCGTACCTTGACCGGGCATCCGGCAATCGCACCGACTGGCGGGATTTTTTGAATAGCCGGCTGAAAACACCACGTTGACCATTGAGGATGTCATGCTCCAGCTCGAGGGTGTCAGCGACCGGGAAGATAAGGGGCTCATTGATGAGGTCAGCAATTTTTTTTCTAAGAAATTCGCGCTCTATATAACGGTAATGAACCACAACCAGCTTACCGGCAATATTCTTTAAAAACTGATAGAGGACGCGCGTAAAAGCGGGAGCTTCCTCAAGTTCACTGTGGGTAATACCGTGTATTAAAATGGACTCATCCGACACCGGTTCGCCCGGATCGATCACCCACTCCTGTGACCGTCCCGGATAAATACGTGAAATATCGAATGGCACCAGGCCGATACTCAATATATGATCTTCCTCGGCGTTAAGGCCTGTCGTCTCAAAATCCAGAGCGACCATTTCAATATCGCCAACGGGCGTTTCTGGGGATGCCACGAGTCCCTGCCGATAAAATTCTGCCAGCCCGGGGTTACTTGCCTCCCTCGCCTGCGTTGAATAAAAAATTTGCCAGTCTTCGGGCAATGCGAAAGGTTTAGTCAGTGTACTCATATTAAATCTTCGAACCGGCGTGATAGCGGTATTTGATCGCTTTCTGTGCGTTATCCAGCACCTGAAACGCATCCTTCAGATTACGCCGCTCAAATTTCGACAATGTATCCGGAGCAACACTATTATCGGGCTCTTCATTTAAACCGACTGCATAGGCCTGGTGCCTGATACGAACCATCGATATGTATTCCAGTGCGTCACTGAGTTCCCTGGTTTTGCCGGGCTGCAATAGAGCCGCATTTTCAATATCTTCCAGCCGTCGGAAGGAGTTAATTTCGGTAGAACCTGCTGCCAGTGCATGCACTCTTATGACGTCCGTTAGCGGCGCCGTGCCCCGTCGTTTAAGGTTAATTACTTTTCTTTGCCGGCCATCCTGCTCAACGACAAAATCCTTGAAAAACCCCAACGGCGGCGTTCGATTGAGCGTATTTCGTGCCAGTGCAGCCAGGAAGCCCCTGTTATTCGGCGCCAGCCCGGCAATCAGGTCTCTTAACTCCTGTGCCCACCGCTCTTCACCACAAACGGCATCGAGGTCAAAGAAAATCGAGCTATTAAGTAATGCCCTCGGATCGGGCTTCTCTATCCATCGCCGAAAAACTTTTTTCCATCCTTCAAGGGTCAGACGCCATTCCGGGTTGGAGGCCATGATGCCTCCGGTGCAATAGGTATACCCGCATGCGGCCAGACCATCAGACACAAAATCTCCCAGTTGCTGGAAATAATCATAATGCAATTTTTCATCGTAGGCGTCATCCATAATGATGGCATTGTCCTGATCGGTTACCAGCAATTGCTCATCTCTGGCCATCGATCCAAGCGCCAGAAAACAATAAGGTACCGGCGGTTTACCCAGCGTCTCTTCTGCCAGCTCAATTAAACGTTGCTTTATGGTGCGCCCGATAACTGCCATGGCACTGCCTATCATGTGCGAATTGGCATCTTCTGCCACCATGCGCGCAAATACCGAAGAAATCTGTGGCGCATAGTCTTGCAGACCCTCGACTGTGGTCTGTTGGAATATGCCCTGCACCAGCAACAGGCTGTTCTGCGATTCGTAGCGCATGATATCGGACATCTCCAGAATGCCGATCGGTAACTTTTTCCTGATTATCGGTAAATGGTAAACGTTGGCCCTTAGCATCTCTAACATAGCTTCATAGACATAGGCGTCGCTATCGATGGTGATGGGATCCGTCGTCATGACATCGGCAACCGGCAAATCAGGATTTAAGCCGGGTGCCAGTACCCGGTCTCGCAGATCCTGGTCGGTAATAATACCGAGCAGCGAATGGTCATCATCGTCAACTAATAACGCAGATGCACGCTGCTCAGACATCAGTATGGCAACATCCTGAATACTGGTACTGGCCTTTACTTTTACGGGTTCGCGGCTCAACAGGCTGACTGCCTTCACGCTCGTCATATCATTTTTGTCAGCGTGTTCGTTAATAGCCTGGCGTAGTGAAGCACTTTCGTCAAAATAATCGGCAAACGATTCATATTGCTGACAGAATCGCAAGAAGACCTCTGCAGGGATGCAGTAGGTAAGCGTATCTTCAAGGGCTGTTGCCGGATAACGAACACGGCCCTGCAGTAAAATACCCATCTGGCCAAAAACAGCCCCTTCATCGAGGCGATTATATAACTCGCCGTCACGGCGAAATATCTCCACTGCACCACTGCGAATCAGGTACAAATCCTTAATCGGATCGCCGAAATTGAGGATAGTCGAACCTGCTCTGAAATAGGCGATTTCTACAGATAGTGCCAGCTCCCGTATAGCCTCTTCGGGTAAACTGTTAAAAGGCATGTGAACGGCAATGAACTGATATATTTCCTGCTGTTCTGCTTCCATGGTGAAGGCTCCTGCAATTATCGAATGGGTTTTGCCTTGGTAATAATCTGGCAAAGTTTAGCCTGAATGTGATTTGAACGTGATGCTTACTGACAGCATAAATTGATTGCGTTGCCAAAAGCGGTCTGAGCCGGACAATCCAGCTATTGAGCGCTCAGTTTACCACAAAAGCAGTCCAACCCACTTTATCGACTCTTTACAGCTATCCTTTCTGACTGCACTTTGTCAGAGAAAAGTAGTGTTTTTTTGAAAAGGTGTGGTGAGGCAAGCCTATTAATTGCTAACAAGGAGATTTAAAGCTGAAGCACCACTTTCTGGTAAAGCCCGCCAAAATAAAACTCGCTCGAAATTTGCTCCTGCCTGATCTCTGCCGGCAGGAAAACGGTCAATGCGTCACGCCACAGTGCCAGAGCGTAAGGCTCAAGCATGGTTAGCACCGGTTTCATCAGGTAACGCATGGGGTTAGAGCGATGCGGTCCGTGATAATCAACAAAAACTACCTTACCGCCGGGTCGTGTCACCCTGACCGCCTCGGCTATGGTCTTGCGCAGCGCCTCTTCGGGTTGCTCATGCAAAAGAAAAAAGACCACGCTATGATTAAAGCTGTCATTCGCAAATAACATATCGGTTGAATCCTGATGGTGTACCGAAACATTATCGTGATCATCCAGTTTTTTCTTAACATTACGCAACTGAATTGGCGCGACGTCAATAATACTGAGCTTTGAATGCGAGATGGCCAGATGCGAGGCCAATCGGTCAGAAAAGTTACCGTAAACACAGGCTACCTGTAACACCTCACTGCCCTGCTCGAAATTCGTTTCATCCAGCACTGCATTAGTGAGTTTCTTCATGTTTCCCCAAAGGATCAGGTTAACCACCCACTCTCTTTCAAAAAACCATAGTGACTTGGGATGCAGATAGGCCCACCAGTAGGTGTCCTGGAGATAATCGGGAATCGTCGGCGGTCTTTGCAACAGGCCCAAACCTGATTCCGCGGTCTCATCACTCACTGTTTTAAATGGAAAGTTTTCTGCAATTGCTATGGAGTCGTCGTTCATATCTGTTTGGCCGGCAGGTCACGATGACCCGGTGGGATAAATTTCCTTTGTCAGTTTAGTATAGACCAGCACAACATTATCGTTTTACGGTCCTGTCTAAACTGGAAGCATGTAAATGGCTTCCAGCCCGGTGCTGTTAAAGCGCGGCGGATAGCGGCGTTGATAAACAGCGTATCTTATCTGATTCTGAAGTTATGGGCCACGCCAGGTGGTCGCGGCTCCGGTTGCCTCATCCGGGCACAGATGACAATGAACTGAACACTCTTGCATTAAGACTCTAACTAAAAGATGTGCTACTAACTCACTGGTTGACAGGCTGGTTCTGGTACCCTATTGAAGATAAAAAATTGTCGTGGGGAAATTTAAACCTGAGCTTGATATCAGGAGATTTTCTGCAGGCAAAAAAAAGACCTAGCAAAAGCCAAGTCTTTGATTTACTTACAGAATAAGTGGCGTCCCCAAGGGGATTCGAACCCCTGTTACCGCCGTGAAAGG
>CAMYIF010000154.1 GCA_947258415.1 uncultured Pseudomonadales bacterium
TTTCCGTTGATAACAGGACCGACAACAGTGAAATCCAGCCTGACCAATTGGCGCCCGGACAATATTACCTGCGGGTCAGGGGGGTCGATCAGTATCGACTAGAAGGTTTTGAATCGGTTAAACGCTTTGTAATTGAGGAACCGTCTACTGAAGATTTCTACGCCTGGAAGATCATACTACCGATTGGATTTTTACTACTCGTCCTGTGAACCTGATTCATAGCAGGGGCAACCACTCGGGCGTGCTCGAACACCTGTTGCTGGTTGCAATATTGGCAGTCGTTTCCGGGTTATTTGTTCATAGCAACCTCCTATGGCGCTGGGATAACCTTTTATACGACGCCCAGTTGTCATTCTGGACACGGCCCGTTTCTGATGAAATCATCATTGTCGCCATTGATGATGAAAGCCTGCGCGAGTTGGGACGTTGGCCCTGGTCACGATCAATCCATGCGAGCCTGATCGACAAACTCGATCTCGAATCACCCCGCGCCATCGGCCTGGATATTATTTTTAGTGAGCCCGATGCCAGCGACCCACAGTCCGATGTACTGCTGGCACGCGCGATGGAAGCAAGCGGTAAAGTCGTGTTACCGGTTTTCATGGCGCAGAAAAGCAGTAACTCGTTTCCGATAGAAGCTTTACCTTTACCCGGGTTAGCAGGCAATGCCGCGGCGCTTGGGCATGTTCATATGGATATTGGTGCCGATGGTATTGCGCGCAGGGTATTCCTGAAGGAAGGAATTGGTAAGCCTTACTGGAAGCATTTCAGCCTCGCATTGCTGGGTATCACCGATGACGCAACCGAACTCGAGCGTAAAGTTAAAACCCCCGAACAAAAGGATCAATACTCTTCAATGCAATGGTATCGAGAGTACCCCTTTCTGATACCGTTTGCGGGGCCACCGGGTCATTTTCAACAAATCGGTTATTCGCAAGTCATGTCCGGACAATACTCGAAAGACCTGTTTCGAGACAAAATTGTGTTGATCGGAACCACCGCCCAGGGCTTGAGCGATGCTTTGCCGACACCACTGTCCGGCGATAGCGGCCGCATGCCCGGCGTCGAGATTATCGCAAACATCATTGACTCGATTCTGAATGATTTACGTATTATCGAGCTGGAAACAATCTGGCTGATATTGTTAACCGCCATGTTTGTCGCCCTGCCAATGTTGATCTACCCCTACGTGAATCCCGCCAGTACCCTGCTGGTGTTGTTCGGCATTGTCGCTGCCACCCTGTCCCTGGTGGCCGTGTTGCTATGGCTTTTTCAGATATGGATACCGGTGTCCAGCATACTGCTGTTCCAGGTGATCAGCTATCCGTTGTGGAGCTGGCGCCGGCTGGTGCTTGCGATGCGCCACATTAATGTCGAGCTAAACCGGTTGTCGGTTAAACAGAAAGCGTTGAGTATGCGCGGTGAGCGAAACCTTAGCGACGAGATCAATTTTATTAAGTTGTTCATCCCGATCACAGGCTGGGTGCTGCAGGATGAAAATGGCTTGAATCTTGCCCGCCAGGGCCCGGCACCTGACGGTATCACGAAACAAATTGTGCCTGACAGCTGGACCGTGGCTGGCAGTCAGTATTGGGCCCCGGTACGCCATAACAATCACTCATGCAGGCTGGGTTTAAATATTGAGCCTGACACGGTGATCAGTGATGGAGAAATGCGCCTGCTCAATAACCTGATTAAGTCTCCCTGGGAAACCGGACCGGGTCACAACGCATACGTTGAAGATGTCGTGCAATCGAAAATCAAACAGGTGCAGGCATTGGGCGGCGAATACGAAGAGCTCAGACGGATCATTGACGACAGTTTGTCCGGTATGGCCGACGGCTTGCTAATCTGCAGCAGTCGGGGCCAGGTAATGTTATCCAACCATCGTGCCGGATGGTATCTGTATGATGACGATGATGCCAAAATTAATGGTGAGTCGTTAACTCAAGTCGTCGAGCATATCCACCTGAAAGAGGGCGCCAGCTGGACGTCCCTGTTGCAACAGGTGCTGTTCAGGCAGGAACGCGTGCTAGCACATGCGCGGCATGAAACGGGTCGTGAATTGATGATTGAAATAAGCCCGCTGAGAATTATCGGTGACGTTTTTGATGGTTTCGTTGTCAATTTTTCCGACATAAGTTTGCTGAAAGCCAGTGAACGCAAACGTAACGAGGCGCTTAATTTCCTGTCCCACGACTTACGCGCCCCCTTGTCATCAATCATCGCCCTGATTGAGCTGGCAAAAAACAAAGCCAGCATCGATGAGATGCGCTCCATGCTCGACGGCATGGAAAATAACACCCATAAAACGCTACACCTTGCCGAACAGTTTTTGCAACTGTCACGCGCCAACACCAGCGAGAATATCAAGTTCTACGATATCGATTTTAACAGCGTGGTTTTGAACGCAATCGACCAGATCTGGGGGCTGTCAAACAAGATGCAGGTATCCATCAAGCACGAATTTGACCAGGATGAACTATGGACACATGCAGAACCTGATTTGCTGGAACGGGCAATACTGAACCTGTTGTCCAATGCAATCAAACACAGCGAAGCTGGCTCCAGTGTTCGTGTCACAGTAAAGCTGAATGAGAATCAGATTTCCTGTTGCGTTATCGACAAGGGTTCCGGCATTTCCAGCGACGAACTGCCACATTTATTCGAACGGTTCAGGCGAATTCAGGGTGCGGGTGTCGAGCGCAAATATGGTATCGGGCTCGGCCTGGCTTTTGTCGATGCAGTCGCGCGACGCCACCGGGGCGAGGTAAAAGTTGAAAGCGAGCTGGGTAAAGGTTCGAGTTTTTGCCTGGAGATTCCAAAGGTAGAGCCCATTCATGAACTCGATGAAGAAGAGTAAGCAGGCATCTGTTATGTTAAAACTGTGTGACTGGCTGTTTGAAATAGTCGTGCCAGTCACACAGGATTAATGAACAAGGCTTTTTCTTAAGTAATGGCTTCCATCCTGGAATGGTCGACTCGAACTGGACGAATATCCCGCAACCTGTCCTGGCACTGTTTCAGCTTACTCCATTCGCCATTGTCGGCAAGCTTAGCCTGTAATGGCCAACTTTCAGGGACGGCCAGTCGGTATCTCGGGCCCGCCGCTCGAAGAATATCCTTTATCGTTGACAGCTCGGTTTGTGCAAGCGCTTGCCAGGTATTTATTCCCGCGCCATTCAACAACACCTCGATCTTCGGACCAATGCCTTCGACTATTTTCAGATCGTCCTGCTGATACTTGCCGAATCCACTTTTCTTGTCTCGATCAAGTATGTTCTCCAGCTTCGATACGCCATCCATTTTTTGCAGTCGGATAAGATCCTCAGATCTTCCCTCAGCCGCCAGCCTTGCCTGCTCCAGCCAGGTGGTCGGGTCGATGATTTGATATTTCTTGCCGTACTGGTCCAGAATGCCGCGCAACTCCGATACAGTTTTGGCAGCGAGCTGCGACCAGGTTGCGATCCCGTTTTCCTTCAATACCGATTCCATGGCCGGGCCAATTCCTTCGATGATTTGCAGGTCATCAGGCTTAATGCCGGCGGAAAACGAAACATCATTCCGGTCGCCAACAACAGGTGTAATCGTTACAGGCTTTCCCGTTGTAATGCCCGTAGTATGATCTTCCCTGAAGCTAATCGCGGCCCAGTTGAGCAGTCTTCGCTTTATAAACCGGCCGATCAACAGGCCGATAACAAAACTCAACAGCAGCAAGAATGCGGATTGTAAGATAAAAATAATCATGAGTTTTCACCCTGCCCAAGATTAGAAAAGAGACCCATGACGATCCCCAGCAGAAAGGCCAGAATTAGCCAGACTAATAGTTTTGAAACCAAGTAAGTCATTGTTTTACTCCAGTTAATTACGTTCAAGTTTAAATTCGATCCGACGATTCAGCGCCCTGCCCGCGTCGGTATCATTTGACTCAACGGGTTGGCTCTCACCGTAACCAATACTGCTAATCTGCCCCACATTGGTAGCAGCATTAGCAATATAGGCCTTCACGGCATCTGCCCGCTTTTGACTTAAGGCCAGGTTATAGGCGTCATCACCCACGCTGTCGGTGTGCCCGGCGATT
>CAMYIF010000155.1 GCA_947258415.1 uncultured Pseudomonadales bacterium
CTTCAAACTCGATACCAAGCTTTCGACCTACCAGCGCGATATATTCGGCGGCCATGCCAACATATTGGTTTTCGTCATCGATGTATTCGAACGGCGACCAGTCGATATCAACTGCGAGACGAATCGATGGATGCTCGCTTAACCATCGCTTTTCATCTTCACTCAGCTGAACTGTCGAAGTAGACGCCAGAACACCGTTAGAAATAATCAGCAACAGAATTGCTATCAGAACGGGGATTCGGGATTTCCAATCGTATTTGGTCGCCAAATTAATACCCACGAATATTCCTTCGAAGTTATGAGACACCGTCTCCACTTCTCTTTAAATGCACATGCATTTTCCAGACCCTTGCGGGTGATACAGGCTATATCGGCCCCTTAGGGCATTTTCTTGAGTGGATTTTTAAAGATTTGGAGGGAAAAGGGACTAGATGGCGATCTTGACCGCATCAGGTCCCGATCGAAATTTCGGGCGGCAGTGCCGCCGTTGCCGGAAACATTTAGAGTCTTTACCAGGCTGTTGGGGAATTGGGGCTATCGGTAGAGTCAAATAATCGAGGACGAACCGCCTGGCCTAACAGGCATCGGTGGATCAACTGCTAGGTTTTCTGCTCGATCATCGCCCTGAACTTGACCGGCGTACAGTTTTCATCGATATGGTGAATTGCCTGTTTGAAGTCTTTCAGGTTAAAGTTATAAATCCATTGAGAAACGGGTTTTTCGACCTGGAATACCGGGAACCGGGCAATGATATCGACACTTTCGGAGGTCTCGATTAAATCTGTTTCCTGCAAAACATTGACATTAAACTGCTTCAGGTTGAGTGCAGAATCCTCACCCAGGGTTTCCCAGGTCTTCTTGAGCGTATCCTTGCCACCCAGGGTGGGGCTGAACAAACTGTCAACATCGACGGCTTGCAGTGCCGCGGCCTGGATGCCCACGCGTTCATCGGAGGCTAAAGGCAAATCCACGCCGGTAAACAGGCTGTAGTTCTTGGAGATCAGGACCGGGGCTTTGCCGTCAGCAGTGAGATCGCTTTTACCGGACTTGTAAAGCATCAGTTTGCATTGGTAGATCAATTGCCCGAGCTTGCGCAAGCGGCGCCGATCGGTATTTTTCAATCCCCGCAGTGAATCGTTGGTTTCAGAAACCTGTGCAATCAGCGTCAGTGTGGCCACATCCGTTTCAGTTGGCCGGTATTCGTAGAATATCTCCGTATCGCCAATGTTGACGGTTTTGACCTCATCGGCTGCAAACACCGAGGAAATTGTCATAAAAAACAATGTGGATACTAAAGTGCTAATCAATTTCATAACGCTGCCCCTACCCCGACCGATCGACCGTTATTTATCCTTTGCAATTACCAAATATTATTGTTATTTGGGTAATTATTGGGACAGTATACCGGTTAGACGGTCAACCTGAAAATTGTTGGCACCTAGTTTCACAATTTAGGCAACCAGGGTTTTAAATAAATCGTAAAAAACAGGGGACACTCGGATGACAAATCCAACCATTTTGATCACTGGTGCCAATCGCGGCATTGGTCTGAAGTTAAGCGAGCAGTTTGCGGAGGATGGATGGCAGGTGCTCGCCTGTTGCAGAAACCCTGCCGATGCCGGGGAATTGCAGGCACTAAGCGACCGGGGTCTGGCCATCGAAGTTCATGCACTCGATGTCACCAATTACGAACAGATGGCAGCCCTGGCAGATCAGCTTGGTAACAGGCCGATTGATATCTTGTTAAGCAACGCGGGCATCTATGGTTCGAAAGGCGCCAGCTTTGGTGAGATCGACGCGGAAGAATGGCGGCAGGTGCTTGAAGTCAACACGATCGCACCGCTCATGCTGGCACAGGCGTTGGTCGAACAGGTGGCGGCCAGTCAGCAAAAGCTGGTCGCGGTTATCAGCAGCAAAGTCGGCAGTATTGCAGACAATACCAGCGGCGGAAGCTACATCTATCGCAGCTCCAAGACGGCCGTAAACCAGGTTGTTAAATGCCTTTCCATTGATCTCGCCGACCGTGAAATAAGCGTCATAAGTCTGCACCCGGGTTGGGTGCAAACAGAAATGGGTGGTCCCAACGCGGAAATCAGCACGGATGAGAGTGTCTCCGGGTTAAAAGGTATTCTCCAAACTGCTGGGCTCGCACAAAGCGGGCAGTTCATCGAGTATGACGGTAGTAGTATTCCCTGGTAAAAACTGACCGCAGAGTCCCGAATTTGTGAATGTTTCCCTGGATGGTTGAGGGATGCGACCACAGCGGGCGGCATCTAGTAAAACAGGGTCTGTCCCCATATAGGCTATTTCCTCCTACACAGTCCGATTCAGCAACTATAATCGAGCCATCAAAATAATGAATAATGCCACGCCGACAGCGTGGCAAAAGTGTGGTTTATGAAAGGTCTTCTTTTCGGATTTATTTTAGTGGTCGGCCTGGGCTATGGCGGTGCCAAAGCGTATTTACATTACCAGGTCAGCGATGGCGTGGATGCCGTAGTCATGGGAATGGAACCCTATGCGGAGCTCGAATATGGTGGCATCAGTTCAACCTTGACGGGCGAACTTACCATTGACGACGTAAAGATCCAGGTCAAGGGTTTCCGTGACAATATTGTTATCGGACGCCTGGGTATCAACACTCCAAATTTCCTCGCACTTTTGAACCTGGGTAATTTGTCAGCCGGATCGCAGGCACCCTTTGGCGGGCCACCGGAGTATTTCGGTATCATCGCTGAAAATATAAAAGTTTCGGCCTCGGCGGATTACTACCGGGATATTTACAATAAACACTGCGAGCAGCTCGCGCCTGCAGATATCCGGCATGGTGGCGTAATAGGTGTCGGAAAATACGGCTTTTCACCCAGGACCCTCGGTGAACTCGGTTACGATGAGCTGATTGTGTCAACTTCAGTCACCCTGCGGCAGGCCGAAACTCATTTTATAACCGAAATGGACTTCGACATCGTCGATATGATCGACGTTGAGATAGAAGCGTCGGTGGTTGGGGATTTAATGTCGGGCGCGGCCATGGGAGCCAGCTATCAACCCACGATGCGCAGCCTGCAAATTGAAATAACGGATCAGTCATTAAACAAGCGGGTTGAAAAATACTGCACCAGGCTGGGACTGACACCAGAGCAGATATTCAGAGCCCATCTAAATGCCCTGCAATACTTTGGTAAAAAGAATGGCATCGAGTTTGATAAATATGTGATCGATCCCTACAAGGAATACCTGGCGGGGAAATCCAAATTTATCGTGACAGCCAAACCGAGAAAACCCCTCGATTTAGCCAGAATCAAAAAATACAAGCCGATTGACGTACCCGCCCTGCTCAACCTGGAAGCAACCGCCCAGTAACAAAACCGGGGACAGTATAACTATTTACTGATTGCTGCTTTTAGAAATAGGTATACTGTCCCCGCAATCTCTCCATCTATATCTACTATGCGTAGTTTATTTGACCGAATACCCCTGTCTATATTGATTGTGCTATCTCTCACGCTGGGATTAGCTCCTTTCACACCCGAACCGCATCTATGGGAAAAGCTCAAAATGCTGGCTTCGGGTGAGCTCACCGAACTCCTCGACATGTTTGATTTATTGCTCCATGGAACACCGTGGTTACTGCTGATCATGAAGCTATTCTTGCAGCTAACAAGTAAACAGGAAGAATGAAATTGGAACGGAGTACTGGAGTCGAACTGGAAATTCGAAAACTATAAGTCCTCGTGCCACCCATAGTGTAACCGTTTGGAAAAAAGGAAAATATCGAGAAAGCAGACGCTCAGATTTTATTAATCAGCGGCAGCTACCGACCCAACTGAGACACTGAGGCATCCAACTTGG
>CAMYIF010000156.1 GCA_947258415.1 uncultured Pseudomonadales bacterium
TGGTATGGCGTCAATTTTACCAGTAGTCCAAAAAGGGGGTGATCCAGGTAGTGAAGCTCGCCCGCACGAACACGGCGAATGGGTTTGAGAGGTGTGGCATATTCACGTCGATATTGCTGGTTTGGACCCTGAAACGATATTGCCCCTTTATCGGTTCTTGGTTCCAGCCCCTGGTATGAAAGCGCCGGGGGTGTATCGACTTTATTGGCGCTCATCAGAGGTGATTCCCTCAATGTTGACCAATCGATGAAGTTTTTATATGGGTCCAGCGTGTACTTTGAAAAGAATAAATTGCTATCCACGTGCAAATAACGATTTTCACTGACCGTGATCAAACCTTCAACTTCGAAATACAGGCCATATTGATTGCCGCCCTGGACAAGTATTGGCCGGCTTTTTTCGCGCCTGTTCACTGGTTGCCTCCAGGCAAAATGCTCCAGCACCCTGTATTCGCCACTACGTTTAAGCCGTTGCAACTCATCGTTTAATTGCCATTCCTGCGAAGGAAGTATTATGTAGGGGTCCTTGTCGATACTGATGACAGTGTCGACCGGCTCATCTACTTCCAATGACGGGGTGCCTGCAATGCCGGTTGCAGCGTTCGGTTGCACAGGAAGTTCGCTAGCTGACCGAATGACTTCTGTCGCTGAAGAATCAGCCTGGTTATTAACCGGCTTGAGAATAACCGTATTTTCCGGGTATAACGGATTATAATCATCGCGCCAGTGTTCTGTGGGTGAAACACCATAGGGTTCGTGGGCAAACAGGATAATTTCAACCTGGTACCATTTGGGCTTGTCACTTGTTTCAGCCATGGCTGAAAAAGGCATCAACAGCATGCCCGAAACAACAAGCAAAATGTAACTGGTCAGTCGAAAAGAAATAAATGTCATACTTTTTCTGGTTAATGATTGAGCATTATATGGAAATTAACTGGGTCATTATGCTAAGCGATTGCCAATTGGTCCAGTAACTCATGGCTTTTCTTGATTCTTGCTTCAGCGTCCGGTAATGACAGGGTAAAACGTAATCGATCTGCACCGTCAAGTTTGAATATGGCCGGTTGTTGCTGGATCAGGCTGATCAGGCTTTCGGGTTTGACGCGGGTTAGTGCGTCAAATTCAATTTTACCCCTATGATCGGTGATATCCAGTTTGCGGACGCCCATAGCCATGGCCTTGATTTTTAGCGAAGTTGTCTCAAACAGATTATTTATCGGTGCATCGAACAGCCCGAATCGATCGATCATCTCCACTTTCAATTCCTTCAGATCCTGTTCATCTTTTGCGCTGGCAATTCGCTTGTACAGGATTAACCTGGCATGAACGTCGGGCAAATAGGTCTCGGGGATCAGCGCAGGCAAGTGCAGGTTTATTTCGGTTGTTTGCCGTAACGGGTTGTCGAGGTTTAACTCGCTACCATTCCTGATCGACTTGATGGCCTGCTCGAGCAGTTCGGCGTAAAGCGAGAAACCTATTTCGTGGATTTGCCCGCTCTGGCTATCGCCGAGCAATTCACCTGCTCCCCTTATTTCCATATCGTGAGTCGCCAGGGTAAAGCCGGCACCCAGTTCCTGGGTATTGACGATGGCGTCGATACGCTTGGTCGCATCGGCACTGATTTTTTTCCCCGGGGTCAGCAGGTAGGCGTAGGCCTGGTGGTGGGATCGGCCGACTCGTCCGCGCAGTTGATGTAACTGGGCAAGGCCAAACTTGTCCGCGCGTTCAATAATAATGGTGTTGGCCGAAGGTATGTCGATACCGGTTTCAATAATGGTTGTACACACCAGTACATTAAAACGATTATGGTAAAAATCGGCCATTTTCTGTTCAAGCTCGCGTTCGCGCATTTGACCGTGGGCTATACCTACCCGGGCCTCAGGGACGAGTTTTGCGATGTCGACAGCCTTGCGTTCTATGCTGGTAACCTCGTTGTGAAGTAAATAAACCTGGCCGCCTCGTAACAATTCCCTGGTGATCGCTTCTTTTCGCGCGGCATCATTTTGCGGCAAGGCAAAGGTCTTTATCGATAACCGTTTGGCGGGTGGTGAGCTGATAATGGAAATATCCCGAACGCCCGACATCGCCATGTTCAGTGTTCTCGGTATGGGCGTAGCCGTCAGGGTAAGAATATCCAGCTCGGCGCGCAGTGCCTTGATTTTTTCTTTCTGGCGAACCCCGAAACGGTGCTCTTCGTCGATGATTAACAGGCCCAGGTTTTTGAAACGAATATCACTGCTGAGTAATTTGTGGGTGCCAATAATGATGTCTGTTTGCCCCGAGGCCAGCCTTCCCAATATTGCGTCCTGTTCGGTTTTGGTCCGGAACCGCGAAACCACTTCGACATTGATAGGCCAGTCGGCGAACCTGTCCTTGAAGGATTCGTAATGTTGTTGTGCCAACAGCGTGGTCGGCACCAGCAAGGCTACCTGCCTGCCGCTGTCTGCGGCGATAAAGGCGGCCCGCATGGCGACTTCGGTTTTACCAAAACCAACATCACCGCAGATCAGGCGGTCCATTGATTTGTCCGATAACATGTCGCTGACCGTGGTTTCAATGGCGGCAAGCTGGTCGGCTGTTTCTTCAAAAGGAAATCCCATACAAAAACGTTGATAATTTTTTTCGCACAGCTCAAAAGAGACGCCTTTTCGGGCTGCACGCCGGGCGTGTATTTCCAGCAATTCTGCCGCAGTATCGTTAACCTGTTCGGCAGCCTTGCGCCTGGCACGTTGCCATTTATCGCTGCCGAGCTTGTGTAATGGTGCCGACTCCTCACTGGCCCCGGTATAACGACTGATGAGTTGTAGCGAAGCTATCGGGATATAAAGTTTGGCCCCGTCCGCGTATTCAAGCACCAGGAACTCATTTTCCTGATCATCCAGTTTCAGGGTCTCGAGCCCCCGGTAGCGCCCGACACCATGATCAATATGAACTACCGGGCTGCCTGGTTGAAGCTCGGCGAGGTTTTTAATGATCAGGTCGCTTTGATCCCTGGTTTTTCCGCGCCGCCGTCTTTGCAATACCTGCTGGCCGAACATTTGCGCTTCGCTGATTATTACGATATCCGGGGATAACAGGTGCAGGCCACGGTCGAGGCGGGCGATGGTTATGCCCGGAGTCTGGTTGCTGTCTACAAATGAATGCCAGGTGTCGTAGTCAACGGGCTGGATATCAATCCGCTGCAATAATTCCAGTAACACTTCGCGCCGACCGGCTGATTCCGCGCAAAACAACACGCGTGAGGTTGAGGTACCAAGGTAAGTCTGTATATCGCCAAGCGGGTTTTCAACATGATGGTCAATGTTGAACAAGGGGGGTGGCAGGCATTGGGCGTGAGCATAACCTGTCTTTTTTGGTCTCGGTTCACTGGAGAGCCTGATGCGGGCAAAGTTTTTAACCCGGGCCATCAATTCATTGTAAGACAGGTAAATGTCGGATGGGGCCAATATCGGGCGTGTTATATCGTAGCGGCGCTGCTCATAACGCTCGATGACTTCTTGCCAGAAATTATTGGCGGCGGTTTCTGTATTCCGGGTGTTCAGGACCAGCGTTGACGCAGGTAAATAAGCCAGGAAGTCAACGCAGTGATCGAAAAATAAAGGCAGATAATATTCGATTCCAGCCGGGGTAATGTTGGACGAGATATCCTGGTATACCTGACAAGACTTCGGGTCAACGTCAAAAGTAGTACGCCATTTTTGCCGGAAAAGGTCAATTGCAGCTTCATTAAGGGGGAATTCATTGGCAGGTAATATGTGCACCGAGTCAATGCTTTTAATGGTCAGCTGGGTTTCCGGGTCAAACAGGCGTAACTGTTCAATTTCTTCATCAAACAGATCAACGCGGTACG
>CAMYIF010000157.1 GCA_947258415.1 uncultured Pseudomonadales bacterium
CTGCTGAATGAAAACGTCACCATCAAAAGAGGCCAGGAGTCAATCCACCTGGCAGGCATTGATGATGCACATTTTTTTCAAGTAGACAACATTGAAAAAGCCATGGGCAGTTGCCCTGAAAATGTTGTGAAAATATTGCTGTCGCATACACCCGAAGTGTATCGCCAGGCCAGTCATGCAGGATTCGACGTTTTTCTTTGTGGCCATACCCACGGCGGGCAAATTTGCCTGCCGGGCGGGACCCCTATAATGCTGGACTCGCGCTGCCCTCGTTTCATGGGCAAAGGCGCCTGGAGATATTTTGGTATGCAGGGTTACACTTCTGTTGGATCGGGTACGTCAATTGTTAATATTCGGCTCAATTGTCCCCCGGAAATTACCCTGCACACGCTGAAAAAATCTACGACAAATGGTCAGCGATCACGCCCAGCCGAAACCTAATAAGGTTTTTTACGAATCCCCAATTTAAACAATATCGGCGATACCAAAAGTACTGTCAACATAAAGACCAGGGCAACAAATACTACAATAATCCAGCTGTAATTCAGTGACCAGCTTGCGTAGACAAGTGGCACGAGCGCTTCGGGGAGGTGATCCAGTACCAATGCCTGGCTGCTGGGAGGCTTGCCCAACCGTCTTTTGATAAAGCTGGAGAACAGGTCACCGAGCATCGCAAAGAAACCGAATAACAGACCAAAAACGAGAGTCAAACCCATCGCCCATGCGGCAATGCCAGTAAACAAGAGTGCCGCTACAATACCTCGCCAGGTTTTTGAAGAGCCAAATAACGGATTACCATCGCTCATTATCCGGCCACCATCCAGGGGACGTCGCCAGAGATCCCCCAAACAGCGGGCTGCAATAACGGGCGCACTGTTGGCAGCGAATAATAAAATCAGGAGGTTGAGTTCAAGCAAAAAGTTCATCAGTAAGTCGGGTATGGAAACCTCGGGCCAAAAAACAGTTTTTCATGGTTGTGCCACAACCCGGGACCTTTAACTAAACGCCACGTTATAAACGTCCTGGTAATTGGAAGCAAAATGTACTTTAAGGCCTTTTTGTAAATAGCCTGGCAATTCTTCAAAATCGCCGCGGTTTGCTTCGGGCAAAATTAACTCCTTGAGGCCTATACGCCTGGCGGCAATGACTTTTTCACGTATACCTCCGACGGCCAGCACCTGACCCGTCAGGGTTAATTCACCCGTCATTGCCATCGGCCGCCCGAGTTTTTTGTTTTTGGCCAGGGACAGCAGGGCGGTTGCCATGGTGACACCGGCACTGGGGCCATCCTTGGGGGTCGCTCCCTCAGGAACGTGTAAGTGGACCATCGATTCATCAAAAAATGCGTTATCTGCTTTATATTTCGCAAGGTTGGACATAACGTAACTGTAGGCGATATTGGCCGATTCTTTCATGACATCGCCTAACTGCCCGGTTAATTCAAAACCCCGGTTTAGCGTGTGAATTCGCGAGCATTGAATGGAGAGCGTCGCCCCACCCATGGTTGTCCAGGCTAGCCCGGTTACCACGCCCACTTCGCGTTCAATTTTCTCAGGGCTGAATAGCGGTTTACCCAATAATTCTTCGATATCATCCTTGCCGATACGAAGCATTAAGTTTTCATCTTCAAGTAAACGCACAGCCGATTTACGCACGATACGCGCCAGTTGTTTTTCGAGTCCCCGAACACCGGCTTCCCTGGCATAATCTTCAATCACTCGCCTTAACCCGGTTTTATTAATGCTCAGGCGATGTTTAGGGATACTGCTTCGCTTCAGTAACCGTGGGAAAAGATGCTTGCTGGCGATGTTTATTTTTTCTTCGGTGATGTATCCGGCCAGGCGGATGATTTCCATCCTGTCGAGCAACGGCCTGGGGATAGTATCAAGTTGATTGGCGGTACATATAAATAACACTTTGGAGAGGTCCAGGCGCAAATCCAGGAAATGATCCAGAAAATCCCTGTTTTGTTCCGGATCAAGGACTTCAAGTAATGCAGACGCGGGGTCGCCCTGGAAAGAGGCCCCTATCTTGTCAACTTCATCGAGCATAATGACCGGGTTTTGAACCTCTACTTCCTTAAGTGCCTGTACCAGCTTGCCCGGCATCGCACCAATGTAGGTACGTCGATGGCCTTTTATTTCGGCTTCATCACGCATGCCACCCAGGCTAAACCGGAAAAACTTGCGTCCCAGGGAATCGGCAATAGATCGACCAATTGAAGTCTTACCAACCCCGGGCGGTCCAACCAACAGGATAATAGAGCCTGAAACTTCTCCCTTGAATTGCGCAAGGGCCATAAACTCGATGATCCGGTCTTTTACATCATCCAGTCCATAATGATGTTTGTTCAATACCCTGCGTGCCCGTTTTAGATCCAGTTTATCCACAGAGTGAACGCCCCAGGGCAAAGATGTCGCCCAATCCAGGTAATTACGGGTAACGCCGTATTCGGCTGAATCTGGCTGCAGGATGGACAGTTTGTGTAATTCATCGTCAATGCGTTTTTTGCATGGCTCGGTTAAAACCTTGCCCACGAGACGATGCCTGAATTCATCGATCTCCGCTGTGCTGTCATCTTTTTTTATGCCCAGTTCATTCTGGATGATTTTTAATTGCTCGCGCAGGAAGAACTCGCGCTGACTATCATTCACATTCTTGTTAAGTTGCTGGCTGATTTCCTGCTGAAGCAGCGAAACTTCCTTTTCCTTGTGAATCAGGGCTAATGCTTTTTCAATTCTTTTTACCAGTGGCAGTGTATCAAGCACCTCCTGCAAATCATTTCCATCGGCGTTAGTCAAAGTTGCAGCAAAATCAGCCAGCATCGCTGGCTCGTTGGGGCTGAAGTGTTCCAGGTAGTGTTTTAATTCTTCGCTGTAGAGCGGATTAAGCGGAAGCAGTTCCTTGATGGATTTAATCAGTGCCTGGGCATAGGCTTTAATTTCATCACTAGTTTGTTCCAGGGCATTTGCCGGGTAGTCTACCTCTACCCTGTAAGGCGGTTTATCGCTCAACCAGCGACGCACCCTGAAACGCTTGATACCGTTTGCCATCACATGGAACTGATTCCTGATAATACTGACAGCCTGCAAACGCGCAACACAGCCCATGGCAGGCATTCTGGTGGTGTCTATATCGAGAGGGTCTTGCTTGCCACAATAAAGTAATCCTATTACCGGTTGGCTTTCATTGTTTTTGACCACCTGTTGCAATGTTTCTTCCCAGGATTCACGATCCAGCATCAAAGGTTGGATCTGGGTCGGGAAGAAAGGGCGCTGGCTTAACGGTAAAATAGTCAAAACACCGGGTAATACAGCGTCGGGAATTATCAACTGGTGATTTGTTGCCTCATTTTCATCAAGAATCTCACCCGAAACATGCTCGGTGTTGTCAGCCTGCTTATCAACCATTAATGGAATTCCTCAACGTAAACACGGGGTTATTATCCGGGAAATCATTTTTATATCACGACAATGAAAGTAGTCATTGTCCTTTTATAATTCATCGATCTTTTGTGCTTCTACCCATACACCACGATCACACTGCAGGATGATTGAATTGCTTTTGATAAAGGTGCCGTGTTGATAGATTTCACCGTTAAAATAACACATGCGCTCCTCGGGTATCTGTGCTTCGATCATTGCCTGTTCGTCATCGATATTGCTGAAAATGGGTGAATTCTTCAGTTCCGGAACGGGTGATCCCAAATCAATCGGGTGCTTGAGGTAAGACATATTTCAATCCTTTTTGGGTTCTGGATTGACTAAAATATTAACAATTCCAGAAATCTGGACTCTTGTCGTAAGTCAAGATTTTTGAGTGAATTGCTGCGTAATTCGGTAAACAGTATTTAGCCCATGTTGCTGCTTCTACGGGTTAGTGATTGCCTCGAAGCCGGAAACCACGTCCAGCAATTCGGAGGTAATCACCTTTTGCCTGGCACGGCGAAAGGTCATGGTGACTTCCTCCAGCCGTTCATCGAGATTGCGCTGCGCCACTTGCATGGCTGCCAGCCGGCTCGCGTGTTCGCTGGCCTGCGACTCGGCGCAGGCACGGAAAATAGAAACGAACAGGTACTGGAGCAACAGGTGGCTGAGTAATGCATCATGGTCCATTGTGAACATAGGCAGGCTGCGCGACGGCCAGCGTTCATGCTGCAGGCGGTGAAAACGGTGCAGGTTGATTGGCAACAATTCCACCCCGGTGGGAAGGTATGACTTTCCCGAATGACGGTTGTAGAACAGGTAGACGTATTCCCCGCCGACTTGTTCGCTCCATTGATCGATCTTGACCAGGATTTTTTGCACGCAGGCAGTAATCTGTGCGGCCGAATTAGGCGCCAGAAGGGTTTCCCTGACCATTTGGCCTTCCTGTTCCAGGCTACCGGTAACCCGCGCGCCAACGGCGAGCACATATCGGTTATCGGGTTGCACTACTGCCAGGGTTTTATGCTTTAAAGTATGCCTGGCGATCTCCTCGTTGAAACGTCCGCAGAGTCCGTGATCCGAACCAAACACGATAGCGGCGAGGCGCCGGGGTTCGCCGCCATCACGGGCAGGGGAGGTTGTTGTTTGCATGTCCCTGAGGACAATGTGTAACCCATGTTCTACCGTTTGATAGTAACTGGTAACCGCACTGACCGCCTGATCGTACTGGCGGATGCTTGCCGCAGACAGGGCTTTCATGGTTTTGACGATCGCGCGTAGCTCCCCGATGTTGTCCAGTTGCCTGTGTAATTGCTCGAGGGATTCCATGCTTAGCGTTCCTGTGAATCTGGCTTCAATTGAGACAGCTCTTTTTTGACAACATCGAGGACCTGTTGCCATTGCGAATCGTCCAGTTTGTCACCCGCCTCCATGCGTTCACAAAGCTCGGGTAACTCGTTTAGTACCCGTTGTTGAATCGCAGCCTCGGCATCGCTGATTTGATCCAGGACTATGTCGTCCAGCAACCTGGCGTTGACGGTCTTGAGAATGACCATTTGTTCGCTGGCACGAAGTGGCCTGTGTTCACTTTGCTTGAGGACTTCACGCACACGTCGCCCGTGTTCGATCGTGGCACGGGTTTCATCATCCAGGCGGGTGGCAAAGCGCGCGAAGGTTTCCAGTTCCTCGAACTGGGAATAGGACAGTCGCAGGTCGCTGGCAACGCTGCGAAATGCCGCGTATTGCGTTTTTCCACCGACGCGAGACACTGATTTGCCAACGTCGATCGCTGGCAGCAATCCCTTGTGAAACAGGGTCGGCGAAACGTATATCTGGCCATCAGTAATGGAGATCAGATTCGTCGGTATGTAGGCCGAGATGTCCTGCGCCTGGGTTTCGATAATAGGCAAGGCTGTCAGTGATCCGCCGCCGCGATCGCTGCTCAGCCGCGTGGCACGCTCCAGCAGGCGAGAGTGGATATAGAAAATATCCCCCGGGTAGGCTTCCCGGCCCGGTGGCCGGCGCAGTAACAGGGACAGTTCACGGTAGGCGCGGGCGTGGCGGGTCAGATCATCGAACACGATTAGCACGTCCTGGCCCTTCTCCATGAAGAACTCCGCCATAGTCGTGGCGGCATAGGGGGTAATAAAGCGTAACCCCGGTGGATCCTCGTCCGAGGCGACGACCACGATAGTGTGCGCCATTGCCTCGTTTTTACGCAGGGTGTCTACAACGCGAGCCACCGCCGTACCACGCTGACCGACCGCGCAGTAGATGCATACCATGTTTCTATCGCGCTGGTTGATAATTGTGTCGACTGCCAGCGATGTCTTGCCGGTCTGGCGGTCGCCGACGATCAGCTCTCGCTGGCCGCGGCCGATGGGAATCAGGGCGTCGATCGCCTTGATACCGGTTTCCAGCGGAATACTCACCGGCGCACGGTCAATGATCGCCGGTGCGTCACGCTCAATAGGGCGCCGCTCGCCGGAATGCAGCGCCTTGCCACGATCGAGTACACGCCCGGTGGCATCGATTACCCGGCCAATCAGGCCTGCGCCGACAGGGGCATCTGTTTCACGCCCGGTGAGCATGACCTCGGCTCCGGCAGTGAGCTGGTCGCTGTCGTCGAGCAGCATGACACCGACATGGTCCGGTTCGAGATTGATGGCGACACCCAGTACACCGCCGGGAAATTCTAACAGCGCCTCGGAAGTGACACCCGGAAGCCCCTTGACCAGGGCAATACCTCCGCCAACTTGAAGCAGGGTACCGGTTTCACGTGATTTAAGGCTGGCAGTATTGGCTTCAATTGCCGTGCGCAAGGTATCCATGCTTTCGTTTAACAGTTCCTGTAACACGGGATTATGCCTCTTCCCGAGCCGGAGCGATGGAGCTGAAAGCCTGTTCGATATTATTATTCAGTTCATCCAGGTAATTAACAAGGTTCCAGCTCAACCGATGCCCGCCTCGAGATAGCTCGATACCGCATAGCAATTCCGGTGACTCGGTGTAGTTAACCTCGATGCCCGGGCACAGATGTTCATTGATGGCGTTGCTTAACCTGTCCCTTAGAGAGGCACTGAGCTCGAAAGCGCTGGCGATGGTTAATGGCTCGGAAGCCTCGGACAGCGATTTCCTGGTCTTTTTGTCCACTGTTTTCAGCTGTTTAATGAAGGTATTTACTACCTGGTTTTCAAGCTCGGCATCGGCAAGGTCATGCAAGGCCTTGCGCGCGATGGCCTGAATGTTTTCGCTTGCCCGGGCGCGCAGGCTGGTCATGAACTCCTGTTTCTCTTCAACAACCTGGCGCTGCCAAAGGTCAAGTTTTTCATGTAGTTCTGCTCGCGCCAGCTCAAGCAATTGCTTTTTTTGCTTCGCGGCTTCGAGTTTGGCATCGTCAAGGATCCTGTCACGCGCGTTTTTCAATTTGCCAGCCTTGACCTGATACAACTGAATTTTTTGCTTCGCCTCACGTTCACGTTCCCTGGCCTGGTTCAGGCGTTCGGCTATGGTCTGCTTGCGCTTATTCATAGCACGGATGACAGGCTTGTAGAGGAACCTTTTAAGCAGCCAGACCAGTATCAGGAAATTGATGATCTGCGCCGAAACCGTGATCCAGTCAATTGCCATGGATCAGCCTCCCGCCGGCGTAGTCACATAGTCCCAGAAAGGATTGGCGAAGATCAGGATCATGGCAACGACAAAACAATAGATAGCGGTGGACTCGATCATGGCCAGGCCGACGAACAGGGTTCGGGTAATCGTGCCGGACTCGTCCGGTTGCTGGGCAATTGCGCTCAGTGCCTGGGCAACGGCCCTGGGGATACCATGCCAATGAGTGAAATATTGTCCATAACGTGCTCCTGGTTAATTATCCGGTTTCGATTCGGTTTCTTTTTTTATGTCTTGGCTCGCTTCGTGGGCCGTGGTTGCCGAGGCAATGTAGACCATGGCCAGCACCGCAAAGATATAAGCCTGGATCATGCCGGTGAGCAGGCCGAGCAATTGCATGACCACGGGAAAGAAATAGGGTGTCAGGCTTAGCAGGATAGCCACGATCACGGTGCCGCTCATAATGTTGCCGTATAAACGCACCGCCAGCGCAAGGGTGCGCGAGACCTCGCCAATCAGGTTGAAGGGCAGCATCAGCCAGGTCGGCCTGATGTAATGCTTCAGGTAATTCAATGGGCCCTCGCGGGTAATTCCGAATAGCGGTACCGCGACGAACACGCAAATGGCCAGCGCGGTGGTCGTCGACAAGGAGCCGGTAGGCGCCATATAACCCGGGATGACATTGAGCAGGTTGGCCATCGCGATGTACAGGAAAAGGCTGCCGACAAATGGCAGGAAGCGACCCGGTTCCTGGTGGCTGAGCTGCCTGATCTGGTCATGAATGCCGGTGACCAGTACTTCGAGCAGGTTTTGCCATTGCGAGATTTCAGTTGTCGACTTCAGGTTGCGTGTCACCAGCCAGGAGGTCAGTGTCAGCAGGGCCATGACCAGCCAGGTGAAGACGATGGTAGCATTGAGTGAAAACTGGCCCCATTGCCATAAGACTATATTGTCCGGACTGATAATCATGCCGGTTTTTCCTTGTCGTTGTGGTTGGTCATCAGCTGGCGACGAACCCTGTTCGTGACCAGTATACGCAACGTTATAAACCCGCAAAGCGCCGCCAGCAGGCGCGGCCAGTGACCGTCACCCAGGATAAAATAGAAGGCAACGAGTAACAGCAGCATACGCACGATCAGGCTGGTTACAAACCACAGGCCAGGATGCTCAAGCCTGTCGATACGCTGCACGGTCAGCCACAGGCTGCCCAGGTAAATGGCGGCCAGCAGCAAGCCTGAAATGAACATGAATACCAGTAAAATCAAATCATTCACGCCGATTCTCCTGCTTGATCCAGTACCAGGCATTGAGGCAGCCCAGGGCAACACCGATAAAGAGCAGGGTAAGGGTCCACGAATGTTGGCCTGGCCAACGCTCGTCCAGCCAGAGTCCCAGGACGATACCGAGAAGGGTGGGTATTGCCACGGACCATCCGACCAGTCCGAACATGCCGAGACCGAACCAGGCGGTGCGTTTGCTTTGCTGGCGGTAGCGTTGCTTGCGTTTGGCGCGTCGGCCAACCTCATCGCCTAACGAATTCTTGTCATTCTCAGTTTTGTTCGGCTTACCTGGTTGAGCCACGCAAATTCTCCTGAAGGTCGCGGAAACGACGCAGTGTGCCTGCTTCGAGGCGAGCCAGCGCAGTACGGGCTTTTCGTTCATGCTCATCGAGTTCCATAAAACGTTCTTCTACCAGTGCCTGTAGTTGCGACAGTTCGGTACCGCGTACGCCATTAGTCGTGGACACAAACACCTCGCGGCCACATTTGACCAGGACGCCCTGGTCGAGGGCAACGTAGTTTTCTGCCTGCCCGGTCGAATAAAAGTACAGTACCCCCGGCACCAGTGCCGCGACGAAATCAACATGCCGGGGCAAAAGGCAGAACTCACCGTTAACGGCTTCGGCAATTATCTTTTGCACATTCTCGTCCACCAATACTTCGGTTGGCAGAAGCACACGCAGGTGCATATCACCCGGGTTATCCGGTTTAGTCGTGCTGATCATGCTGCTCTTTTTTGTCTCCTTCAGCGTTGGCTGTGACATGCGTCTCCGCTTGACCGGTTTCGCCTGCCGCAGCCTGTTTCGGTTGTTGGACCTCGTCGATACTGCCGATCATATAAAAAACCTTTTCATTAACTTCGGCAAATTCACCGGCAAGGATTCGCTCGCAACCGTCGATGGTCTGCTCCAGGGACACCAGTTTGCCTTTCTTGCCGGTAAATTGTTCTGTGGTAAAAAAGGGCTGCGTCAGGAAACGTTCGAGACGGCGGGCATTGCTCACGGTTACGCGATCATCACGTGAAAGTTCCTCTATGCCCAGCATGGAGATGATGTCCTTGAGCTCTTCGTACTCGGCGAGTGTGCTGCGCACTTCCTGGGCAACTCGGTAATGACGCTTGCCCACCAGTGTGGCAGTCAGCATCTTGGAATCGGTCTGCAATGGATCGATTGCCGGATAAAATCCCTGGCTTGCACGCTTGCGCGACAGCACGATAGAGGCCGAGAGGTGCGCAAATATATGGGTGGCCGAGGGGTCGGTAAGATCATCGGCAGGCACATATACCGCCTGTATCGAGGTAATGCTGGCGTTGTGTGAACTGCAGATGCGTTCTTCGAGCTCCGCTAATTCGGTTGCCAGGGTGGGTTGGTAGCCAACGCGCGAGGGGATGCGCCCCATCAGCCCGGAGACCTCGGTACCGGATTGTACGAAGCGGAACACGTTATCAATAAGCAGCAGCACATCGCGCTTTTCTATATCCCGAAAATACTCGGCTACGGTCAAGGCTGCATGGCCGACGCGGAAGCGTGCGCCGGGCGGTTCGTTCATCTGGCCATAAATCAGCACGGCTTTGTCCAGCACCCCCGAGGCCTTCATTTCGCGGTACATCTCTTCGGCCTCGCGCATGCGTTCACCGATACCGCAAAACAGGCTGACGCCTTCGTATCGTTCGGCCATATTGTTAATCATTTCATTAATAACGACGGTTTTGCCGACACCGGCGCCGCCGAACATACCCGATTTGCCGCCGCGCTCCAGCGGCGCCAGCAAGTCGATGGCCTTGATGCCGGTTTCGAATATCTCCGTGCCGGTGGTGCGTTCGGACAGGGGAAGCAACGGGCGATGGATTGGCCAGTGTTCCTGTGTCTGGATGGCATCCTTGCCATCAACTGCTTCTCCGAATACGTTGAGCATCCGTCCAAGAAGCGGTTTGCCAACGGGCATTTGCAGCATGTTACCGGTATCCTGTACCGGCATACCACGGCCAAGGCGGCGTGTTGGATTCAGGGCGATACAGCGAACCGTTTCGGTATCAAGGTGAGACTGGACTTCGAGCACAACACAATCATTCTGACCGGTACGCAATTGCTGGTTACGGGGTGGCAATGGCGGGCGGAAGCGAACATCGACTACGTTTCCACGCACGGCAATGATTTGGCCCGATTGCCCTGTTGCCAGCTGCGCGCCGCCTTTCATGGTGACAGTGGAGCCGGGAATTGTGGTGAACTGTCCCGGATGGGGAGCGCAAATTGGACAGCACCATTCGAAACACTGAGTTTATAGTTTCCGTTCATGGCCGGCGGGCCTCCCTTGCATTGGCAGGTTGTGAGCCTGGTCTGTGTCTTAGTTTACAATATCAAAGCCGGGAGTAGCCCTGGCGCAATCAAAGCAGGCAGCAGAAGTGTTTTATCTTCCTGATGATTGGCCTCGGTGAAATCATGGAAATGTTTATTCCTCTCGATGTTCCTCCCGGGGAAGAATGATTGATCGCAGGCATGGATAGGCAATACTGCAACACCGATGAGCGTGCCCATCTAAATGTTTGTATTTTTCATCAGCGGCACATGCCTGTTGTAATTGAAATTCCTGTTGTACAGATCCTGCCAATGCCATGTTCACGGTCCTGTTTTAATCAATGTGTCGCTGCGTGCAGAGTGAAATGAGGGAAATGTTCCTTAGCGCAGTCAACGCAATACTCGGTATAGGGTATTGCCTTGAATT
>CAMYIF010000158.1 GCA_947258415.1 uncultured Pseudomonadales bacterium
TTTCTCCAGTGCTAACATTTTCGTGCGTGGGGGTAAGGGTAATAAAGATCGCACAACTATGTTGCCGCAACGCCTGGTTAAAAGCCTAAGAGAGCAAATACAAAGTGTAGAGCGACTGCATGCCCAGGATACCAATGATGGCTATGGAGAAGTCTATTTACCCGATGCGTTGCAAAGAAAATGCCCAAGAACCGCGCGTGAGACCGGATGGCAGTTTTTGTTTCCCTCCAGCAAGATTGGCGTCGATCCCCGGACCGGGGTGATGCGTCGGCACCACATGCACCCATCTACCCTCGGTAAACAGATTAGTCGCGCGGTAAGGGCGGCCAGGGTAAATAAACCTGCACGTTCGCACAGTTTTCGTCATAGCTTTGCCACTCATTTACTGGAATCTGGCTATGACTTGCGAACCATTCAAGAATTGTTAGGACATTCTGATGTTTCAACGACGGAAATTTATACTCATGTCATTAATCGTGGTGGGAAGGGCGTTAAGAGTCCGGTAGATAGTCTCCATACACAGAATAATTACAATTAGTTATATACCCTGTAGTTATTAATAGAATTATTGTTAAGCGAATAAGTTGGACACCTAGTAGAAAAACATCAATAAACTCATCGACATCCTCGTATGCCTTGTCATTGGCATCAAAACTCTTGATAATGCTGTTCGATTATTTTTCGCACCGGGTTGTGGTAGTCACAGGTTCAATTCCTGTTGTCCTAACCCATTAAAATCCATCAAGTTTCCGGTATTTCCGGATCAATATCTCGCACTTGCCCAGTACTGCTTAATGTACAGGCAGACGAGAAACCTGTGAACTTACGACAAGCCTGAATGAGGTTGGCTAACCTGGATGATAAAAGCATTACTCTTATCTTCGTTAGCGTTGAATATCGGGTTATTGCTCGGGCGCCTGTCCGGCATGTTACGCGAGGCATTTGTCGCGCTGGCTTACGGGGCAACCGGCGAAGCCGATATTGTCGTGCTGATGCTGACGGTGCCCGACCTGCTGGTAAATATTTTAATGGGAGGCGCGTTTGGCGCGGTTCTGATACCCGAATTTAGCCAACAGCAGGATAAGGCGCGCCAGCTCTTATACCAGTCGATGCTTTTTTTTGGATTTGTTTTTGTTGGCATAACCGCGGCTATCTACTGGCAAATGGATGTGCTGGCATCCCTGCTGGTTCCCGGATTCACACAAATCCAGCTGGACAATGCCGTTACTGCCCTGGGCTGGGTTATCTGGCTGATTCCGCTGACTATACTGGCTGGCGTGACCACGGCATACCTGCACGCACAAAACAAATTTATGGTTGCGGGCCTGGGTACGCTGATAATCAACAGCACCATTATCGCAGGGCTTGCGGGCATTTATTATGGCGATGGAACGCTGCGTTTGCTGGCATTATTCGTACTTTTAGGGGGATTTTTACGCCTGGTCAGCCAGTTATTACCGGTCAAGCCATCCTGGAACCCAGTATCAAGCCTGCAAAAAATACATATCAATAAGGCTTTGGTTATCCGTTATACGCAGGCCATGCTGTCGGGTAGCGTGTTGTTGCTTTTGCCCGTGGTTGCACGCGCACTGGCGTCTTTCGAAGCCGAAGGCAGTGTTTCGTTGTTCACTTACGCCACGCGACTGGTTGAATTCCCGCTGGCTATTGCCGTGACTTTTTTAGCCGCTGTTTTCTTCCCGCGAATATCACGGAGTTTTACCGAAGATCCCGTGCAACACCGGCAACTGATTCGTTACGGTGTGCAAATGACGCTGGCACTGGCGCTGGTAGCCGCCATCACGCTGGTAATACTGAGCGGCCCGTATAGCAGGATTGTTTACGGTTACGGAAATATGCAGGAATCCAGCCTGGTAGTCCTGTCTACCCTGGTTGCCATCGGCCTGGCGTCTTTACCTTTTCAGGGACTGTCGGTATTCATGACCGCCGTGTTTAACGCGCGCAAGGATACCAGGACGCCGCTGCTGATCAGTACATCCGGGCTGATTTTCTTTCTGGTGTCGGGTTACTTTGGCCTGTTTGGCCACGGCTTGCCGGCCCTGATGTGGGGCATTTTGTCGACTTATGGCTTAATCTGCCTGCTTCAGTTGTTGTGCCTTAAAATTGATGACCTGAGTTGGGGGAAAATCCTGTTTGACCGCGAGTTCGTTTTTGGTATCCTCATTGCCCTTATCTTGTCGGGTTCCGTTGTGCACTGGTTGGGCGGCCAGGGTTTACCGGTTTGGCTGACATTGTTGCTGGCCTGTTTTAGCGCCCTTGTTTCCCTGTTTGCAATGGCCTTGTGCAATAAAAAACTGAGGTTTGGCCTGGTAACCCGATTGAATGCCGAATGATTAAATTTATCCTGATAACCAACGACCCGGTTTTGGCGAAACACGCCGAAAGCTGCGGGGTCGGCCGGATATTCGTTGATCTTGAGCTTTTGGGCAAGAAGGAGCGCCAGGGGCACCTGGATACCCTGATCAGCAATCATTCGATCTCCGATGTAGAAAAGGTTCGAACGAGTATATCCCGTGCCGAGCTGCTGGTTCGACTGAACCCGTTGAACGAAATGACCGGTCAGGAAATTGACCAGGCCGTTTCGGCCGGTGCCGATATTCTCATGTTGCCCATGTTTCGCCGTGCGGATGAGGTCCGGCAATTCGTCGAAATGGTCGACGGCCGGGCACGGGTGATTCCGCTGGTGGAAACTTATGCCGCCTCGCAGGCTATCGAAGATATTGTAAAGATTCCGGGTGTGTCGGAAATCTACATCGGTCTGAATGACCTGTACCTGGATATGCGGCTTGACTTCATGTTCGAACCACTCGCCAATGGCCTGGTCGATGAAATGGCCGATGCAATCAAATCTGCCGGTTTACCCTTCGGCTTTGGCGGCATCGCCAGGGTAGGCGAGGGCATTATCCCGGGTGAGCTGGTGCTGGGTGAACACCTGAGGCTTGGGTCGCAGTCGGTGATACTGTCACGCACGTTTCATCGAAAAAATGATACTACCGGTATCAATGGAATCCTTGATCTCAAGGTCGAACTGGGCAAGCTGAATGAGGCCGCTGAAACATTGAAATTGCGAAGTAACGACCAAACCGTCGCAGACCAGCATCGTTTGCAAGCTATTGTTACGGATTTTGTATCGAGCAGGAAACGATGAAGCGGCTATTCGATGTGAGTATTTCAATTATCCTGTTGTTGATCCTGTCACCTCTCTTGCTACTGTTGGCCCTGCTTATCAAGCTGGAATCAAAGGGCCCGGTCTTTTTCCGGCAGGAAAGGGTGGGGCTCAATGGTCAGCCTTTTGCTATCTATAAATTCAGGAGCATGGTGCCCGATGCGGCCTCGAGCGGACCTCACTTTACCCGTGACAATGATCCGCGGATTACCCGGACAGGCCGTTTCATACGCAAAACCAGCCTGGATGAATTGCCGCAGCTAATCAATGTTCTCAAGGGCGAGATGAGCCTTGTCGGCCCGAGGCCCAACGTGCCGGTGCAGAGGAATGAATACTCGGAAGATGAGTGGGTTAAACGCAATGCGGTACGCCCGGGTATTACCGGCCTGGCACAGGCAGTGCATCGATCGTCTGCTACAGCAGAGCAGCGGACCAGGCTTGATCTGGAATACGTTGACAAGTCGTCTATGGGCTTTGATTTGTGGATTATCCTGTTAACCATCAAACAAGTTATCTTCAAGGGCGCCAGTAACTGATATGTGTGGCATATTTGGCTATTTTGACAACGAGAAACGCCCGTTAATTCGCCACCGGGGACCGGACGGCTACGGGTGTTATCACGATGATGTTGCCGGTGTGGGGCTGGGAAACCAGCGGCTGGCTATCCTTGATGTCGAGCACGGGCAACAACCCTTTATTTCGGATGATGGTGACATCATCGTGGTGCAGAACGGTGAAATTTTCAATCATGTTGAGTTGGCCGAAGAGCTTGCCGTTGACGGTTACCCCTGCCATACCCATTGTGACACCGAGGTAATCCTCAGGCTTTACGAGAGGGACGGAATCGAGGCTACATCGCGTTTAAACGGCATGTTTGCCATTGCGATTTACGATAAGCGCGAAGACGCCCTGTTTTTGATTCGCGACCGGATCGGGGAAAAACCGCTTTATTTTAGCAATGAAAATGGCCGCTGCCTGTTTGCATCTGAAATCAAGGCTATTTTGCCGGCTTCTGGAAAGCGGGAAGTAAACCCGGTTGCCCTGAAGCAGTTCCTGGCGCTTAACTATGTGCCACCGCCACTGACCATGTTTGAGGGTATCCACAACGTTATGCCCGGCCACTGGCTTAAAATTACCCGGACCGGTGTGCAGGAAACCTGCTGGTGGGACTTGTCCCGGGTCAAGCGAGAAAACCATAGCGAATCGGAATGGATAGCGCGTTTTAACCAGGTTCTCGATGATGCCGTGCGCATTCGACTCAGAT
>CAMYIF010000159.1 GCA_947258415.1 uncultured Pseudomonadales bacterium
TGGTTGTGCCAATACCCGTAGCCGCGATGAAGCCGCCACCGATTAAGGCCAGGGTTTCACGTCGAGATTTATTCATGATATTCATGCTATATAGTTCGAATTCGAACTATATAGTGCGATATCGAATTAAAATCAAATTAAAAAATAAAAATACCCTATCTGCTGGGAAATTAAGCTTAACCGAGGAAATAACCCCTGTGATCTGTTTGTTAGTCAGCGCATTAAAGGTATGCTATTGGCGCTAACATAAAAAGGAGGAGCAAAGCAGTGAATCACAAAACCAATACGAAATTGCGGAACCTGTTAACGCTTGTTATCGCCAGTTTCATCAGCTTGGCCCTGATTCCATCTACTGGCCAGGCAGCGCCAGAGATCGATTCAATTCATTTTCTAATTCCGGGTGGCGCCGGTGGTGGCTGGGACGGCACTGCTCGCGGCACCGGCGAAGCCTTAACCAAATCCGGCCTGGTCGGTACGGCTTCCTTTCAAAACCTTTCTGGTGGCGGAGGCGGTAAAGCGATCGCGCACATCATCGAGACTGCAAACCAGCAAAAGGGAACCCTGATGGTGAATTCAACCCCCATCGTGGTGCGTTCGTTAACCAAGGTATTTCCGCAATCGTTTCGCGATTTGACCCCTGTAGCTGGAACTATCGCCGATTATGGTGCATTCGTGGTTCGCACGGATAGCCCGATCAAAAGCTGGAAAGACGTCGTCGCAGGGTTCAATGAGAATCCTCGCAAGATGAAATTTGCCGGAGGTTCGTCCAAGGGTAGCCTGGATCACCTGGTTCCGGCCGCGGCTATCAAGGCTGAGGGCCTTGACCCGAAAGCGCTGCGATACATTCCATATGATGCAGGTGGAAAGGCGATGGCAGGTCTGTTATCTGGCGAAGCCCAGCTGCTTTCGACCGGATTGGGTGAAGCACTGGAAATGAGCAAGGCCGGTCAGGTCCGTATTCTGGCCATCACCGCGCCGGAACGGCTCAAGGATGCGCCCAATGTTCCGACACTCGTTGAAATGGGTAATCCAACGGTATTCGCGAACTGGCGGGGCTTTTTCGGAGCTCCCGGGCTTTCCAAGGCCGAGGCCAAGGCTTATGCGGATGTGCTGGGTAAAATGTACGAAACACCAGAATGGGAAACAGTGCGTGCGCGCAATGGCTGGGTTAATGTTTACAAGCCGGGTGACGAGTTTTACAGTTTTCTTGAAGAGCAGGAAAAACAGGTCGGCGACTTAATGCGCGAGCTAGGATTTCTGTAAACCCATCGCATTGTATAAAAGCAAAGCTGCTCTCGTGATCATGCCGCGATTTCGCTTTTTGGTTGCGGTTGTGTGAACGAGAGCAATGGGGCTTAATTAACCGGAGTCGAACCATGACCCTTTCAAAAGAACGGATTGGTGCGCTGTTTTTCCTCGTCGTTTCAATCGCTTACGGCTATTTTGCCGCCGAGATAAAACTATACCCTGGCGACGAGCTTGATCCGATGACAGCGCAGACTTTGCCATATGTGTTGTCAGCGATGGGTATCACGTTCTCACTTTTTTTGTTGATCAACGGTAATCACAAAGAATTTGGCTCAGGTTTCGCACATCTGAACTGGAAGCCGGTGATCGCTCTGATGCTACTAACCCTGTTTTACGGGTTTTCGCTTGACTGGTTGGGCTTTCTCATTTCAACGACCGTGTTTCTGATCGCCGGGTTTCGTATTCTTGGCGAGAAACGCATCAAGGTGTTATTGCTGGTCGCAGTCCCGTTTGTTTTCATTTTCTGGTTTGGTTTAACCCAGTTGCTCGACATCTATCTGGCACCCGGGCGTATTTTCGGGAGCTAAAGAAATGTTGGACGGCATTATCACAGGTTTGCAGACCGCGCTATTACCAACGAATTTGATGATGGTAGTACTGGGTTGTTTTGTCGGAACCTTCATCGGCATGTTGCCTGGGCTTGGCCCGGTTTCCGCAATTGCATTGATGATACCAATTACTTATGGAATAGATCCGGCTTCAGGCATCATATTAATGGCGGGTGTTTATTACGGTGCGATATTTGGCGGCTCGACCTCGTCAATTCTGATTAATGCACCTGGCTGTTCCGGTACCGTTGTCACCGCGTTTGACGGTTACCCTCTGGCAGCGAAAGGGCAGGCGGGGAAGGCACTGGCACTGGCTGCATACGCTTCTTTTGCCGGGGGTACCATATCCGCAATTTTCCTGCTGCTGGCCGCACCGACGCTGGCGAAAGTGTCACTCAGCTTCCAGTCTGCCGATTACTTTGCCTTGATGGTGCTTGGACTTTCGGCCGTGGCCGCGTTTAGCGGTAAAGGACAGGTTGTCAAGGCGCTGATCATGACTGTTTTTGGCCTGATGCTTTCGACTGTCGGCACCGATCGGGCGACCGGCGTCGAGCGCTTTACCTTTGGCTCGATCGACCTGCTTGACGGGATCAGTTTCCTGTTGTTGGCGATGGCAACCTTTGCGCTCGCTGAAGCGATGATGTCGGTGTTAGAACGTGTCGACGAGGGCGCCGAAACCCAGGACATGACCAAACTCGGCAGCATGAAGCTGAGCAAGGAAGAAATCAAGGAAGTTGCGCCGACGGTGGCGCGATCCTCGGTACTGGGCTTTTTAGTGGGCGTATTGCCGGGTGCGGGTGCCACGATCGCAGCTTTCCTCGCTTACGGGGTTGATCGTAACCTGGCCAAGGGAGACAAGAAAGACGAATTCGGAACGGGTTCACTGCGCGGGCTCGCGGCCCCTGAAGCTGCCAATAACGCCGCTTCATCCGGCTCCTTCGTGCCGCTCCTGACCCTCGGTATCCCTGGTTCGGGAACCACGGCTATCATGCTTGGCGCTTTGATTTCCTATGGCATACAACCCGGCCCCAGGTTGTTTGTGGACCACCCCGAAGTATTCTGGTCGGTCATCATCTCCATGTATGTCGGTAACGTGGTGCTGTTGATACTCAATTTGCCGCTTATACCCTACATTTCGCGCCTGTTGATTATACCCAAACCGATTCTGGTACCGATGATCCTGTTGTTTTCGATAACCGGTGTTTACCTGGTCTCGTTTAATTCGATGGACATATTGATCATGGCAGGTATTTGCGCACTGGCGATCTTTTTACGTTTGCTGACTTTTCCGATGGCGCCGCTACTACTCGGATTTATTCTCGGTGGCATGATGGAAGATAACTTGCGGCGCGCACTGCTAATCAACGATGACAGTTTGAGTTTCCTGTGGGAACGTCCGATCACTCTCACCATCATGCTGATCACATTGCTGATCTTGGTTGCCCCGTTATTTCAAAAAGCAATCAAGCGATTCTTTCATATTGAATCAAATGCTGAAAGCCTAACCATCGACTAGTGAGCAGGGGATTTTTGTGAGCGCGCCTTTGGACGGTGCTAACTTTGTTCCGGTTCCTGATACAAAAGCAAGCTGGTTTAATATTGGGTCGGCCATGACCTGCTGTCTGCGCTAATTTCGAGCCAAAACAATTGTCACCTTTAAATAACAATATTCGGTTGTATCCCTGGTTTCTTGCCGCGTCCAACGGGCATGCCTGGATAACCGTGTTTTTTTTATACATGAGCCAGAGCCTGTCTTTGGACCAGGTAATCCAGCTTTCCGCGGTCTACTACCTGTCTGTTTTTGTGCTGGAAGTTCCATCGGGCTATTTTTCAGATCGTATCGGTCGCCGCACGACACTGA
>CAMYIF010000160.1 GCA_947258415.1 uncultured Pseudomonadales bacterium
ACCGCTCGCAATCGAGCAGCCAGATTTACTGCCGGGTTGAGCTTTTAACCGTTTTTTTTAACCGTTACTTGCCACCCGTAACTGGTTATTTTTTGCAAAATCCAGCATACGCTGTAACGGAATCATTGCCCGCTTGCCCACTTCCGGATCAACCAGTATTTCGTTACTGCCTTGCTCGATCGAAGTTAACATGTTTTCCAACCCGTTCATTGCCATCCAGGGACAATGAGCACAACTGACACAGGTTGCGCCTCTGCCTGCAGTAGGCGCTTCTATAAATGTTTTACTGGGAGCCATTTGCTGCATTTTATAAAAAATACCGCGATCGGTAGCGACGATAAATGTAGATTGCGGCAGGCTTTTTGCTGCTTTTATTAACTGGGTAGTTGAACCAACAGCGTCGGCTATTTCGATAACATTGGCCGGTGATTCCGGGTGAACCAGAATACCTGCATCCGGATACAATTTTTTCATATCCAGGACGCCTTTAAACTTGAATTCTTCGTGGACGATACAGGCACCGTCCCACATAAGCATGTCCGCACCTGTTTTGTTCTTGATATAGTTACCCAGATGCTTGTCGGGAGCCCACAAAATCTTTTTACCTTCCGCGGCTAAATGATCGACCAGATCCAGGGCGATTCCTGAAGTAACCACCCAGTCGGAACGTGCTTTTACATCGGCGGAAGTATTTGCGTATACAACAACTTCATGGTCAGGGTGCGCGTCGCAAAATGCCGAGAATTCTTCTATTGGACAACCTATATCAAGCGAACAGGTTGCCTCCACTGTGGGCATCAGCACGCGTTTTTCGGGATTCAGAATTTTGGCGGTTTCGCCCATAAAACGGACACCGGCTACAACCAGTGTTGACGCCGAATGCTGGTGTCCGAACCGAGCCATTTCCAGAGAGTCGGCAACACAGCCGCCGGTTTCTTCTGCCAGCGATTGTAATAGAGGATCAGTATAATAATGAGCCACAAGTACAGCATTCTCTTGCTCCAGGAGCTTCTTGATGCGTGATTTGTATAATTCTGCCTCATCCAGATCCATCTGTTTGGCTTGCTTGAGTTGTGCAAGTTTAATCTGGCTAGCCAAACGTAGAGATACTTCGTTTTCCATAAATAAATTCACAATATTAAAGAACCGGTTTAATGCTGGATTCTATGCTATTCATTAAACAATTAAAAGCGACCAATTTTGCGGGGAAACCATGCAGGACGGCACATCAGGCCGGGTTTATCCGCTGAATCATTTACCCTGAAAACCCATATATTTATTTCCTGAAATAAAATTGATCCGGAAGAAAGCAGCCCAGACACGAGCCTGATGATGGCCCTTTTACCTGTCGTGCTGTTCGGGCTGTATGATTTTATCAATTCGGTCATATATGATTAAATGGTACCTATAAACTAAAAAATCAATCCCGGGGAGAAAATGTTATGTTGGCAAACAAACACGCTAGGGTTAAGTTGGCGCATTTACCCACGCCACTGGAACGCATGGATAACCTGGCCAAGGCACTGGGCACCAATGTTAACCTCTGGGTAAAACGCGATGACTGTACGGGACTTGCACTGGGCGGTAACAAGGCCCGGCAGCTGGAATATTATGTCGGAGACGCCATGCGAAAAGGTGCCGATGTATTGCTAACAACCGGCGCCGTTCAATCAAACCATGTCCGATCAACCATTGCCGCCGCTCGCAAGATGGGCATTGATGCCGTGGTTCAACTCGAACACAGAGTCGCCAAGCACGCCCCGGAATACGAAACCAATGGCAACGTTGCCTTGATGAAAATCATGGGCGCAACCATCCACTATTACGAGGTAGGCGAAGATGAAGCCGGAGCCGACAAGAATCTTTTTGACCTTGCCGAGCAGCTAAAACAAAAAGGTAAAACGCCTTATGTAATTCCGCTATCGGCGATGAATCATCCCCCCTACGGCGCCCTGGGTTACGTCGTTGCGGCCGAGGAAATTCTTCAGCAGGTTTATTCCCGGATGGATTCATTCGACGCCATCGTGGTGCCCTCTGGTTCGGCAACAACGCATTCCGGTATTATCACAGGATTCCGGGCGCTGGGATGCAAAGTGCCTGTCTACGGGATGTGTGTTCGCCGCGATGCAGCATCACAGGAGGACCGTGTCTTTAAGAAGGGACAGAAAGTTGCGGAAATGATCGGTTACCCCGATTGCCTGAAACGTGAAGACGTAATGTGTAACGGCGATACCCTGGGCGAAGGCTACGGTATAACGACTCCTGGACAAATGGAAGCAACCTATCTGTTAGCCGAACACGAAGCCCTGTTCGTTGATCCAACCTACACCGGGAAAACGGGAGCCGGGTTTATTGATATGGTTCGCCAGGGCAAGTTTAACAAAGATGATAATGTGATCTTTTTGCACACGGGTGGACACCCAACGATTTTTGCTTACCCGGAATTGACCGAAGGCAGGTAAAATACCTCGGTTCAGGGCTATTGCCTGTTATCGAACAATGGCCCTGGTAAAGCCGACAACCCTATCAATTTTTACTTTTAGAGTATGCGATACAGGCTTCGGCCAGTATTTTGGTCGGGTCGAGTAAAATGTCTTTTAAATCTTCAGCGTTGGCTAATGCAATCGGGATTTCCGTGCAGCCCATGATAATTCTCTTTGCACCACGCGCCTTTAACTTATGAGCGGCTTTTGACAGCAGTGAAGCGCCCTTTGGCACGTCTCCTGCCTTGACGGCCTTGATGCCGCCCATGACCAAATCAGCCTGTTCATTCTCGTCCGGGATAAGGTAATTAAAGCCTTGTGCCTTAAGACCCTGTTCATAAATACCCGACTTTAGCGTTCCAACGGTGGCCAACAGGCCGATATTGGCGCCAACCACCTTTTCAGAAATCAATACCTTTACGGTTTCTTCTACGATGTGGATGAAATGAAGGCCATCCAGGGCTTCTTTACGCAAGGATTCCAGCCAGAAGTGGGCGGTATTACAGGGTATGGCAATGGCGTCAACGCCTGCCCTTTCCAGTGCCCGCAATCCTTCCAGCATACCCGGAAAAGGTGATTCCCCTGTACCCAGTATTGCCGGGGTACGATCCGGAATTTGCGGTACCGAATAAATGATCATCGGAATGTGTTCCTGATCATTGCTTGCAGGGGTCAGGCTGACAACCTTGTGAAAGAAATCAACGCTGGCCAATGGCCCCATGCCCCCCAGAACACCAATCATACGTGCCATAATAATTTCCTTAAACTCATGCAAATACCCACCGACCAGACTGAGAGTCTTGTATGTAAATTATTGCTAAAAAAAACCTGGTTTCACAACAACTATTTAAAAACCAAAAACCATTCATTTTATTTTTACATTACCGCGCCACTTGGGCCGGCTCATAGTCTCGGCAAATTGAGAGAACATAATATTAAAAGCAATACTGATACGGGCTTGCCGACTTTTATTGGGCGGCACCTGGTGCTGCAACCACGACGGGAACAAAATCATCAACCCTTCCCTGGCGTTGATATGGATCTGCCCTGCATTCATATCAGTCGCTTCCAGAGTCGGAGGTGAAATGATGTTGGTTTGGGGCCTTGGATCATCAAAACTGATCTGGTCTGCACCCGACTGGGTTTGCAGGTAATAGACGCCACTAAGATAATTATTTGGATGATTATGCGGCTTGTGGCCATCGCCCGGTGGACTGATATTGGCCCA
>CAMYIF010000161.1 GCA_947258415.1 uncultured Pseudomonadales bacterium
TGCAGAAGTCGAACGCCTGTTGCTGGGAATCACCAAAGCGTCTCTGGCGACAGAGTCGTTTATTTCGGCGGCATCTTTCCAGGAAACAACGCGGGTTCTTACCGAAGCTGCAGTTACCGGCAAAAGAGATTATCTGCGTGGCTTAAAGGAAAACGTTGTTGTAGGTCGATTGATTCCAGCAGGTACGGGTCTGGCTTACCATAGCGAGCGTAAACGCAAGCGCCTGGCTGAGTCGGCCGTTAAAGAGGGTGCGGCTTCTGTTAGCGCAGATGAAGTTGAACAGGCGTTAACAGAGGCGCTGAATGTCTCCACTTAAGTCATTTTTGAATGGCTGTAGTGCATTTGCGCGTTAGCGCTTGACTCATGGATGCGGGATCTTTAGAATCTCGCATCTTTTGATTATGGGGGTGTTTGTAAAAGCACCTGACATTTTTTTGATTATTGGAGTTTTTTAATGGCAACGGTTAACCAGCTGGTTCGTAAGCCACGCAAGAAGAGAGTCGCCAAGAGTGACGTGCCTGCACTGCAGTCCTGCCCTCAACGCCGCGGTGTATGTACGCGTGTATATACGACTACCCCGAAAAAACCGAACTCGGCGCTGCGAAAAGTCTGCCGTGTCCGCTTAACCAATGGTTTTGAAGTGACGTCCTACATCGGTGGTGAAGGACATAACCTGCAGGAACACTCGGTGATCCTTATCCGTGGCGGTCGTGTAAAAGACTTGCCAGGTGTTCGCTACCATACTGTCCGGGGCAGCCTGGATACGTCGGGTGTACAGGATCGTAAGCAAAGACGTTCAAAATACGGCGCCAAGCGACCCAAGGCCTAGTCCCCGGGGTAGCTGCCTGACCCGCCCCGGGTTCAGGTCATGCGCCAGTTTAACAGTAAGGCCAAGTGGCCGGCTTGATTCGATACAAGCGGCGTATCTTGGAAAACCCTGAATAGAAGGTGTAAATCCATGCCAAGAAGAAGAGTTGTAGCCAAGCGAGAATCCCTGCCAGATCCAAAATACGGCAGCCAGACACTTGCCAAATTCATTAATCACGTGATGGTTAATGGTAAAAAATCACTTGCCGAGCGCATCGTCTATGGCGCGCTTGATAAGGTTAAAGAGCGCACAAAAGTCGAAGATCCCATTACGACATTTGAAAAAGCACTCGAAACCATACAGCCAATGGTCGAAGTAAAATCCCGCCGAGTTGGTGGTGCCACGTACCAGGTTCCTGTTGAAGTGAGGTTTGACCGCCAGGCCGCGTTAGCGATGCGCTGGCTGGTTGATTCTGCACGTAGTCGCGGTGAAAAATCCATGGCCCTGCGTCTTGCTGGTGAGATCGTTGATGCATCGGAAGGCAAAGGCGCTGCGGTCAGGAAACGTGAAGACGTGCACCGCATGGCAGAAGCCAACAAGGCTTTCTCTCACTATCGTTTTTAATCGTCGTACTCATTAAAAATAAATCTAGAGGATATTGTTTTGGCACGTACAACGCCTATCGATCTTTATCGCAATATTGGTATTTGTGCGCACGTAGATGCGGGTAAAACCACGACTACCGAGCGCGTATTATTCTATACCGGGTTATCCCATAAAATTGGTGAAGTCCACGATGGGGCCGCCACCATGGATTGGATGGAACAGGAGCAGGAGCGTGGTATTACCATTACCTCTGCGGCAACCACCTGTTTCTGGCAGGGAATGCAACAACAGTTTCCCAAGCACCGCATCAATATTATTGATACCCCCGGACACGTTGACTTCACCATCGAGGTTGAGCGTTCATTGCGTGTGCTCGATGGTGCGGTCGTGGTTCTGTGCGGTTCTTCGGGCGTTCAGCCACAAACCGAAACGGTGTGGCGTCAGGCCAATAAATACGAAGTGCCCCGTATGGTGTTTGTTAATAAAATGGACCGGGCCGGCGCAGACTTCCAAATGGTTATCGATCAGCTAAAGACTCGCCTGGGTGCCAATCCTGTGCCTCTGCAAATGACTATCGGTGCTGAAGAAAAATTCAGGGGTGTCGTTGATTTGATCAAGATGAAAGCGATTATCTGGAATGAAGCCGATATGGGTATGACTTTTGACTATGAAGATATCCCAGCCGAGCTTGTCGATCGCTGTAATAAAATGCGTGAGCACATTGTTGAAGCTGCGGCCGAAGCAAACGACGAGTACATGGAAAAATACCTCGAAGGCGGTGAGCTCACCGAAGAGGAGATCAAGGACGGTATCCGCACGCGCACACTGGCCAATGAAATTATTCCCGTTCTGGGTGGCTCGGCGTTCAAAAACAAAGGTGTCCAGGCAATGCTGGATGCGGTGATTGAATACCTGCCGTCACCGACAGAAGTAAAAGCCATTGAAGGTCTTCTTGAAGACGAAGAGACGGTTGAAAGTCGCAAAGCCGATGATAAGGAGCCTTTTTCTGCGCTGGCTTTCAAGATTGCAACCGACCCGTTTGTTGGTACTCTGACTTTCTTCAGGGTTTATTCGGGTACGCTGAGATCGGGTGATACCCTGTACAACCCGGTAAAACACAAAAAAGAGCGTATTGGTCGTATGGTGCAAATGCACTCCAATGACCGGAAAGAGATCAAGGAAGTACGGGCGGGTGATATCGCCGCCGGAATTGGCCTGAAGGACGTGACTACGGGTGATACCCTGTGTGACCTGGATCACATTATTACCCTTGAGCGCATGGAGTTTCCCGAGCCGGTTATTTCGGTTGCCGTGGAACCAAAAACCAAGGCAGACCAGGAAAAAATGGGTATCGCCCTGGGCAAGCTCGCGCAGGAAGACCCGTCTTTCCGTGTCAAGACGGACGAAGAAACAGGCCAGACCATTATTTCGGGTATGGGCGAATTACACCTGGATATTCTTGTCGATCGTATGCGTAGGGAATTCAAGGTCGAGGCAAACATCGGCAAACCGCAGGTTGCTTACCGCGAAAAAATCAAAAATACATGCGACATTGAAGGCAAGTTCGTGCGTCAATCCGGTGGTCGTGGTCAATACGGCCATGTCTGGGTTAAATTTGAGCCAGCCGAAGATGCCAATGCCGAAAAACTCGAGTTTGTCAACGAGATCGTCGGTGGAACCATTCCACGTGAATACATACCTGCCGTGCAAAAGGGTATCGAAGAGCAAATGCAAAATGGTGTACTTGCGGGTTACCCGCTGCTGGGCCTGAAGGCGACGCTTTATGATGGCTCGTTTCATGAGGTTGACTCCAACGAAATGGCTTTTAAAATTGCCGGATCCATGGCGGCCAAGCAACTGGCCGGCAAAGGTGGCGCGGTTCTTCTCGAGCCAATGATGAAAGTCGAGGTGGTATCCCCCGAAGATTACATGGGTGATGTTATGGGCGATTTGAATCGCCGTCGTGGTTTGGTCCAGGGTATGGAAGATTCTGTCATGGGCAAGGTAATCCGTGCAGAAGTGCCGCTCGGGGAGATGTTCGGTTACGCGACTGACCTGCGCTCGGCAACCCAGGGGCGGGCAACCTATACCATGGAATTTGAGAAATACTCTGAGGCGCCTGCAAGCATTGCTGAAGAAATAATTAAAAAATCTTAACCAAATTGAAAAATTGAATTGAGAGGCTACGATGTCTAAGGAAAAGTTTGAACGAGTTAAGCCCCACGTCAACGTGGGAACCATTGGTCACGTTGACCATGGCAAGACCAC
>CAMYIF010000162.1 GCA_947258415.1 uncultured Pseudomonadales bacterium
ATAACCATTAATAACCCGGGACTCACCAGTTACCTGATCGAAAACCTGGCAAGTGCAGACTGGTATTTCGTGATGACATCTTTCAATGCATCAGGCATCGAGAGCAGCTATTCAACCGAGGTGAGTAAAACTATAAATTGATATAAGGGATATGCAAACAGGGAAGGCGTGAAGTTATATTCTTCATGACCTGTTGTAACATCGTGACTAGAGGCGTCGCTATGGGCATCGGATATTGCCGAAATAAATGGGTGTAAATCAGTATCAGCTACTCGTCGCTTAACTATTAACCCGGATTAGCCATCTCTTACGAGGTGGCTTTTTTTGTTTGCTGACCTGGGGTAGTTAACCCTGTTGATTGACTCGAAAGTTCTGGATCTCGACCGGGTTAGAGTCGAGCAGCAAAGCCGTATCGGAACTTAGCTGGCCAATGACGTTTCAATTACAGAATATAACGAAATCAAAAAAATTTGACCCTTGACAAGGTTTCCACTCGATTTATTTGGTATGGTAATAGATCTGAATTAACGGGGAGTAACAAAAAATGGGCGACGTACAATCAATCACACCGGAGCTTTGTGAAGATTGGTACGACGCCATTACTTCGAAACAACCCGATAGTATTGAACTTGGGGACACGGATAAAGAAAAGTTTAACCATGCTTTTGAATTCTACCTGGCAGGCTCTTACGACAATGCCTACGAGGGACTTGCCGAGCTGTCGAAACAGGGCTCTGCGGTAAGCCAATATTACCTGGGCCTGATGTATTTAACCGGCCTGGGTGTGTTACAGGATTTCCTCCAGGCACACATGTGGTTGAATATTGCTTCGTCGCATGGTCACAAGAAGGCCAGAATGCACCTGGATCAGCTGACCCGGAATATGACAGCTGAGCTAATAGCCGAGGCCCAAAAGCAGGCACGCAGATGGGTAACAAACAAGGCTAAACAAGCCGTTTCAGAGGCGATTCAGAAAGATGAATCAGAATTTAGTATTGGTTAATATTTAAAGAAAAAGCCCCGGTGCTACTCGATCGAATGCGCCTGTACATACAGCCTTCCTGCGTCGCCAGCAGGTTTCTCTGACCAGAATCCGATTTCTCAATCCTGCCATGATTGGTCTAAGATCATCCAGAAATACCCCCGGATTGGCGCATGCTGCTCAGTTAAATCCCTTGTCCAGGACCGCGCCGGGCGACCAGCGAAAAGGTGAGGAACAAAGCAGTATTTGGCGTCTGGGCTCTTGATTTCCTTCGAATTCGGCTTTATAGACTGAAATTAATTCAATTAAATCAATTAATTATTGAACTATTATCAGGTTAATTCTATTATTATATATCGCTCTAAAGCTCGTAGCACTAGCGAAATATTTTATTTCAAATTGGTGACGCATAGCAGATAAATTTCATGATAGGTTCTACACTAAGTAGATTGCGACCATTGACGAAAAGTCGATATGAAGAAAGGTGAGAAAGTAGGGGTCCGGGAGCTCGAGGGACAAACCTTCATCGTTGGCAGGGAAGGCCATATCTATATCGATGGGCCGGCCATCAGCAGACAGCATGCCGAGATTAAGTTTATCGACGGCAGAATCCGCCTGCGCGACCTCGGATCGACCAATGGCGTCTTCTTATTACGCAACAGGAAACTGATTCCGTTCCAGGAAGGATATGTACAACCACAGCAGCCGCTAGTCATCGGAAACCAGAAGTACACCGTTAAGAAATTGCTTGAGGCCCTCGGCATTTTTACTGAGTATAACGACGATGACGGGCTCACCATCAAGGTCGCAAAATAGAATTAACTCCCCCCAAGCATAAATCAAGGTGCTTGTTAAATAAAACCTTAGCAACATTTCTTCGAGTTGATTCTAGATTTAAAGAATTGTCTAAAATCTGACACTTAAAAACTGTAACGATTTAGCCCGCAACTGAAGGCGAAAAATCGCTGCAAAACCCCGTATCACTTGTGATATGGTGATTTCCGATGGATCGGAAAAATAAGAATAACGGGGCAGGGAGCTGGGAGGTTTTGCTGGTTTGTTGCTTTGCTTTGATATCAACACAGGCGTTTGCTGCTGGTGTTGAAGTCGATGGCGCCACCGCAACTAACCTCGATACTGCCCCGAACGGCGTGCCCATTGTCAACATTGCCAATCCCAATACCCGGGGTTTATCTCACAATAGTTACACCCGGTTTAACGTCAATAATCAGGGACTGATTCTCAATAATGCCGACCAGACAGTCGTCAATACCCAGCTGGGTGGGCACATACTCGGCAATTCCAATCTCACCGCGCCCGCGCGGGTTATTCTTAACGAGGTCACGAGCACAAATCCCAGTATTCTAAATGGATTCACCGAGGTCGCCGGGCAGCGCGCCGATGTCGTTATCGCCAATCCCAACGGAATATCAATAAACGGTGCCGGTTTTATCAATTCATCCCGGGTCACGCTGACGACCGGTATCCCAACCATCGATGCCTATGGCAGCCTCGGTGGGTTTGATGTGCGCGGCGGGGAGATAACAATCAGTGGCAGTGGATTGAATAACCAGCTGCCGGATTCAACTTCGATTTATACCCACTTCCTGAACCTGAATGCCAAGTTGCATGCCAAAAATCTTGACATTGCGCTCGGTAAAAACCAGATCGATTACCCAGGGCGAAAGATAGTTAACACTAGCAAGAGTGGCGCCAATCGAGTTCTGCTGGATTCGTCCGCACTGGGCGGCATGTATGCCAACAAGATAGTCCTGGTCGGCACCGATCAGGGGCTCGGCATGAAGCTGCCACCAGAAGTGATCGCGTCAAGCGGCGATATTCAAATCTCGAACGACGGGCGACTGGTGCTGCAAAAGCTGGATGCGGGCGGCAATATCGCGCTGCAATCTAACGATGACATTGAAAGCACCGACACTGTTTACAGTGCGGGCAATGTCGATATTGATACGCGGGGTGACTTGATTGTTCAATCGGGAATGATCGCTGCAAGGAATCAAATCGCGATTGATTCTGATCGGGTCATTAACGATGGCAACATAATGGCCGGGCTGGAACAGGATGGAGGATTAAATAGTATGGGGGACCTCCGCATCAAGGCCCGGGATGTCGATAACAGGGGTGAAATTACCAGTACCAACTTACTCAGCGTTTCGGCAGGTACGATTACCAACCGCGGGCTGTTCAATGCATTCAATCAGCTGGACCTGGATGCCGATATCCTGGTTAACGAGGCGACCCTGTTTTCCGGCGGGAATACACGGCTTCATGTTAAGGACCACCTGCATAACACGATCGATGCCGCGATTTTTACCGTCAATGATCTCGCACTCGCGGCCGATAGCAACGGCAATAAAACCAGCCAAATCACTAATGAGCTTGGCCTGATCCAGAGCCTGCAGGGCGATATCGATATTTTTGCGACACAGTTCGATAACCTCGGCGTGGCGGATATCCAGTACGAAATGGTCTACTACGACCTCGGCAATGGCAGGGAAGTCGCCCGGCCAGGTGATGCAATGACCCTGAATCTTGCTTACAGCACGGGTTATACCAAGCATCGAAGCACGGCTCGCCGACGCTGGGTAAATGAAGTGCTTAGCCGGCTACGCAGGCAG
>CAMYIF010000163.1 GCA_947258415.1 uncultured Pseudomonadales bacterium
TGGATTTGTGACCAAGTGGCACCTAAACTCAAAGCGTCCGGTTTGTTATTTGTCGGGCTGGACGTGATCGGCGACTATCTGACTGAAATCAATATCACCAGCCCAACCTGTATCCGTGAGCTTGATAATGCCCACTCGCTGGATATCGCAGGTAAACTAATGGATTGTATCGCCGATAAGCTGGCAACCAGATAAACAGATTAATCCAGAGACCTTGAAATATAATTTAAACTCCCGTATGAGATGGCTGAATCAATTCCCGTAATTAGCACAAGCGATCGTCTTTGTTTCACCGTTTTCCTGGCGGTGGTTTTGCATGCCACCCTGATTCTGGGGATCAGTTTCAGCCTGCCTGAATTCACCAATAACAACCCTGTTATCGAGGTAACACTGGCGCACAACCCTTCCGATGATGCGCCCGAAAAAGCCGATTTCATGGCCCAGGAAAATCAACAGGGTGGCGGCAATTTGAAGGAGGATGCTCTGCCTACCATTGTCGAGCCCAGCGAATTCCTGGCGCAGGAGGTGCAAAAGGTTATCCCCGAAACGCCACCGAAAAGTGAACCCCGTAAAGCCGAGCAGATAACCGCTCATATATCGACCACGAAGAAATCTGAAAACAAGGTTACAAAAAACGAACAGGTCGAAACCAAAAAAGATCCCCTTCAACAGATAAACCAGGAGATTTCCCTGCTTGAGCGCAGCCTTGAGCTGGCCAGTCTCGACGCGAAACTGGACATAAGGGAACAGCTACAGACAAAAGACACGCGCATTCGCAGGGTCAGTTCGGTTTCAACGCTAAAAACCAGTGATGCCTATTATGTAAAACAATGGATCAACAAGATTCACCGGATCGGCAAACTCAATTATCCCGATGAGGCCAGGCGGCGAAAGCTCTACGGCAACCTGCGCCTTAGCGTAGCCTTGTTGCCCGACGGCAGCGTCAAGGAAATAAAGATTATGCAGTCTTCGGGCCATAAAGTACTCGATGAAGCGGCTATACGGATTGTTCGACTGGCCGAGCCTTTTGCTCCGTTCCCGGAACAACTAAAACGCGAATACGACGTTCTCGAAATTACCCGTAACTGGGTATTCAGTAAATCGGGTAAAAGTTCAATATTTTCACCCTGATATCCCGTTAAACTGCACTTGAAATTTTAATGCCGACACGCATACTAGAAGTATGGATGTTAATAAATTACCCTGCTCGCTAAAAAATCAGTTCCTGATTTCAATGCCACACATGCGTTACTCCGGGTTTTCCAACACGCTTACCTATGTTTGCGAACACGATGAACAAGGCGCTATGGGTCTGGTCATTAACCGACCTACCGATATATCCCTGGGCGAAATATTCAAGCAACTCAACATCAGTGTCAGCGCCAGTGAACACAACAAGGATGTCATCTTTGCGGGTGGCCCCGTGCAGACGGACCGTGGTTTTATTCTGCATAAAAACGATCAAAGCTGGGATTCAACCATCAAGGTTACCCACAACATCAGCTTGACCACATCGAGGGATATCCTGGCCTATCTGGCCGACACTCACGGACCCTACAGTTGCCTGGTTGCGCTTGGTTATTCCGGGTGGGGTGCCGGTCAGCTCGAAGAAGAGATAAGCAATAATTACTGGTTAACCGTGCCGGCATCTTCGGAAATTATTTTTGATCTTCCCTACGATCAACGCCTAAAGGCAGCCGCTGCTCAACTGGGAATCAGCCTGGAACAGATCAGCCCGCATTCCGGGCACGCCTGAGTTAATGGCCGAGCCTGAATACTGCTACCGACGGATTCTGGCTTTCGATTTTGGCACCCAGAATATCGGCGTTGCCTTTGGACAGGCGCTCACCGGAACGGCTACTCCTCTCAAGCCCCTTAAAGCAAGAGACGGCATTCCGGATTGGGAACAAATTGCATCCCTGGTTCAAAAATGGCAACCTGACGCCTTTGTTGTTGGCATCCCGATCAATATGGACGGCAGCGAGGGCGAAATAACCATGCGAGCGCGCAAGTTTAAACGTCGCCTTGAAGGCCGGTTCCACAAACCTGGCTTTGACATGGATGAGCGTTTGTCCAGTTTTGACGCCGAATCGCAGTTGATGGAAAGTCGGCGGAGCTCTGCTAAAATCAGTATTGACAGCATGGCCGCCAAGCTGATCCTGGAAAGCTGGTTCAGGCTGGAACACCAAACGCATCAGGACCTGGATCCGGACGAATAATAGACGAGGCACCCACGTGGCACTTGCAGAAGTTAATGCCCTTCAGGACATTATTCTTGAAAAATTAAAAGACCACCTTCAATCCAGGGGAATTAAAAAACCGTTGATTGTAGGTATCCATACCGGCGGCGTCTGGCTTGCGGAAAAATTACATCAAAAGTTAAGTACTGACAATATTGTCAGTGATCCTTTGGGATCTCTGGATATTTCCTTTTACCGTGATGACTTTACCCGTGCAGGATTGAACCCGAAGGTGAAGCCTTCCAAATTGCCAGTGTCCACCGAGGGCCGCCATGTTGTTCTGGTTGACGATGTGCTTATGACCGGCAGGACAATTCGTGCGGCAATGAATGTGTTGTTTGAATATGGCAGACCGGCGTCAATTATCCTGGTTGCGTTGATTGATCTGAACGCCGCCGAGCTACCCATCAAGGCCGACATTACCGGTCAACAAATCAGCCTGAATAGTAATCAGCGGGTCAAGCTGTCTGGCCCAGAGAATTTGAAACTTGAAATTAAAACCGTTCCGGCAAAAGCCAGCTAACGGGGCAAAGTAAATATATTTGAAGAAATTATATTCGCTTGCTTGAAAATTAAGTAACATTATTGGCTTATGGGGTTAGCCACTATAAAAGACTCATCGAACATACAGCTTGCCGACAACGGCCAACTCCGCCACTTCCTTACTATTGAAGGCCTGCCAAAAGCCCTGCTCACCGAAATTCTCGATACCGCTGATTCTTTTATCAGCATGGAACAACAGTCGGTAAAGAAAGTCCCGCTGCTTCGCGGAAAAACCGTGGTCAACCTGTTCTTCGAAGCCAGTACGCGAACGCGCATCACCTTTGAGCTTGCCGCCAAGCGCCTGTCTGCCGATGTCCTGAATTTAAATATCAGCACTTCGGCGACCAGCAAGGGCGAGACGCTTCTGGATACCCTGAAAAACCTGGAAGCCATGGCCAGCGATATGTTTGTCGTCAGGCATAATGACAGTGGTGCGGCGCACTTTATCGCCGAAAAAGTTACTCCGGATATTGCCATTATCAACGCTGGCGACGGGCGTCATGCACACCCGACACAGGCCATGCTGGACATGCTGACCATTCGCCGTCATAAAGGTGACTTTGAACAACTCAGTGTCGCCATTGTCGGCGACATCCTTCACTCACGGGTAGCGCGATCCCAAATTCACGCGCTGACCACACTCGGGGTCCCTGATATTCGGGTTATTGCACCTAACACCTTACTGCCTGTCAACGTCGACTCCATGGGATTAAGAGTCTTTAACAGGATGGCGGATGGCCTCAAGGATGTTGATATTGTCATCATGTTACGCCTGCAATACGAGCGCATGCAGTCAGC
>CAMYIF010000164.1 GCA_947258415.1 uncultured Pseudomonadales bacterium
CAACTATCTTTCCCGCAGCGGGAAGATACCGGAGAAGAATAGCCATACGCTCCTCGAAACCCTCGGCCTTCTTTTTGGAAAAGCGCATCGACTGACAGTGGTTCAAAGCCCGGAATGCAACCTCGGGATGCATCTCACGCACCTTATGACGCCGCGGCTGGCTGCGCAGGAAAACATCCATCTCACCGATTTTAGGCACAATGCCATAACACTGCCGCGCAAGTCCCTTGCCGGTACAGGCAAGATTGCGCGCATTCGCCTCCGCATAGCTATCCGCTTCAATGGCGCAGCGCGAAGGCGCTCGAAACACACAGGGTTTCTTTTTCGGTGAAAGCACCGCCCTGGCCTGTTTATCGCACAAACGCTCTTCACTGCCCTGCCCTTTCAAGCCGATGGGGATATCCACCAGCACTGCAGCAGCATCCTGCATGTGTTCCGACAGTTCATCAAGATACCTGAACACGCCAAATGACGCAGACCCGTTTCCATTCAGACCCACATAGAACCAGCCGGATTTGCAGCCATCAATGCCGATGTATTTCATACTCAAACACCTGAATAATATTTGGTAAAAGCTACCAGCCATTAAAAAATCGACAGGCTCCCGGCTAACCCCGTAAACGTTGCTCCAGATGCCCGATTAAACTGTTTTCAATAAAACTAAAAAGCCTTTGCCGATCAGCCCTGTTTTGCCCCTTCCTCTTGCTGATAGAGGTAATCACCGTAACCGTCTTAAGTGATGGAATCATGATTATGTATTGACCACCATTACCCCAGGCGAATTGCACGGTGTGACCTTTCAATTCTCGTTGCCACCAGAGATAACCGTAATCATAGGGATTAAAATGACTGCGGGTATAAATCTGCATGGATTCGGCAATCCAGTCGCCCGGTACAATTTGCCTGTTTTGATAAACACCCTGGTTCATCACCATGCTCCCTATCTTCAGCAGGGCCGAGGGTGACAACGCAAGATTATTACCGCCCATGTAGTAACCCCGGGGGTCGCGGTCCCATCCGCCGATAGAAATTTGCAGCGGACCGAACAGGTATTTCCTGGCAAACGCGCGGGTACTCATAGCGGTTGCCCGGGTCAATATCACCGAGAGCAAATGCGTAGACCCGGTACTGTAAACCATCTCTCCGCCGGGCCTCTCGATCAGCGGTCGACTGAGAACATGTTCTACCCAGTTGTCGCTGAGCACCCAGCGTCCATAACTAGCAAGACTGGTCGACGCCAGCCCCGCGCGCATGGTGAGTAAATCCTGAATGGTAATTGATTCCTTTTCGGGATCAGGGTGAGCCTTAAAATAGTCCGGGAAAAACTCGCCGATTTTTTGGTCAACCCCGTCCAGATGCCCCCGCTCGATCGCGATGCCGACCAGCAGAGAAATGATACCCTTGGACGCCGACTTAATATTGACAGCTCGCCCGGCGTGCATGCGCCCGCGATACTCCTCGATTAACAACTCCCCGTCCTGCTGCACCACAAAACTCCTGATCGACCGAATATCAAACAGGTCATCAATCAGGGTGCCGGTTTTTATTTGCGCCGTGTCTGCATTTGTCGCGCCCGGCGTTATAAACAGGAGCAAAACCGCAAGCGTTACAGGTCGAAAAATCATAAAGGCATACTTCGAGTAAAAACTACTCATCAGAGGATACCGGCGGCACCTGTTTTTTAAAACCTCAATTTTGAGATCGGGCCAGAACATAAAGAATCGTTTTGCCTAATCGTTCTGATTCCGAAATTACCCATGCGGCGCCATTGGTTGCGGTATCAATGTCGTCTGCGAGGATTATAATATCTGCGTCAGTTTTAGGAATAATACCCGACCAATAATGCTCGGGATGACTTTTACCATTTCGCAGGAATTCGTTGTGCAGATCACTGAGTAGCTGGATCTTCATTATCTGCTTTTTCCTTTTGATCTATTCGGTTAGTTTTTTTAGTTTTTGAAGAAAAAATCCCTCACTCCACAATCTGAGACTCTTTTGCTCAATTGGCTTTAAAAAACGCACCACATCGGCCGATGCATCTTCCCAGTTGATCGAAGTAATTTTCCGCTTTAAAGCATTCGCCAGCCAGTCACGATCGATTCGTAAATTTTGTCCTTGATACGGTCCATATTGAATCAGCGCGTTTTCTAACAATAATAAGTTCGGACTTATCTTTTGAGTGACATACCAGCTAAAGTCATACCAGTCACGACCCTTTAGGTAAGGTCGACATAACAAGGCGTGTATCTTCAAGGCAAAATTGCTTTCCAGGTTCTGGTGGCAGACTTCAAAGTCAACCGGATAATCCAGATATGCATAGTTAAACCCGGAACCTTCGGGAGGATTGCAATCAATTTCCAGTTTAATCTTTAGTTTTCGGTCCGTTTGAAAATCCATGAAACTCAAATTAAGTTGATTGGCAATCGAATTCACTTTTATGACGGCAGCTCTGACATTCCTGTCCATTTGATTGCGGTCGAGCACTTCAGGTTCAATGCCAAACTCCCTGCAGGTTTCGCTCAGGCTTTCTAGATAAGGTTGCCAGGAAAACACCGGATCGGGTTCCTGCAAAATGAAATCAATATCCTCAGAAAAACGCGGTAAGCCATGTAATATTCTTAAACTCGTACCACCCTGAAATGCAGCCACTTCAAAAAAATCGGCCTGCCACAATGCAAACAATAGAATTTCCTGCACAATTTCCTTAAGCGCATTCTCTTCTTCAACAGGCCCTTTGCTATCGTAGCTAGACAATCGCTTTAGTAGCAAATCTATCATTACTCTAAAGCCTCCAATAATTTGTTAATAAATTCCAATTGACGCTTACCTTTATAAATATCGAGGAAACGAATAATCTGAGCTGAAGACAAAGCCATTATTGACTGTTCGTCGATACGCAATCCCTCTAGCAGATAGTCAAGCCCCTGCCACGATAACTTACGCAAATACACCAAATCCAGCAAAGCACGCATCGGTTCGGCAATCAGCGCTACCTGATGTTGCAGCTCATGCCTTTCAACAGCCTGTAAAAAAAAACCTGGTATGACAGTCATACGGCGAAATTCAAATTTACCCAGACTGATCTGTTCATAACTCACCGATTTACCCTTTGGGATAACACTCAAAACGCTATGCACGGCCTCGGGAATCCAGCCATGAAACCCAAGCGCAGTTTCCGCTGAAATATAACTACCAGGTAAGATGTGTTGAGCAATAACAAACGGATGAGCAGGTTTAGAACGGTAGCGATTAGACAACAGATACAAGCCACGACGTACCTGAATCAATTCGCCAGCCTTAAGTGCGCGATTGACCTGGCCATAACGACGCGCATCGCTTCCACCTAATAGCCGATTCAGCTGTTTAGCAGATAAAATGCGATCCGTATTCCCGGATTCGATGATACGTTCGGTTAAGGAATTCATTACAATAATTTACAGAAACTTTCATTATTTGCAAGTTTCTGTAAATTTTTCCATCACAAGTCTGTTTCATTAGCTTAGCCCGGTTTTCGTACCTACGGTCTGATCAACACGGCATAGGCTTCATTGATTGCCTGAACTTCATCCTTGTCAC
>CAMYIF010000165.1 GCA_947258415.1 uncultured Pseudomonadales bacterium
CTGGTCAATATTATCAACGGCCTTCCCCAGGGCCAATATCGGCACGCCATTATATGCCTGACAGACTATTCGGCATTCCACAAAAAAATTCACCCGGACATCAAGCTGGTAAAACTGAATAAAAAGCCGGGCAAAGATCCAGGATTGTACTGGCGGTTATTTAAAACGATACGTTCCCTGCAACCTGATATTATCCACACGCGTAACCTGGCCGCACTGGAGGCCCAGTTTATTGCCTGGCTATGTGGTATTAAATATCGCGTTCATGGATTACACGGCTGGGACAGCGACCAGGCTAGAGATAACGCTTCTTACCTGCGCCTGTATAAAGTATTGAATCCACTGATTCACCGTTACATTCCACTATCGGGCGAGCTGGAGGATTACCTGACTGAGTTTGTCGGTGTCGACCAAGCGAAAATCACCCGGATTTGTAATGGTGTCGATACCCGAATATTCTGCCCGGGTGGCCACGCGGCCAGGGAAATCCTGCCTAAAAGTTTTAATGATCCTGAACTCGTCATTATCGGTACAGTGGGTCGCATGGCGCCTGTAAAGGATCAACTTAACCTGGTGAATGCCTTTATAGACCTGGTTGATAGAAATCCCGAGGCGAAAAAAATAGCACGCCTCATCCTGGTCGGTAGCGGTCCGATGCAGACAGAAATACGCCGACGAATCGAACAGGCTGGCCTGCAGGGTCTTGTCTGGTTACCGGGGGAACGGGATGACGTGCCGGCCCTGATGCAAGCCATGGATATTTTTGTGCTGCCTTCCCAGGCAGAGGGCATTTCCAATACTATTCTCGAGGCAATGGCATCCGGATTGCCCGTGATTGCCACCGACGTTGGTGGTAATGCTCAGCTGGTTGTGCACGGCGAAACAGGAATGATTGTGCCAAAAAGGTCACCCAAAGCCATAGCAGACGCATTGGCCGAGTATCTCTCCAGACCGGACTTGATGGCGTCACACGCGGATGGTTCGCGACAACGCGCCGTTGATCATTTCAGTATTGAAAACATGGTTTCGTCTTATCAACAGGTTTATGATAGCGCTTTGCTTTAACCGGGTAATAAAAACCATATCCGTTTTCCTGAAGTACTTCACAATTAGCGACAAGCGACTATGTTTAAATCATCGATTAACAAAATTTTGATATAAGGGTTTTTCCGTCCATGTGCGGTATTGCTGGCATATTTGATTTACAGGGACAACGCGAAATAGACGCAAAAGTCCTTACCCGGATGAACCAGAAACAGTTTCATCGTGGTCCCGATGAAGGCGGCTTTCATTACGAGCCCGGTATTGGCATTGCGCATCGACGCCTGTCTATTATTGATATCTCGACCGGCCAGCAACCCCTGTTTAACCAGGATCGAAGCGTTTGTATCGTCTTCAACGGCGAAATCTACAATTTCATGGAAATACGCGCGGAACTGGAAGGCAAGGGCTACCGCTTCAATACCCATTCCGATACGGAAACCATTGTCTACGCTTGGGAGGCCTGGGGTGAAGCCTGCGTTGACCGGCTAAGGGGTATGTTTGCATTTGCAATCTGGGACAACAAGTCTGAAACCCTGTTTTTGGCGAGAGACCGGTTTGGTATAAAACCCCTTTTTTACGCGATCCTACCCGATAATCATCTGATTTTTGGCTCGGAACTGAAGGTGCTTACCACGCACCCGGATCTGGAGAAGAATATTGACCATTTGGCGGTCGAGGAATATTTTGCACTGGGTTACATTCCCGAGCCTCGAACCATTTATAAACAGGTTTATAAGCTTCCGCCCGGGCACACATTGACCATCCGTAGAGATGGTCAATTACCTGAACCTCATTGTTACTGGGACATTCCGTTTCAGGAGAATTTTGAAAGCCAGGAAATAAGCGAAAAAGAACTTGAAAAGGAACTCATAGAACGCTTCAAGGAGGCGGTTGATATCCGCCTGGTAGCCGAAGTACCCCTGGGTGCATTTTTATCGGGCGGTGTTGATTCGAGCGGTGTCGTAGCCATGATGGCCACGCTTAAAAAAGAACGTGAAATGCAGGGAGCAGATCAAGACGGGCAAAACCGGGAACCGGTAAATACCTGTGCCATCTCTTTCACGGAAAAAAATTTCAATGAGTCCGAATTCGCCCAGTTGGTGGCAGACAAATTCAAGACCAATCATTTCGTCAATACGGTGGAATCGGACGATTTTGACCTGATCGATCAACTGGCGCTGCTGTACGACGAACCTTATGCCGATAGTTCGGCGATGCCGACCTACCGGGTTTGCCAGTTGGCGAAGAAACGGGTCACAGTGGCCTTGTCGGGCGATGGCGGCGACGAAGTGTTTGCCGGTTACCGGCGCTATTGCTGGCATATGAACGAAGAGAAACTGCGCAGCTTAATGCCGTTAAAGATGCGCAAATTGATTTTTGGTACCCTGGGTAAAATTTATCCTAAAGCTGACTGGGCGCCCAGGATATTCCGTGCCAAATCAACTTTCCAGGGGCTGGCACGGGATTCTGTAGAAGGCTATTTTCATAGTGTTTCGCATACCAGCAACGAGCAACGGCAAAGCCTGTTTTCCGATCAGATGAAAAAATCATTGCAGGGCTATAACGCGGTTGAGGTGTTTAACCAGTATGCCGAGCGTTGCCCGACGAAAGACCCGTTATCGCTGATCCAGTACATTGACATGAAGACTTACCTTGTTGGTGATATTCTCACCAAGGTCGATCGCGCCAGCATGGCGCACTCGCTTGAGGTACGCGTTCCCTTGCTGGATCATAAATTTGTCGAATGGACGGGGACCATACCCTCAAACCTTAAACTTAATGGCCAGAGTGGCAAGGATATCTTTAAGAAAGCACTCGAGCCTTATCTGCCGCGAGATATATTGTACCGCCCGAAAATGGGGTTTGCCGTACCGCTGGCAAAATGGTTTCGTGGCCCGTTAAAAGAGCGGGTAAGAGCAGCCTTACTCGGTGAAACCATGATCAATAGCGGCCTATTTAACATGGATTTCATCAGGCAATTGGTCGATCAGCACCAGAGTGGTCGCAGCGATCATAGTGCGGCATTATGGTCACTGCTGATGTTTGAGTCTTTTTATCGCCAGTGTGTGGACGATACGGCAAACAGGGAAGCCGCCTGATGGCCAAAGCATTGCGTATTTTACATATCCTTGATCATTCCATTCCGCTACATAGCGGTTATACCTTTCGTACGCGGGCGATTTTAAACCAGCAACGCGCCCTGGGTTGGGAAACATTCCACATTACCAGTCCCAAGCAGGGCAAGATCGACTTACTCTACGAAGAAGTCGATGGGCTTGCGTTTTACCGTACACCGGAATTGCCAAAAAACAGTTTTACAATAAAGGGTTCCGAGCAGTTTGCGGTTATATCGGCATTGAAAAAACGATTGCGTAACGTGGTGGCTGAAATATCACCCGATGTGTTGCACGCACATTCGCCATCATTGAATGGCCTTGCAGCATTAGCAGTTGCCCGGGAATTTAACCTGCCGCTGGTTTATGAAGTC
>CAMYIF010000166.1 GCA_947258415.1 uncultured Pseudomonadales bacterium
CTGACCTGGACGCATGAAGTGGATCCAAGAACCATTTCTGAAGTCACCTTGAGCCATACCGAAAGAGAATTTGAAGACAACACAGAAGACGAAACATTTGACATTGGCTGGTTGATTTCAGGACAGCTGAGCGAGAAAACGACAATATCATTCGAGATTAATCTAACGGACAGGGATTCCGAAACTGTCGGTAATTCCTACCAAGAGAACAGGGCTACCGTTGCGATTAACAAGGAATTCTAGGGTTTCTGCAAGTTTTGCAATGATCGTTGTTTAAAGGCCAACGCTGTTTTTTTTTCACTCATTTAAGATAAAATCTGAATTATAATGATCAGCGTCACAAAACTTGACTATTCTTTAGTCTAGATAAATACCAATTTAACGGGACAATTCGACAATAGTCTATGTATGAAGCTTTCTACAACCTCGCGACAAAACCTTTTCAATTAAGTCCCGACCCTCGTTTCTTTTTTGACAGTACTGTTCATAAAAGAGCCATGTCTTACCTGCGATATGGTTTAAGCCAGGGCGAAGGTTTCATTGTTATCACCGGTGGTATCGGGACGGGTAAAACAACGCTGGTGCGTAATTTATTTGCTGAAATGGATCGTCGACAGATTGTTGCTGCACAACTGGTAACCACCAGGCTGGGTCCTGATGAGCTGTTAAAAATAATTTCATCAACTTTTGGCTTGCCTTCGGAGGGCCTTTCCAAGGCTTCGTTATTAAAGCAATTTGAAGCATTCCTGAAAAAGTGCGAGTTCCAGGATAAACGGGTTCTGCTGGTCGTGGATGAAGCGCAAAACCTGCCAGCGGATACGCTGGAAGAATTGCGAATGTTGTCCAATTACCAGACCGATAACCGTTCCTTAATCCAGAGCTTTCTATTGGGACAGGATGAATTCAGGCAGACAATACAATCGCCGGGCATGGAGCAAATGCGTCAGCGAATCATCGCCTCGTGCCATTTAAGCCCGTTGGATAAAAAGGAAACTCGCCTTTATATAGAGCACCGCCTGAAAGAAGTTGGCTGGTCATCAAGGCCGGTGATTACCGATATTGCCTTCGAATTAATACACAATTATACCAATGGTGTGCCCAGAAGGATTAACGTCTTTTGTGACAGGCTGTTATTGTATGGCTACCTGGAAGAGCTTTTCGTGTTCAAACCGGAAGTGATTAACATTGTTGCAGAAGAGCTGGCTAACGAGGCATCGACACCGGGGCAACCTGGACAAAGTGACGCCGGCACTCCAGGTGCAGCGAGTCCAGATTCCAAAATGCCTGTTTCTGGTGACTTAAGCAAACAGGTAAAGCATGTAGAAATGGTTGTTGAATCCCTGGAAAGAACCATGAACGACAAGATAGATCTTTTAAAACAGTCGCTTGGCCTGCTGAAATAGTATTCTTTAAAGACTTTTCCCGGAAACTATCATGTATCGATTGATCTGCGTTGTGGGCGCACGTCCTAATTTTATGAAGATAGCGCCAATCATTGAAGCGCTTGAATCTCAGCCCGACATAGAGGTAACACTGGTGCACACCGGGCAGCATTATGATGACAACATGAAGCAACAGTTTTTTGTCCAGTTGGGAATTCCAGAGCCAGACATTGACCTGGGAGTGGGTTCGGGCTCACACAGTCAACAAACAGCAGAAATTATGAAACGCTTTGAACCGGTTCTTGCCAAGTACGCCGCCCAGGCGGTCCTGGTTGTTGGTGATGTTAATTCCACGATTGCCTGTGCCCTGGTAGCAGTAAAAAGCCATATCCCGGTAATTCATGTGGAAGCGGGTTTACGGAGCGGAGACCGGCAGATGCCGGAAGAAATTAACCGGGTTTTAACCGACCAACTGGCAGATTTACTTTACACCACCGAGCGTAATGCAGAACAAAACCTGAATCGCGAAGGTATCGATTCTGCCAGGATCCGCTTTGTGGGTAACGTCATGATCGACACCCTGAAAAAACATGTTAAAAAAGCGGTACCTGTCGCTAAATCACTGGCTGGTATTGATGACGGGGACGCGGCCAAAAAAGTCGAAGCGGGTTATGCTTTGGTGACCATGCATCGGCCATCAAACGTGGATGATAAAGACACCTTGACCCGCTTGCTATCAACATTGGTTCAAATCAGTGCCAAATTGCCGATTGTGTTCCCGATACATCCACGTACTGCGGCAAAAATCAGTGAGTTTGGATTACAGGCCTTGATCGATAATGCCAATATTATTACGCTGCCGCCGCAGGGTTACATGGAAATTCTGGGACTTATGGCGAATGCAAAACTTGTGCTAACCGATTCGGGCGGAATTCAGGAAGAAACGACCGCGCTGGGTGTACCTTGCGTAACACTCAGGGAGAATACGGAACGGCCCATTACCGTGGACCAGGGAACCAACACCATCGTTGGCTCCGATTCTGCTGCCATTATGGCAACGGTTGACGATATTCTTGAAAATGGTGGGAAGCACGGCAGGCAACCCGAACTTTGGGATGGTAATGCAGCCGTTCGTATTGCACGTGACCTGTCTGACTGGTTTCGTCAACGCACGCAATTGGACAAGGCAGGTTAAATGAACAAGCTGACCAACGCAATGACGGTCGACGTGGAAGACTACTTCCAGGTGTCAGCGTTTGAAAAAGTTATCAGCCGGGAAAGCTGGGACGAGATGCCCGTAAGGGTTGAGAAAAATACCCACCATGTACTGGATATATTCTCCGAAAATGAAGTTAAGGCGACATTTTTTATGCTCGGCTGGGTTGCCGACCGATACCCCGGGTTGGTGGAACGTATTTGCAAGGACGGTCATGAACTTGCCAGCCATGGCTATGCCCACCTGCGGGTAACGTCACAAACGCGCGCCGAATTCCGGGAAGATATTCAGAGAACCAAGGGCATGTTGGAGGATATGTCCGGTTATGGCGTGATAGGTTACAGGGCACCCAGTTATTCAATTGGCAAAGCTAACCTGTGGGCGCACGAAGAAATTCAGGAGGCGGGGTACGAATACAGTTCAAGTGTCTACCCGGTCCACCATGACCTCTATGGATTCCCCGAAGCGCCGCGTTATATGTTCAAGTGTCGTGAACAATTATTCGAAATACCCATATCAACATTACCCATCGGCAAACGAAACATTCCCATCGGTGGTGGAGGATATTTTCGACTTTATCCCTATTCTTTTTCCAGGTGGGCAATTAACAGGGTCAACGACCGTGAAAATCAGTCCACCCTGTTTTATTTTCATCCCTGGGAAGTTGACCCCGACCAACCAAAACAGGATGCCGGGTTTAAATCACGTTTTCGTCATTACCTTAACCTGAAAAGGATGGAGGCTCGGCTTCGACGCCTGCTGAAAGATTTTAACTGGGGCCGCATGGATCATGTTTATTTGGGTAAAATACCCGGTGAACAGGATCTTAAAATTAATTAACCGGGTTTGTGCACAATTGTGACCGAGGAAATAACAATCAGGCAACTCGATCCTGCTG
>CAMYIF010000167.1 GCA_947258415.1 uncultured Pseudomonadales bacterium
GTGGTCTTGCCATGGTCAACGTGACCAATGGTTCCCACGTTGACGTGGGGCTTAACTCGTTCAAACTTTTCCTTAGACATCGTAGCCTCTCAATTCAATCTTAAAAATTATCGTAATACTTAACTTAAACAGCCGCTTTAACTGGAGCTCATAACCGGACTTGAACCGGTGACCTCTTCCTTACCAAGGAAGTGCTCTACCGCCTGAGCTATATGAGCATCAAACCATGCCAAGCAAATCCCGGCGATATCCTGGAGCGGGTAGCGGGAATCGAACCCGCATCATCAGCTTGGAAGGCTGAGGTTCTACCATTGAACCATACCCGCATTAACACCCGCACAATGCATATACAAGGAATACAGAGGGCACAAAACACCCGCAGAATTACAAAATTTCCGCTGGGCCCTTTGTCCACTGTCACCTTTTTTGGTGGAGGGGGAAGGATTCGAACCTTCGAAGCTTACGCGTCAGATTTACAGTCTGATCCCTTTGGCCACTCGGGAACCCCTCCCTTTATCTTCAAACCACCCCGCCAACACCGATTCAAGCATTTCCGGGGCAAAATATATTAAAGATATAAATCCACTTACTTTAACAAATACCAACTAGTGGAGCCTCCTATCCGAGTCGAACGGATGACCTACTGATTACAAGTCAGTTGCTCTACCAGCTGAGCTAAGGAGGCATGAATCAATTCGCTAGTGCAAAATTTAGGGGCGCAATTCTATGCGAACTCGACCTATGACGCAACAGGTTTGCAGTTTTTTTCGCCCCTTTGGGCATGAGGATAGGTATTAACCAGGGAATTTAGAAACGATTCGTCAAAATTACTACTTTTCTGCTTATCAACGATCACCCAGTAATTAGTGTAACTATTTGTTTTATCTATTTTATTTGCTGATATACCCAGTTCAGCAAGACGCCTTATCAGCGTTAAAGCCTCGGTTTCCTTTTCGAACAGGCCGAGGGATAGGCCTTTAGGGGACCCCCCTTCATTTAACAGGAAAGATTCAATTTTCTCACGCCTTAATTCATTCATTAACGATTGTACCGAATAGCCGGCCTTCTCCGGCCGAACGTACACCCAGTATTGCGGGGGCTCGATAACATCTTCATCGTAGAGAAATGAAACAATCTGCTTATGGTCAAGGTGTTGCTTTAATTTATCCCTCTCCTGGCTGGCATAAAAGGGTCCAAATACCTCGCAACTCGCCAATCCTCGGCCTGAATCTCCTGCCAGGATAACTGGATTAGCAGGCTGGTTCGGCTCATCATTTGCCTCTTTCCTGGCTTGATCGTTATCATTCTTAACGGGTTTCGACTTCTTTTCCGTCGCGTTTGCCTTCAAACGGGCACTTGCTCTATCTTCGTTCAGAAGAACAATGCCGGGAACGTTATTATCCTGAACGGTAGCAGGGACATCCAGCTCGGGTTTTCCCTGCGCATGCCACAGGTATGCCTGCCAGCCGGCAAATGCCAGGTTTAATAACAGAAGGGAAAAAAATATCCAGCGCATTTATCTGCCCGGGCTTCCAGGTTTTTGACGTAATATACTCATCCCAGGGCAATACTCAAGCCGTCCAGCACCAGTTCCGGGACACACTCGATGGTCACACCCGCTGATATGAATTGATTGATAGTATCCATGTCGCCACCCGTCATAACAACTTTCCAACCATTGCCATTGCTATCAAGCACATCCAGAACCGACTGTACAAAGCTGACTGCCATTCGCAGAATACCGTTATTGACCGCCTGACTCGTATTGACACCCGGTGCTAAAGAGGAGGATGCAGCCTCCGGCTCCATTTTTATTTGCCCTGTTTCTCCAAGCAGACCCGAGCGCATTATTTTTAATCCCGGGACAATGTAACCGCCAAGGTGCACGCCATCGGCATTAACAAGGTCTACCGTTATCGCGCTACCACAATCAACCACGCAGCAGGCCTGACCCGGTGACCATGCCGCGAGCATTGCCAACCAGCGGTCCACACCCAGCCGTTCCGGGTTATCGTAAGCAACCTGCAAACCAGCAAAGGACTTAAGGGTTCGCGCAATACAAACCTTGATCGAACCGAAATTATCCAGCCATTGCTTGATATTCGATTCTGTTTGCACCCCGGCTACACAGGAAACTCTTGCTGACCGCACATTCAAGCCATCGAGCTGTTTGCTGATATCGGCGTATTCATGGCTGTGGCCATGGCGCCCTCTCGATACCACATCGCCCATGGCGTTTACAACGCGCCACTTAAGCGAGGTATTACCGGCGTCTATTTCAAGGATCATGTGGCCGGCCTTACACTGACGTCACCGGCCCTGTATTCCTGGATACCAGCGCGGGTTTCAATCAATAAAGCGCCACGCTGGCTTACCCCTTTTGCAACGCCGGTAATTGCCTGTTTTTCAGAATTCAAAACAACCTGCTTACCCATTAAATAATCACGTTTGGACCAATCCGGCAAAACAGCGGCAAAACCTGCATCTTTATAACGTGGCAATTCAAACGCAAGCTCGTTGAGTACACGCGCCACTATCATGTTACGTGATACATGTTGGCCGTTAATGCGTGATAATGTAGTCCATGGTTGATCAACGTTTTCAGCCTCATCATCTGTCATCGCAACATTGACACCAATACCTGCAACGACACGCACCGGCCCGGAAACTTCTCCCTTGACTTCCAGAAGAATGCCAGCAACCTTTCTACCCTCAAAAATGAGGTCGTTTGGCCATTTCAACTCGATGCCTTTAATGCCTGATTTTTCAATAGCCCTGGCTACAGAAACGCCTATCGTTAGACTTAATCCATCAAGAGACTCGACCGGTTCATGCAAACGCCATACGATGGACATATATATATTTTTTGCAAAAGGACTCGACCAGTGTCGCCCTCTTCGCCCTCTGCCTTGCGTTTGCCGCTCAGCCAGGCACACCGGGTTAGCGGTTGTATTTGCCAGAACTGCAGTATTCGTTGAAGCGGTTTCCAGGTGAATATCCAGTTCAGGGAAAAATTCAAGTGCGCCTGTCGTCATGCCTGAGTGGATAGAATCGATTGACAAAAGTTCGATGGATTCTTTTAACCGGTAACCTTTACCACGAACCGAATGAATGATAATACCGAGTTTTTTGGCGTCCTGGACGTAATTCCAGACTGAAGTACGACTCACACCGAGCAACCGGCTCAAAGTCTGCCCGGAATAAAACTTGCCGTCCGATAAAATAGTTAACAAATTGACTAGCTGCACAATAATTCTTCTAACAATAAAATAGGCTAATAATAGCAACTATACAAAGATGGTGGGCAGGTTAAACTGACAATAAACCAGGCCCATCCGAAACGGTTGTAAATCAGTTTTGTTCTTCACATAAAAAACCCCACCCGGTTGCCCGGATGGGGCTTCGTATTTAAAGCCTGAGGATGACCTACTCTCACATGGGGAGACCCCACACTACCATCGGCG
>CAMYIF010000168.1 GCA_947258415.1 uncultured Pseudomonadales bacterium
TGCTGATCCTGGTAGCTTATTCCAGTTGCGGATTCCTTGTTTTGAGTTTCAATCTTGATCAGTCGCGGTTTATGCCCGGTTTGTTCTTTCTTAGCCTGGTTTGCTAGCGTATCAACCAGCAGCGCCTCCACCTGTCGCATTAAATCGATTTTCCGGCTCATTAAATCAAACCAGCTCAATGCGTCGAGTTGGTTGATCAAGTCACTGTTGATATTGCCGATCAATGCACTGTTGATTTCCTCGATTTTTGCTTCGACGGGGCTTTCTAACAGGGGTTTCAGGCACTGGACCTGGTTTTCCTCGGCCAGGGACAAAAACAGGTCCTTGTTCGACGACTGTTCTGAAATTTTTGATTTCAGCCAGCCATTAAATTTTTCATCGTTAAAATCACCGGCTGTAACGCCATGCAAACCCACTGCTCGCTCAAGTCCGGCCGCCTCTTTCCAGTTTAAAAAATTGGCAAAAGCGGACACACGCACCGGAGCGTTTTGCCCGTCGGAGAAGGCAAGTTCAACCATAGTATTAATCAAGGGGCTGACCAGCCGGTCGGTATAAAAATTAATAATGTCGGCAGCCGCAAGATCACAGGCCAGGATAGCCTTTCTTTTATCCGCCAAATCGCCTGTCCGATCGGCCAGGCTGGTCAATTTTTCTAACAGTTTTTCGGGCAGAAGCCTATCTGCGGTGCACAGATTTAATTCTTCTTTGAAGCTGGCCAACGCGCGATCAGTTTGCATGAACTGCGCGTTCAACCTGTCATCAAATACACCCTCTCCACGGCATATAACCAAACAGGACGACCCTCGCTCCAATTGTAACGAGTGAACAAGTTCGCCGATGATATGGAGGGCCTTATTCATTATTAATTCATTCCAATGTGAGGAGAAGTCAGGATATTCATCGGGTGTTTCCTTGTAAGGCATGAATACGGACAGCAGGCTTCGCAGATTAAACAAAGGCTTTTGTTAATTGTATAGGCAGACCAAATTTGCCGCTTGACCTAAGTCAATTTTATTTAATCTATTGGCAGGCAATATGAACCGATCACTCCCAGCTATTGGAGAAAACCTGTTATGGGAATAGCCAAGGTCACATCGGGGCAAAGAACCCAGGCACTCACCGCGAGCACATTGGCTTTTACCATGTGTTTTGCTGTGTGGACCATTTTTTCAATTATTGGCGTCAAGATAAAAGCCGAGTTGGGGTTGAGTGATACCCAGTTTGGTATTCTTGTCGCCACCCCGATCTTGACCGGTTCCTTAAGCCGCCTGTTCCTGGGTATCTGGACTGACCAGTATGGCGGACGTATTGTCTTTGTCATCCAGATGCTGGCCACGGCCGGTGCCGCTTACCTGCTGACCCTGGCATCAACCTACCCGATGCTGATTGTCGCAGCATTGGGTGTTGGGCTGGCCGGTGGCAGCTTTGCCGTCGGTGTCGCCTATGTTTCAAAATGGTACCCGAAAGAACGACAGGGCACGGCCCTGGGTATTTTTGGCATGGGTAACGTCGGCGCCGCAGTAACCAATTTCGGCGCACCCTTCCTGATGATTGCCATGGGCGGCGCCTGGCAAGGCGTTGCCAAGGTATACGCTGTCGTTCTGGTTATTACCGCCATCCTGTTCTGGTTATTTACAAAAGATGACCCTGTTCTGAAAGAACGCAAGGAAAAAGGCATCAAGCATGCTTCGTTCAGCGAACAAATGAAGCCGCTGGCCAATCTCCAGGTTTGGCGATTTTCGCTTTATTACTTCTTTGTTTTTGGTGCCTATGTTGCTCTGGCATTATGGCTTCCCCGCTATTATGTAGGCGCCTACGGCCTGGAGCTGAAAACGGCTGGTATGCTGGCAGCCTGTTATGCCCTTCCCGGCAGCGTGTTTCGGGCGTTTGGGGGCTGGCTGTCCGATGTATGGGGCGCGCGCACGGTCATGTACATCACCTTTATCGCCTGCATTATATGTACCTTCTTTCTGTCCTATCCCGCCACCGAATACCGGGTTGCGGGTATTACCGGGCCCATCGAGTTCACCATGGCTATCCCGCTGGAAATATTTGTATTACTGACCATTGTTCTCGGCTTTTTCATGTCTCTCGGCAAGGCCGCCGTTTATAAACATATCCCCGTTTATTATCCCGGCCACGTTGGATCGGTGGGTGGCATTGTCGGTTTGATTGGTGGTCTGGGTGGTTTTATTTTGCCCATTACCTTCGGAATCATGAATGACCTGATTGGCGTATGGACCAGTTGTTTCATGCTATTAACCGTTATTACAGCAATCGCCCTGGTGTGGATGCATGTTTCCATCAAGCTTATGGAACAAAGGGAAACAGAGGAACCATCGACTCTACGGCATTTACCTGAACTTGAATCCCTGCATGGGCGCAAATAAACACATTCTGCTTTTTTGACTGGAGATACAAGATGGCAAAAGATCTGGAAACCTGGGATCCCGAAGACGAAAACGAATGGAAGGCGACAGGTAATGCCATTGCCAACCGGAACCTGTGGATATCCATTCCCAGTTTGCTTTGCGGTTTTGCCATCTGGCTTTACTGGGGAATTATTACCGTCCAGATGCTAAACCTGGGCTTCCCTTTTGCCAAGGCCGAGTTATTTACCCTGATGGCAATCGCCGGCCTGACCGGCGCGACACTGCGTATTCCAAGCAGCTTTTTTATTCGCCTGTGCGGTGGTCGAAATACCATTGTATTTACCACGGCCTTGCTGATGCTACCCGCTTTGGGAACCGGCCTGGCGTTAAGGGACATGGATACACCCCTCTGGGTATTCCAGATACTGGCGCTATTATCCGGATTTGGCGGCGGTAACTTCGCCTCGTCCATGTCCAATATCAGCTTTTTCTTTCCCAAGAAGAAACAGGGACTGGCACTGGGCCTGAATGCCGGCCTTGGCAACTTCGGGGTCACCACCATGCAAATCCTGGTGCCGCTGGTTATGACCGTCGGCATGTTTGGTGCGCTGGCTGGCGATTCAATGACCCTGCAACAAACATCGGGCACCCTGATCGGAAAAATACCTGCAGGCTCTGAAACATGGATCCAGAATGCAGGTTTCGTCTGGTTGCTCATCCTTGTTCCACTCGCTTTTACCGGCTGGTGGGGCATGAACAATATTCGCACCGATGAAGTATCCCCCGATATCCCAAACGCAATCGGCAGTTTTGCCATTATCTCCGGTATGTTGATGATTGGTTTTATTACCGCCGCTATTGGCCTGTGGTTAATGCTGCCCGAATCGGCTAACGGTTCCGGTTTTGGTGTTCCCAAGGAAGTTGTACTTGCCCTGGTTGTTGCCACTACGCTGTTTTCCCTGAAGATGATTCCGGGGCAGATAAAAGCCAACCTGAAACGCCAGTTTAAAATTTTCGACAACAAGCATACCTGGGTAATGAGCATCATCTATACCATGACCTTTGG
>CAMYIF010000169.1 GCA_947258415.1 uncultured Pseudomonadales bacterium
GGTGTAGGCCATTAAACGCTCAGGGCTGAAACCACAGCATGAGAGTACCGTCATTTCGTTATCAATATAAAGCTGGCCATAGCTCAGCAAGATACCCAGGAAAAATCCCAGCGGCATGATGAGTTGCAAAAACTCGGGCATTTGAAGTCCGATGATGGCGAACAGGACATCTGTTGACAAACCACCCGAAGCGGCATCGGCAAGGTACTTGATGAAACGCCCGCTCATGATGACCAGCAGTAAAACCAGGGTAACCCCCAGCATTGTCAGGATGGTATTTTTTGCGAGATATTTAAATATGATCAAAGCGATACTGGCGCTCTGTTATATGGCTAAAAGCAATTTTACGATTCAGTGCCCATTCTATAACGCTTCTTTTAGGGAAGAGAACTGGTAATCACTAAATTTTTACGTAAACTTCCATTTTCCAGAACAACATTTCAATTTATATAATCAATTCTGCCACGAAAGCATTCACATAAATATTGAGGCCATAATGGAATACTTAATAAAGTCAGGTAACGCCGAGGAGATTACCACAGGTTGCATCATCGTATCAGTGAGTCGCACATCAACGCTCCCCGGCACCGGCAAACAACTTGATCAGGCCAGCCAGGGATACATTGGCAAGCTACTCAAAAGAGGGGATTTATCCGGGGAAACAGGCCAGTCGCTTTTGCTGCACGACGTGCCCGGTATCAGTGCGCAACGCGTGCTATTGGCACACATTGGTAAAAAGGAGCTGACCGATGATCAATTTATTAAGTGGCTTAAAAGCTGTGTTGCTACGATAAAAAAAACCGGGGCAAAGGATTGCCTGTTTTACCTGGACGAAATCGATGTTCCCGGTCGCAATCTCGGATGGAAAACAAAGCAGGCTATTCTGACATTTGAAAATGCCTATTACCGATTTACCCAATGCAAAAGTGAAAACGGTAATAAACCCGACAAGCTGGCAAAAGTCTTTTTTGCCCTGCCCGACAATAAATTAAAAGCCGAAATCGAAACGACCATAGGCCAGTCTATTGCTATCGCCAAGGGTATGCAATTTGCAAAAACACTGGGCAACCTGCCGGGCAACATATGCACACCGACTTACCTGGCCGTTCAGGCAAAGCAACTGGCAAAAGATTACAAGACAATAACAACCCGAGTACTCGAAGAGAACCAGATGAAAAAGCTTGGCATGGGCGCATTGCTGTCAGTTTCTGCGGGTAGCGAAGAGCCGGCAAAATTAATTGTCATGAATTACAAGGGCTGCAAAAAGGAACAGGAACCCCAGGTACTGGTCGGCAAGGGAATCACTTTTGATACCGGTGGAATCAGCCTGAAACCCGGCGCCGCGATGGACGAAATGAAGTTTGACATGTGTGGTGCTGCCAGCGTATTCGGCACCATATTAGCCATTGCCGAACAACAACTACCAATCAATGTGATCGGAGTTATTGCCGCCGCTGAAAATATGCCGGGCAGCAAGGCCACCAAGCCGGGTGACATTGTGACGACAATGTCGGGTCAGACCGTGGAAATCCTTAATACCGATGCCGAGGGACGCCTGGTACTCTGTGATGCACTCACCTATGTCGAAAAGTTCAAGCCGGCAGCGATTATCGATATCGCCACCCTGACCGGTGCCTGTGTTATTGCCCTGGGTCACCATGCAACCGGCATGTTTTCCAACAAGGACAGTTTTGCCAGGCAGCTGCTCGACGCCGGTATCGAGACAAATGATCGCGTTTGGCAACTACCCTTGTGGGACATTTACCAACCCCAGCTGGATAGTAATTTTGCCGACATTGCCAATATCGGCGGGCGATCGGCCGGGGCGATCACCGCTGCATGTTTCCTGTCACGGTTCACCAAAAAACAACGCTGGGCTCATCTTGACATAGCCGGTACAGCCTGGTTTTCGGGTAAAAACAAGGGGGCAAGTGGCAGGCCCGTTGCACTGCTGAGCCAGTACCTGATGGACCGGGCGCTGGAAAAGAAATAACAAATATTCCCGGCTTCTTAATGGACCCCTGATAATGACCAGTATCGATTTTTACATTCTGTCTACAAGTGAACCGGATGCTCGCATTTTATTTGCCTGTCGACTGATTGAAAAAACCTGGAAGCTGGGGCACAAGGTTTATATTCACACCGATAACGAAAAGCAGGCACGCCTCGTCGATGATCGCCTTTGGGATTTTCGTGCCGACAGCTTTATTCCCCATAACCTTTTCGGTAATAACGCCCAGCCATCATCAGTAGAAATAGGCCATGGCATCGACCCAAAAAAACATAACGACCTGTTGATTAATATGGCGAGCCAATTACCGATTTTTTTCAGTCGCTTTCAGCGTGTCGTTGAAGTGGTAATTCAGCACCCCGAGGTGTTGAAAAAAGCACGTGAAAACTTTGTTTTTTACCGGGATCGGGGTTATCCCATCAGGAATCACGATCTGAGGAAAAAATAGCACCCGCACAGGGCCTCTCGGCCTATCTCATAAAAAATTGGCCATGTATAATTTTGTGTTCTGACCATGCTTGATAAAGGTGGTCGGCACAAACTGCGTTTCCAACAAAGAACCCTGAAACCCGATAACGAACCGAAGATATATGGAAAAGACCTACCAGCCCAGACAGATTGAATCCCGTTGCTATCAAAACTGGGAGGAAAAGGGCTATTTCAAACCGTCCGGTAAAAATAACCCTTACTGCATTATGATCCCGCCGCCTAACGTGACGGGGAGTTTGCATATGGGACATGGCTTTCAGGTGGCAATTATGGATGGCCTGATACGCTACCACCGTATGAAAGGGGACAATACGCTTTGGCAGGTCGGCACCGATCATGCCGGCATCGCCACGCAAATGGTTGTCGAGCGCCAGCTCGGCGCCGATGGCATTTCCCGGCACGAACTGGGACGTGAAAAATTTATTGAAAAAGTGTGGGAATGGAAGGCTAAATCCGGTGGTTCAATCACCGAACAATTGCGCCGCCTGGGCGCATCCACAGACTGGTCACGAGAACGCTTCACCATGGACGAAGGCTTTTACAAAGCCGTCCAGGAAGTCTTTATCAGATTGCACGATGAAGGCCTGATCTACCGAGGCAAACGCCTTGTTAACTGGGATCCCAAATTACACACCGCCATTTCCGACCTGGAGGTGATTTCCGAAGAAGAAAAAGGCTACCTGTGGCACTTTCATTACCCGCTAACCGACGGTTCCGGCAAGTTGACCGTGGCCACGACCCGCCCGGAAACCATGCTGGGCGACACGGCCGTGGCCGTCAACCCGGCGGATCAACGCTACCATCATTTAATCGGGCAAACAGTGACGCTACCCCTGGCTAACAGGGAAATACCCATCATCGCCGATGAA
>CAMYIF010000170.1 GCA_947258415.1 uncultured Pseudomonadales bacterium
CGGCGATAGTCACCAAAGAGCTGAGCTCCCTGCGCCAGGTAAACAGCCGTTTCGGTCAGTTGTCCATCGGTATTTTACTGTTCCAGGATCTGGCCGCTGTCATGTTCCTGATCATGGTACCCATCCTGGCGGGTAACGAGGCAGCCTCACTGTGGAACTCCCTTGCGTGGGCCCTGGCCAAAAGTTTTTTATTGATCATCATTTTACTCAGTATCGGCAAATGGTTATTACCGCCCTTCTTCAAGGAAGTTGCCCGGGCAAGGTCAGAAGAAGTCTTTGTCCTGAGTACCCTGGTCATCGTACTGCTGGCTGCATGGTTGACGCACAGCTTCCATCTGTCCATGGCGCTGGGCAGTTTCGTGATCGGCATGATGCTCGGTGAGAGTCGGTATCGTCATCAAATTAACAGTGATATACGTGTTTTCAAGGATATCCTGTTAAGCCTGTTCTTTGTCACCATAGGCATGAACGTGCAAATCCAGTTATTACTCGAATACTGGCCCCGCCTGCTGGCTTTTACCATCGCGCTGGTTTTTATCAAGGCATTGCTGATCAGTTTCATGGTGAAGTTGATGGGTGATAATAAAACAACTTCTTTGCAAACAGGGTTGAGCCTGGCGCAGGCGGGTGAATTCGGTCTTGCCCTGCTGGCGCTGGGTGTCATCCACGGCATACTGCCCGGCGATCAGGCCTCCTTTATTATCATGGTCGCCATCTTCAGCATGGCCGCCAGCCCTTTCCTGATAAGGAACAGTGACAAGCTCAGCCAAAGGTTTTTTGCCTTGTTCGGCGGCAACCGTGCCGCGGACGTCAACGGCGTTGACCAAAAGCAGCCTCCCAGTCATGATCACGTCATCATAGGCGGTTTCGGTCGTGTCGGGAAAACCATCGCCAGGTTGCTGGAAGCCAATAATTTCGATTACATTGCCATTGACAACAATGTCGAAGTTATCAGCGCGGTACAGGATCAGAAAATTGTATACGGAGACTGCAGTAACCTGGAACTGCTGATGAGTTGTCACATCGACAAGGCAAGAATGGCAATACTGACTTTCCGTTCAATCGAGATAGCAAAAAATACCATCGAACATATTCGCGCCAGCGGCATCACACTACCGATTATCGTGCGCAGTTATGAACACGGTGATTTTGAAGAACTCATTTCTTTGGGGGCTAATCACGTGGTACCGGAAATGCTCGAAACCAGCCTGTTGATCGGTGCCCAGATGCTCGACGTACTCGATATAGACGAAAATGAAATCGAGTCACAAATCGACAAGGAACGTTCCCGTCAGTTGCAATTCCAGGATTGATTCAAACGCCGGCAACAACTGTTTCAGGTTGCGCTTTTCTCGACTTCAATGCTTACGTCTATTGATTTGAAGGCGGGCGTTAAACTGCGCGGATCGTGTTCCCCGCCGGTAAGAATGTTGGCCTCGGGATAATAAGCCATCAGGTTACCCGCCGGTAAATCAAACGGAAAAACCTTGAGGTGTTTCATTTCACCGGCGCCGGAGCGAAGGGTTACCCTGTCCATTTCACCAATCTCAAGGCGCTCGATATCGGTTATGCTCATTAAAACAGACCAGCGATCATCCGTATTCCGGTAAGTGTCTTTTTCTTCGTAGATAATAGTATTGAACTGGCCTTCGCTCCTGACCGTCATCAGCCTGTATTGCCCGGGTCCGGGAACCTGCCATTGCGTCGATGCATGGATAACAAAATTGGCCCGGTTATCCGGCGTATTGAACGAGGGTTTATGCAGCAGGCGACCCGGAATATGGAACTCTATTTTACTGGCATCGATATCGGCCAGCATTTCCATCCCGGGAATCGTCGCTGCGATCGCGGCGCGAGTATGCCGGTGGTCCCTGAACGCAGAAAAATCGACACCTGCATCCGGTAACAGTTTTTCGGCGATGCTGGTAAGCACCACCGTTTCCGGGCGGACATTGTCCAACCGGTCGATACCACCGTCACTAAGCCGAACATAGTTGAACATCGATTCCTGGGTAGTAGGATGCCATTCCTCGTCTCTGGCGGTAACCGGCAATATCAGCGAAGCACTTCTTTCCATTCCTGTGACATGGCCGCGATTCAGCGTGGTTGTCAGGAACACTTTCAAACCGATGTTATCCAGTGCCTGGCGGGTGCGGGTTTGATCGGGTGATGCCGAAAACAGGTTGCCTCCCATCATCATGGCAAAATCGATTTTGCCCCTGTGGGCCGCATCAATACAGGACAGAGTATCCATACCGGGCGCTGTCGGCAGGTTGACATCAAATGCCTGTTCGATACGCCTGAATACCTGCTCCGGCAAAACCGGTTTCAGGCCTATAGTGCCGAGTCCCTGGATATTACTGTGTCCACGCAGCGGCAAAAGCCCGGCATAACGCTTGCCTATCATGCCTCGTAACAGGGCCAGGTTGGAAATGTATTCGATATTTTCCACCCCGTGCCGGTGATGCGTTATTCCCATACCCCAGGCAAACACGGTGTTTGAGGAATTTACATAAAGGCCAGCCACCCGTTCTATTTCCTCGCGGTCAACACCACAGGTGGAAACGATGCTGTCCCAGGGAGTTTGTTCGATATCATCAGCAAAACCGCTGTAGTTGTTGCTGTAGCGGTCGATAAAATCCTGGTTCATACCCCCTGATTCGATGACCGCTTTGGCCAGACCCTTGAACAACATCACGTCTGTGCCTATTTTGGGTTGCAGGTACTCACTCGCTATTTCCGTGCCACCCGACAACATGGATTTGGCGCTTTTGGGTACCGCGAATTTGACCAGCCCCGGTTCCCTGGCCGGGTTAATCACGACCACCACACCGCCACGTTCGCGCAGCGCCTTCAACTGGTGAATAAAACGCGGGTGATTGGAAGACGGGTTGGCGCCGATGAGAAAGAGTAAATCGCAATGTTGCAGGTCAACGAGTTCGACCGTTGAAGTGCCCGTACCGATGGTATTAGCCAGCGCCACGCTGGACGCCTGGTGACAATAATAGGAACAATTATTGGTGTTGTTGGTGCCGTAGATTCGTGCCAGTAACTGGAAAACAAAGCCCGCTTCGTTGGACGAACGCCCAGAGGAGTAGAAGAAACTGCGCTCGGGGTTGGTGGCACGCATGCTGTCCACAACCAGGTCGATGGCTTTATCCCAGCTGATCGGCGCGTAATGTTGCGCGTCGGCAGGCTTGTAAATAGGTGCGCCGAGTCTACCCAGGTGTTCGAGTTCATGGCCGGATAATTGCCGGAAGTCTTTTAACGGGTGCTTTTTAAACAGCTCTTCAGGAACAGGCGGTTGGATATCCGTGCTTTGCG
>CAMYIF010000171.1 GCA_947258415.1 uncultured Pseudomonadales bacterium
CTCCTGAAGAACTCGATAGTTCCACTGTGGGTTTAATGAACTTTGGTGAAAACCTTTAATATTAAACACAAGCCAGATTGATTTAATCTTTTCATAAGGAGTCAGTGTTGCTTATACCGGTTATTTTAGCAGGGGGTGTTGGTAGTCGTTTATGGCCGTTATCACGCGACCATTACCCTAAACAGTTCATTCCTCTCGTGGAGAATGACTGTTCAATGCTGCAATCAACACTTAAAAGGGTATCTGGATTGACCGATATTCAGGCGCCAATATTGGTCTGTAACGATGTTCACCGGTTCCTGGTCGCGGAGCAGCTTAGGCAACTCAATATTGACGATTTCAGTATTATCCTGGAGCCTGTGGCTAAAAATACTGCGCCTGCTGTTACCCTCGCGGCTCTGGAGGCACTGACGCAACACAAGGATCCGGTTTTACTGGTTTTACCTGCCGATCATTTAATAACCGATATCGACCAATTTCACCGGGCAGTCGATATTGGTATGCAGCAAGCGAGTGAAGGGAACATGGTTACATTCGGGGTTGCACCGACAAGCCCTGAAACAGGTTATGGCTATATCCGTCGAAAAGAATCGGATGAAGACAGTCTGGCCTACCCGGTCGAACAATTTGTAGAAAAACCGGATCTGGAAACGGCCAGGGATTACGTTAATAGTGGACGCTATTACTGGAATAGTGGCATGTTCATGCTCAAGGCCAGTACCTTTATTAATGAGTTGAACAGCCATGCCCCGGATGTGCTGGATATCTGTCGGCAGGCCTATGAAACCGTGCACAAGGACCTGGATTTTAACCGTATTTCAGAACCGGTTTTTAGCCAATGCCGGTCTGTTTCAATTGACTACGCGGTGATGGAAAAAACTGCAAATGCCGTTGTAGTGCCGCTTGCATCGGACTGGAATGATATTGGCGCCTGGGCCGCACTTTGGGAAGTCAGCCGGCAGGACAAGGCCGGTAATGCGGTTTCAGGTGACGTCGTGCTGCATAATGTTTCCAACAGTTATGTCAGATCTGAAACCAGGCTGGTCACCGGCCTGGGTATTGACAATATGGTGGTGGTCGAAACGGCGGATGCGGTGCTTGTTGCCGACAAGAATCAAGTCCAGGACGTGAAGCAACTCGTCCTGGCACTAAAGCAGATGGCCAGGAATGAGACCGTCGAGAATATACGCGTTTATCGTCCCTGGGGGTCGTACCAGTCAATAATTAACTCTCAACGTTTCCAGGCGAAGCAAATTGTGGTAAAACCCGGGGCTTCGTTGTCGCTTCAAATGCATCATCACCGGGCGGAACACTGGATCATCGTCAAGGGATGCGCAATTGTGACACGCGGAGAGGAGGAGTTTCAGCTCAATGAGGATCAGTCAACCTATATCCCTATTGGCACGAAGCACCGATTAACAAACCCGGGAATGATTCCCCTGGAACTGATCGAAGTCCAAACCGGCAGTTACCTGGGGGAAGACGATATCGTTCGTTTCGAGGACATATATGGACGTAATGTTTGAGATGCTACTATGACTAAATTCGCCTTTACAAACCTTTTACATTTACCCAGGAACCGTAAACGCCTGGTTATGGTTCTGGCCGATCTGGTATTGATCCCACTCGCGCTTTGGTGTGCGTTTGCGCTTCGGTTTGGTGATGCGTCCTTTGACCCTGTCCCTTTTGGTGAGCTTTTTCTGCTGGCACCTTTGATTTGTTTGCCCATATTTTATCGATTGGGCCTGTATCGCGCTGTTATCAGGCATATGGGCGATCAGGCAGTGATGGCCGTCATCAAGGGAGTCACTTTTACAACCATTGCCCTAGTGATTGTAGTTGTTGCCCTGCGAATCAATGCCGTGCCACGTTCCGTTTATGCAATCTTCTGGTTGATTGCCGTATTGTATGTCGGCGGTTCGCGTTTTTTTATCCGATCTTACCTGCAGTGGCTGGTGAAAAGTTATTCTGAACGCCAGTTCATCGCCATCTATGGTGCAGGCAGTGCCGGTGTTCAGCTGGCTGCAGCACTCGATAAGGGGGACGAATATTTCCCGGTTGCATTTATCGACGACAACAAGGCCCTTTGCGGAAGCCTGATAAATGGTATCCAGGTATATTCCTTTGAGCAGCTGGAAAGAAATATCGAGGATCTGAAAATAGTCCAGGTCCTGCTTGCCATGCCCTCTGCCGGTCGGGCTCAAAGACAGGCGGTTATTAATCGCCTGGAGCCTTTACCGGTTTATGTGAAGACCGTTCCCTCAATGCCGGACCTGGTCCTGGGCAATTTGAGCCTCGACCAGATCCAGGATGTAGACATTATTGATTTACTGGGAAGGGACGCGGTTTCACCCGATGAAACACTGTTAAAACAAAACATCACCGATAAAACCGTCGTGGTAACAGGGGCAGCCGGTTCGATTGGTTCCGAGCTTTGTCGCCAGATTATACTGGCCAAACCCAGGCGTTTGCTGCTACTGGAGATTTCTGAATACGGACTTTATTCAATAGAAAAAGAAATTCGTTCGGAAACCCGTGGGCAAGATATTGATATAGTACCGGTGCTTTGCTCTGTACAAAACCAGCCGTTACTGGAAAGAATATTCTGTACATATCACGTCGATATTGTTTTCCACGCCGCCGCTTACAAACACGTGCCCATCGTAGAACACAATATCATTTCGGGTATCCGTAACAATATTTTCGGTACGCTTTCAGTAGCGCGCGCCGCCGCCAAGGCAAAAGTAAATTCTGTCATATTGATCTCGACGGACAAGGCGGTACGACCTACTAATGTCATGGGCGCTACGAAACGTCTTGCCGAACTGATTTTTCAGGGTATCGCGCAGGAAAACGGGGATACCTGTTTCAGCATGGTGCGTTTTGGCAATGTGCTGGGTTCATCCGGGTCGGTCGTACCCCTGTTCCGCAGCCAGATCGAGCAGGGTGGGCCGGTGACAGTCACGCATCCCGAGGTAACGCGTTATTTCATGACCATTCCCGAGGCGGCGCAGCTGGTTATCCAGTCCGGGGCGATAGCCGAGGGTGGTGACGTTTTTGTGCTGGACATGGGTGAACCTGTTGCCATTGTCGATCTGGCCAGGAAAATGATTCGCCTTATGGGGTACGAGGTAATCGATGAAAACAACCCGGATGGCGATATCGAGATCGTCTATACGGGGTTGCGTCCCGGTGAAAAGCTGATAGAAGAATTGTTAATTTCCGGAACCCTGACAGGCACAGAGAAAAATAAAATATTCAGAACCAGGGAAATTTTCCTTCCGGGGCTGGACCTCGAGGAGCTCCTGTGCAAACTTGAC
>CAMYIF010000172.1 GCA_947258415.1 uncultured Pseudomonadales bacterium
TGCACTAACATAGAGAAGGGGTGCATGCGTCTTTGTCGTCAGTCGGGCCATATAGGTTTGGCTTTAAGTGTCTGCTTGTATGTAAGGAATGAAGAGTAGCTGCACAAGGGAGGTGAGGGTCGTTATTCGTAATAAACAAGCAGGGTAGATGCGACAGCAACCCAGCCGGCAGCAACGGTCCAAAAAAGCATAGGCTCTTCGGCGCGACTGATAGACCTATGCAAGAAAGTCCTACCCATGGCAATATCAATAAATGCCCAGATTAACAGACAAAGCCCGACAATTTTCCATATAGACATCTTTATCTCCCGTAAAAGCTGTCAGCATACTTTTTTGGCATGTATCTGCAAGGTTTTACCGGGTATTTTTAGTAAAGTTTCGAGTTAATTCTAGCCCGCACTATTCGAGTTAATTCTAGCCCGTAAGTAATGCCTTCCGATTGTTATCAGAGGGGCATTATCTTATTGAAAGCCTCGATTGACTTGATCTGCAAAAGTATATTATCCTGCTAGGGGTATCAATTTGACTTGGTGCTTGTTTTCATATTTGCCAAGCAAGCTTTGGGGGCCGATTTGGCTGCTACCATGTTTGTAAATATGTTTCTTAATAAATAAAAAATGCGTGAGAGGAGTTCCACCATGTTAAGTTCTTTCAAATCCAAACCTGGCCTGCTCGGGGCACTTGCAGCGGGTGTTGTATCTGCAGTGGTGATGACCCCGGTAGTAGCTGATACCAAGTTCATTAGTGTCGGTACCGGTGGTCAAACCGGTATGTACTACGTGACTGGACAGTCAATCTGCAAGATGGTTAATCGCGACACTGCCAAACACAACCTGCGATGTAGTGCACCGGCGACCGGTGGTTCTATTGCCAATATCAACGAAATTAAAGCCGGTAATTCGGATATGGGTGTTGCCCAGTCTGACTGGCAGTTCCATGCGTATAATGGCACATCAAAATTTGAAGATTCTGGCCCTTATCCAAAACTTCGTTCTGTATTCTCTATACATGGTGAGCCAATGGGCCTGATAGCGCGTGCCGATTCTGGCATCAAACACCTGAATGATCTTCCTGGCAAACGTGTCAATATCGGTAATCCCGGTTCTGGCCAACGCGGTACCATGGAAGTGATTATGGAAGCCAAGGGTTGGACTAAACAAACTTTCAGTCTTGCCGCAGAATTGAAAAGTTCCGAGCACGGCCAGGCGCTGTGTGATAATAAACTGGATGCATTTGTATTGACCACCGGTCACCCGAGTGCGGCCATCAAGGAAGCGGCAGCCACTTGTGCCGTAAAAGTGATTCCTGTTGATGGCCCTGAAATCGACCAGTTGGTTGAAAAATTCACTTACTATGCCTACTCACCGATTCCTGGTGGCACGTATACCGGTACAGATGAAGATGTTAATACGTTTGGCCCTAAAGCCACGTTTGTGACCTCTTCTGACGTTGATGAGAAAACGATCTACGAGTTGACAAAATCGGTGTTTGAAAACCTGGATCGATTCAAACGCATCAATGTTGTCTTTGCCAATCTAGAGGTTGAGGGCATGCTCAATGATGGTATGACGGCTCCGATTCATGATGGTGCTGCCAAGTACTATAAAGAGAAAGGCTGGAAATACTACATGCCTTAGAAATCCGGGTAGTATAATAAACGAGCGGGGAAGCTGATCCCTTTCCCGCTTTGTTAAATTTTGTTTATGATCTCAAAGCTTTCCAATTTACTTTCACCAGTTCCTAGTTGAACGAAAGTCAGAGACCATAACAGTTTGGGGATAGGACAGACATGAGTGACAAAAAAGCAAGTCCGAGTGTGGAAGAGATGCTGGCGCAAGACGCCGGCGGTCGAAATCCAACGGGCATACAAAATCAAATAATATTATACGTGGCTCTGCTTTGGGCTATTTTCCAGGTCTGGATTGCATCTCCATTTCCCTACATGATGGAAACCGATCTTCTTCGCTGGAACAGTAACCAGGCACGATCCATTCATCTTACCTTTGCTATTTTTCTTTGTTACTTGAGCTTCCCGTTCGGGAAAAACTCTCCTCGAGCTTACATACCGATAATTGACTGGATCCTGGCGATCGTCGGATCTTTAGCCGCGCTTTACTATGTGCTTGATTATGAATCAATCTCTGATCGAGTCGGCGCGCCTATCCTGCGAGATACAATTGCCGCATGTATCGGTATTCCATTGATGCTCGAAGCAGCCCGGCGGAGCTTGGGGCCGGCCCTGGTTGTTATCGCGATTGTCTTTTTGCTGTATACCTTCTTCGGCAATTACGCACCGGCAATGATTCAGCATGGCGGCTATAGTATGGACCAGGTCGTTAACCACCAGTGGATCACCACAGAGGGTGTATTTGGTGTGGCACTGGGTGTATCTACCGACTTTGTATTCCTGTTTGTTTTGTTCGGTGCATTGTTGGAAAAAGCGGGTGCAGGTAACTATTTCATTAAATTAGCCTTCGCTTCATTGGGACACCTTAAAGGCGGTCCAGCGAAGTCAGCCGTTATTGCCTCTGGTTTGACGGGTCTTATTTCCGGTTCTTCGATTGCTAACGTAGTAACCACGGGTACCTTTACCATCCCGATGATGAAGCGGGTAGGTTTTTCTTCCGAAAAAGCGGGCGCTGTAGAAGTGGCCTCATCGGTAAACGGGCAAATTATGCCGCCCGTAATGGGAGCCGCGGCCTTCTTGATGGTTGAGTACGTCGGGATCAGTTATTTTGAAGTGATCACGCATGCGTTCGTGCCAGCGATCATCTCCTATATTGCCTTGGTATAGATGGCAGTCCTCCAAAAACGATTGTACGGAAATTGATCGGGTTTTTATCCGGATTCCTACTTGTTTGTGGAGCGGGGTTCTTTGTTTACTACGGCCTGGGATGGTTAAAACCTGTTTTGGGTGATGCTGCATTCGCGGTAATTTCAGTTGCTTTAATCGCAATTTATATCGTCGCACTTAAATTTGGTACCAATTACCCGGTTATCCAGCCCGACGATCCAAATGAAACAGAGATCAAGTTACCCGCTGCAGGACCCATATTTAAAGCTGGCATGTTTTACTTGCTGCCCGTAATAGTCCTGGTTTGGGGCTTGATGGTTGAGCGTTTATCTCCAGGGTTGAGCGCATATTACGCAAGTGTCTTTATCATGTTCATGATTGTAACTCGTCCGCTCTTCGAGGCGATGTTCCGTAAAAATGAGAGCACTAGCGGCAAGTTCAAGCAGGGCTTTGTTGATTTAATGGATGGCATGATCACCGGTTCCAAGAATATGATCGGAATTGCCATTGCGACTGCAACAGCAGGTATTATTGTGGGTGCTGTATCGCAAACCAGTGTCGGCGCAGTTCTTGCCGATGTGGTTGAAGTGCTTTCAATGGGTAATATCTTCCTGATGCTGGTTCTTGTAGGTATACTTTGTATGATTCTTGGCATGGGTCTTCCAACCACTGCGAACTACATTGTTGTATCGTCATTAATGGCGTCAGTAATAGTAGAAGTTGGCGCGGCCAATGGGCTGATTATACCGCTGGTTGCGGTTCACCTCTTTGTTTTCTACTTTGGCTTGATGGCCGACGTAACCCCCCCTGTAGGGCTGGCGTCATTTGCGGCGGCGGCTGTATCAGGTGGTGACCCGATCAAAACGGGTGTTGTTGCCTTTGTCTATGCACTCAGAACGGCTATATTGCCATTCCTGTTCGTTTACAACACGGACTTGCTGTTGATCAATGTCAACTACATACAGGGCTTCGGTGTGTTCTTCCTCGGAACCTGTGCCATTCTGGCCTTTACGGCGGCATCCCAGGGTTACTTCTTTGCCAGGAATAATATCATTGAGACAGTCGTTCTTTTATTCTGTGCATTTGCCCTGTTCAGGGCAGGCTTCTTCATCGATATGATTGAAGATCCATACACAAAAGTTGATTCGGGTAACTACCAGGAAACCCTGGCTGATGTTCCTTCAGGGTCGCTATTAAGGTTTAATATTGACGGCGAGGATGAGGTAGGTAACCCGAAATCCTTTGTTGCGCAAATCAAACTTGGTGAAGGTTCGACTATCGATGAAAGATTAGCGAGCACAGGTCTGACACTAATACCCGCTGGAGAATTTGTGGAAGTGGATTCGGTTGAAGTGGCTTCGGAAGCATACAAGGCAAACCTGGGTTCCTTCCAGATAATTAAATCATTTGATGTGCCGAACCCTCAACCCTCACGTATCTTTATCTGGATTCCGACCTTTATACTGCTTATATTATTGGCATTGAACCAAAAGAGACGTAAAGCTAAGGAAGATATGGGGAAAGCAGAGCCCTCTGCTGCCTAGGTAAAGCAGAAGAAACCGGAAGCTCTGCCAGTTGTTTTTAGATACATTCTAAAGCTGGCAGAGTCAGGTCTTCTCTAATCAGGTCGATAATTATGGAGACAAAATAATTATGAAATCAATAACGTTTAAAACGGTCTCTGCATCACTGGTTTTGACAATCAGTTTATTTGGAACCTCATCCGCCTTTTCGGATAAACAAAAAATAACCATTGGTGGATCCAGTCCGGTTGGCCTCTATACTGTTGCAGCGCGGGCTTTATGCCGTGTTGTAAACCGGCACGATGCCAATGTTGATTGTTCTAATAAACTTTCCGGTGGTTCGGTTTCCAACCTGAATGATTTAGGCAAGGGGGAAATTCAACTGGGTATTGCGCAATCGGATGCTCAATTCTATGCCTATACCGGAGAAGGGGATAAAAGTTTTCGTGATAAAGAAAAAATGACCAATTTACGGTCGGTTTTTTCTATGTATCCAGAAGCCTTTACTATTATTGCCCGAAAGGATTCCGGCATCGCCGAATTGAACGACCTGGTAGGCAAGAAAGTCAATATCGGTAACCCGGGATCCGGCCAGCGTGCAACGATGGAGACAGTAATGGCCACGAAGGGATGGACAAAAAAATCCTTTTTGATTGCTGAGGAATTACCTTCCAATGAGCACGCTTTGGCACTTTGCCATGATAAAGTCCAGGCACTCATTTTTTCTACGGGACACCCGAATCCCTCCGTTGGGCATGCCGTTGGTTTGTGTGACGCAGTTGTGGTAACAGCCATAGATGAAGATATCTCAAAACTGGTTGAAGCCAAACCCTTTTACGAGCAGGTAAATGTGCCGGGTGGTATCTATGCGAGTAATGACGATAGCGTAAACTCATTCGGCGTTTTAGCCACATTGGTGACAACCTCAGATGTGTCCAATGACCTGGTTTATAATTTTGTTAAAACTATGTTTGAAAACCTGGATGACTTTAAACGGGCGCACCCGGCATTTGGTTATATCGAACCAGCGAAGATGCTTAAAGACGGGTTAACTGCTCCTCTTCACGATGGTGCCGTGCGCTACTATAAAGAAAAAGGCTGGATGTAATCCGGGATAAAAATTCCGGTTGATTTCCAGGCACTGACACACCTGGCATCATGGCTTGATAATAAAATAGTGGGTACGAATTAAATCTCGTGCCCATTTTTTTTGGCTTCAAACCACAATATTTTTCTCCACACCATCCATTTCTATCCATTACTATTTGGGCACATTACTTATAGACAATGCAGGTATCGCATTTTATGCTCTGTTTTTTATAATTAAACACAAATGAAGAGGCCGGGTAGTGTCAAAAGAAAATGCTACACGTATAGAATCCACAGAAATTGTACCCATGTTTCCTACCCTGGTCTGGAAATCACAACTTGCTCGCGACAGTTATATTCCGCTGAACAAAAAACTTAAGAAACAGATTTATCAATTGACTCGATCGACACCAGGATTGCCGGTAAATAGTAAGCTGCAGACAGAGCAAACATTGCACCTGCTTCCAGAATTTCAGGAATTAAACGGTGTTATTAATCGGGTTGTAGCAGGATTTCTTGAATTTCTTAAAATATCTTATGAAAAGTTCGAGATTACAGGTTGTTGGGCCAATATAAGCCCTCCGGGCGATGGTCATAAGCCGCATAACCACCCCAATAATTACCTGAGCGGAGTT
>CAMYIF010000173.1 GCA_947258415.1 uncultured Pseudomonadales bacterium
AAAGGGTTTTTACTGGTGATGGCGAGCCTCGGTATCGTCATGACCGCAGCTCTGAGTCTGGCAGCCCAGGGTGCTTGGCAATTGGCGGTAATGCTTTACCTGCTGGCGTTGCTCGGCTTTACCGGCGCCAACATATTTTACGATTCTTTGTTGTTGACAGTCAGTGGTGACAGCGGCCAGGAGACCGATCGCGTGTCGGCTCTCGGTTTCGCTCTGGGGTATCTCGGTGGCGGCCTGCTGTTTGCGTTGTGCGTGATGATGACGCGGCAACCTGCCTGGTTCGGCCTTGCCGATGAGGTTGCCGCAGTCAGGATCTCGTTTGTGCTGGTCGCGCTATGGTGGGCGATGTTTTCGATCCCGCTACTGGTTTTCGTCAAGGAACAACATCACGTGTCTGAAACGGCCAGCGCATGGCTGCGCGCCGCGATAAACCGAGTACTACTAACGCTGCAGGAACTGGGCACATTGCGTCAGGCAGCGCTGTTTTTACTCGCATACTGGTTGTACATCGATGGGGTCGCTACCGTGATTCGCATGGCGGTGGATTACGGCATTTCGATTGGTTTCGATTCCGGACAGCTGATCGTGGCGTTGTTGATTACCCAATTTGTCGGATTTCCAGCAACCTACGTTTATGGGCGGATGGCTCATTCCATCGGCGCGCGTAACGGCATTTTTATCGGCATTGCGATTTACGTGGTGGTAACGGTCTGGGGTTCACTGATGCAGTCGGTGTGGGAGTTTTACGCGCTCGCCGTTGTCATCGGCATGGCGCAGGGTGGTGTGCAGGCCCTGAGCCGTTCGCTATTTGCACGCCTGATTCCGACAAGCCAGGCAGCCGAATTGTTCGGTTTTTACAACATGGTGGGCAAATCGGCGGCAGTCATCGGTCCGATCATGATGGGCTGGCTTGGCGTGCTAACCGGAAGCCCGCGGTTCGCCATATTGTCGCTGGTAATCCTGTTTGCCGCCGGATTCCTGTTGCTACTCCTGGTCAAGGTTCCAAAAACTGACACGGATTAGGAATTCGGAATTGGACCCGGGAAACATTTGTAGCGAACAAAAAGATATTTCTGAAAGCAGACGCCCGTAAATTATTGATAAGCGTCTGCCACCGACCCAATGCCGCCCGCCAGGCTTCGCGTATAATACAGATAAATTACTTTTGCCTAAATTTCAGGGATCCATAGTGAACAAAAAATCAGAATGCACATCCAAAAGCGAGAATTCACTTCAGATCGACATGGCCGCTGGATTCAGGTGGCTCGACAAGCTAGGCATGTCAGACCTGACTGCCGGATCGATCGTGGCCCGGTTACCCGGGGCTAGCAATGAATTATTTACTCATCCGCACGATTGCCATTTTGATGAAATCTGCGCCGGAGATATTGTTAAAACCGACTTTGAGGCAAACGTGATTGATGGCAGTAATCGACGGGTAAATTTTGCCGCGGTCAATCCGGCAGCACATGTTTTCAGGGCACGGCCCGATGTGAATGTAATTATTCACGCACATGCCCGTTCGGTAATGGCGGTGTCCGGCTTGGCGGAGGGTTTACGGTTTGTTTCGGAACCCGCGTTTGCATTCTACAAAGGTTTGGCTTACATCGATGCCGATTTTCACTTCGATGATGACTATTGCGCTACCGTGGTCAGTGCGCTTGGTGACGGAAAAGCACTAATATATCGAAACCATTCATTTGCAACCGTTGGAAAAACCGTCGCCGAGGCGATGTTAAATGCCTACTTGCTGGATCAGGCTTGCGAGATTCAGTTACGCATGCAGGCGAGTGGCGATAAACTGCTTCAACCCACTGAGGCGCAGTTGCAACATCACTACGAAGCGTTTTACGGCAATCCGAAATATATCTACGATGGCTCGCTCGAGTGGCCCGGTATGTTACGCAGACTGGATCGTGAAGACAGCTCTTTTCGAAACACCTGAAATACCATTAATACATAAACATGGCTACTGAAAAAAACTCCGTATCCCTTACAGAAGAGCAAATATTTTCCTATGCAGCAGACGGCTTCCTGTTTATTCCCGAACTGTTAACGCCAGAAGAAGTAAGCCGATTAAAAATAGCAATCAAAGAAGTGTTGTCGGCAAATCGTGAAGAGGTTGACAAGGAATCAGCTTCGGATCAGTTGCGCTGTGCATTTGCCTGCCATACCTACAATGATACCTTCCGACGTTTGTCACGCCATCCGAAAATTGTCGAACCTGTGCGCCAACTGCTGGAGGGAGATATCTATATGCACCAGTTTTCAGTGCAACCTAAAGTTGCATTTGAAGGCGAGGCATGGGACTGGCATCAAGATTATGATGCCTGGAAAAACCTGGATGGCATGCCCGACACTCGCGCAGTCAATACAGGTTTGTTGATCGATGAGGTCAATCAGTTTAATGGACCACTGTACTTCATACCAGGAAGCCATAGGCATGGCTTGCAAAAATCGATCAAGACGAAGGTTCGGCGTTTCCCGTCTGCCAGCATTGAAAATAGCAATGTATCGAGACTGATTGCACAGGGTGGCATTTATTCGCCGCAAGGCCCCGCGGGTTCATTGTGGATATTTCACCCAAACCTGGTACACGCCTCCAGCGCGAATCTTTCCCCCTGGAATCGAACCATAATTACCCAGTGTTATGCGCATGTTGACAATGGTATTCAATCACCAACCCGACCCGAATGGGTTGCCCACAGGGACTGTACCCCAATTATCCCAATGACAGAGGGCTGCTTATTGGATTGATTAAGCGGTTTATTAATGACCACTATTGGCCGTTTCGAGAAGCCCGGCAAGCTTATCTGAGCGGCAGCTTTGGGGATAACTGCCCCTCAATTCCCCATAATCAGGGGCGATAGCCGACCCAAAGCGGACGCCCATAAAAATATGGACTTGCCGGCCTGATCAACTGCAAATACGGAGTATTGGGGATCAGATCGCGCGAAACTCTGAGTACTTTCTTAATTCAGAAAGGCTAGCTTTTACTAAGAATTTTACTTCTTTTCTTGTCATATTTGCGGTTAGCGTCTCGAATTTTTTCATCAAACTTTCGATAGGCTTCATCGACCTTTTTCTCCAGCTTGTGCCTTTTTTCATGGATTTTATCCGGCTTGTCTTCCTTGCGTGCTTCGCGTTCAAATTCGTCCTGCGCCTTATGCAGTTTCCGGTGAAGCTCGGCCTCGAGTTTGTATATCTTCCGATCGTGTTCCTCACCCAGTAATTGCAATTCACGTCGTGTTTCGTCTGACGCACTTTGGGACATGGGCGCGTGGGTGGTTTCAGTCGAGTATCCCCTCAC
>CAMYIF010000174.1 GCA_947258415.1 uncultured Pseudomonadales bacterium
CCACAAAATCCGGGGTATCTCGACAACCCTCGGGTCAGATAAAAACTCTTTAAGGTAAGGCCTGAGTGCTTTGGCAGTGGGTGCGTCTGGGGTACCCAGGTTGGTCAGCAAAACACCGATCCCCGGTGACGCCCCTTTGTGATCATATTCAGTCTGGCCTTTAAAACTCATGCAAAATCCTGATGGAAAGGGGTGAATAGCGTACCACTGGCTGCTGGTTCAATTCTGAATATATAACAACATGCAGGGCACGGTTATCACAAAATATGTGGCAGGTTAAGTGCATTGGATCTATTTAGGCTAATTTAGTGAGACAACCGCCACAAGCTGGCGATACTTTAAACTATAGCGAATCGCCTTCCTATTGGAATTTTTTATTAAACATGAAGTGAAGCAAAACCCTGCTTATTGAATCGGTCAGGGCGTGTTTTGAAGCAACCCTTTCTGCTTACCAGCTGAGCACGACATAGCGCTGTGCGTTTCCGCTACGTAGCAAAATCAGGGCACGTTTTTCTGCCTCGCTATCCTTCATCGCACGGCGAAAATCATCGGTGTTTTTTACCGGTTTCCGGTTTACCTGCAAGATAATCGTACCGGGCCTGATCCCGGCGATTGCAGCAATCGAACCCGGGCGGACCTCGGTAACTGCCACCCCTTCTCCAGGGGTGGCATTTAACTGTTCGGCCAGACCCGGAGTAATATTTTGCACTGTCATACCCAGTTCAATGGTCTTCTGCGCCGGGGCGACAGTCGCCACCCTGGTTTCTTCGCCCAGTTTGCCAATGGTTATATCAATGTTCATGCGCTGTTCATTGCGGACGATAGTCAGACTGGTACGAGTACCCGGTGGCTTTAGCGAAACACGATTTCGGAAATCCCCGACATCATGCACCGACTCACCCTCAAATTCGACAATCACGTCCCCTTGTTGAAGGCCTGCCTTTTGGGCCGGTGATCCTTCGCTGACCTCGGCGACAAGGATTCCTCCAAAGGTTATTAATCCGAAAGAGTCTGCCAGTTCCGGCGTCAATTGCTGAATGACGATGCCCACATAACCCCGGTTGACTTCGCCGTGTTCTATGAGTTGCTCGGCTATCCCCTGGACCAGGTTGCTCGGAATGGCAAAACCGATCCCCATGTAACCACCGCTGCGGCTGAAGATGGCGGTATTCATTCCAACCACCTCACCCTCAAGGTTAACCAGGGGACCACCGGAGTTACCGGGATTAATGGCAGCATCGGTCTGGATGAAATCCTCGTAATCGTTAATACCGACACTGGTACGCCCCTTGGCGCTTACCACCCCCACGGTCAGGGTATGACTCAGGCCAAAGGGATTGCCAATGGCTACCACCCATTCACCCACTTCCAGCTTTGCTGAATCGGAAAATCGCAAGGCAGGCACGCCACCTTCCTTGATCTCGATGACCGCCACATCCGATTGCGGGTCCTGGCCGGTTACCCGGGCATCATATCCAGTGCCGTCCTGGAACCTGACGCGTATATTGTCAGCTCCATCCACCACATGGTTATTGGTCAGGATATAGGTTTTGTCGGAGAACAGACCATCTTTTGAAGAAATAACAAATCCCGACCCCTGGCCAATTACACGTTGCTCTTGCCGAGGCTGTTCAGGTCTGGGTTGTGAAGGAGTACCGGGGAAGGGCTCGCCGAAAAAACGTTTAAAAAATTCGTCGCCAAACGGCCAGCTATCGCCGAAGGGTGAACTAAACGGGCTAACCGGCGATGCGGGCGCTTTCCCCTCAACCTGGATATAAACCACCGAAGGCGAGACTACGCGCGCTACGGCTGCAAATGCCTTTCCCGTCTGGCGCAGACTCTCTACGGCCGGGCCCACTGTCCCCTCGGCAAAAGAAATGATCGGGGCCAATATCAAGGCTGTAAAAACCGTGTTTCGAATCCTGGCATTCATTATCTATCATCTCCCTTGAAAACGCTTTATGTGGCGAAGCCAGCCAAAATCAGATTTTACCGTGTTTCTTGTTCAAGGAATACTTCCAGGCAAACCGGGTATGAGCCGCTTGACCCGAAATGATAATCGGGCAGCAATAGTCAACCTGCTGTCGAGGATGATCGATCAGACAGGTCGGCTAATATATGGCTATTTCACCTCGACCTTGATGGACTTGCGCTGACGAGCAGCTGTCTTGGATAATTCCACGCGCAATACACCACTTTTATAGGTAGCCTTTGCCTTGGCGGGATCCACTTCGTCGGGCAAGGGGATGGCTCGCTCAAAACTGCCATAAGCGCATTCTGTTACGTGATATCGACCCTCGGTTCGCTCGCGTGCCATTTGTTTCTCGCCGCGGACAACCAGGTAATGACCCAGAATCTCGAGGCCAAAGTCGGCCTTATTCATACCGGGTACTTCCAGGCGAACCACGACCTGGTCATCGTCATCCAGCACTTCAGCGGCCAGCACGCCCCAACCGGTGCTGCGTTCGGCAACTTCCTGTCTCGAAGGCGCCTGCTCGCCTTCCTTGGCTATACCCGGTGTAAAACGGGTTATCGCCCCGGCTGCACGCCGGTATAGACGCTGCCAGCCATCCAGCAATGTATCCCAGGCTTCATTGAGGCCCTCGCGTAATTGTTGCAGTGTGGACATAGAAAATACTCCTTAATTCAGAAAACTTTTCGAGATCCTCGTCACTCTATCAAGTCTATCGATGGTGCAAATTGACCCGCATCAACCGGAAATTATTCGGGCTAATATCCACTCGTATCAATTCACGGTAAACGCCCTGAATGTCGTACAATTTAACTATGAGTGACAAGGTCGTTGTTTATTACGACGGGGCCTGCCCAAAATGTGTCAAGGACAGGTGTCGATACGAGAAAATGGCGGGAGAGCAAGCCGCCGAAGTGGAGTGGGTCGATATTACCGGGCGCGAGGAACAACTGCGGCAACTGGGTATCGATCCGCAGCTCGCCTTGACAGAGCTGCATGTCAAGGACCAGGACCAGCGCATTGTCTCGGAACTCGATGCCTACATACTGCTGATGAAACGGGTGCCCAAACTAAAGCTGTTTGCCTGGTTGCTTGGCCTGCCATTAATCCGCCCCTTGCTGGCAAAACTCTACCACTGGCAGGTTAACCGGCGATTGCGCCGTGACGGTAGGCTGTAGTTATCAGGACCCGTAGACGGACAATTTTTATCTGATCCTATGCATTATTAAGGTTTTTTTCAACCGCATCCAGGTAGCCCTGCATGTCTACCAGCGTTTCTGATTCAGGCATAGTGGTTCTTCCCTTTA
>CAMYIF010000175.1 GCA_947258415.1 uncultured Pseudomonadales bacterium
CGGGTATTGAAATCATGCAATTGGATATCCATTCCCTGTTTGATGATGTATTGAACGACCCGCTTGCCGCGTTTCCGGATGCCAATGCATTGTTGCCCTTCGGGCTGTCCTTCTGTTTTGATCAGGACAACTTCGTCGACCTGTGTAATGGCGCAAACCCGGATGACAGTGTCTTTTTTGACCTGTTGCACCCCAGTAGTCGCACCCACAGCCTGGTTGCCAATGCAGTATTAGAAGCGAAGGTACCAGAACCCGGAACGCTGCTATTGATAATGCTTGGTTTGATGGGAAAGGCATATTTCAGGCCTCGACAAACCAAATAAAACAGGAAAGGTGTAATACATGTCCACTGTTTACACTATCGAGTCCATGTCACCCCAAGCCCCTACCGACTGAAATGAATATGGTCATCGTTAGCACCGGACTGTCCGGACTGTATCTCCGCTAGCGTCTGTTAGTGGAATACCCAAATCCAGCTACCAAATTTAACCAGGAGCGGCATCGCCGGCGACACAGAACGATGGAGCAAGGCAACGACGGCCCGAAGGGTGAGACGCACAGGCGTCGAATAATCCTCCCGAGTGCGGCATACAACAAAAACCCGATTGGGTTTTTTATTCGTAATATAAATCAGTCGTAATTCAGCGTCGCGAATACGCTTATGAAAGAGTTGGCCCTTTAAAATGGATAGCAGGTGTAGTTGAATCAACTTCTTTAAAGTTAATCGGGTAAGAATCACTAATCCGGGTAGGGTATGAACCCGGGTTATAAGACCCTTTTTAGAGATTGGTGACTAGCTATACTGCGCATTCTGTTGTTAATATTTTGTGCTCAAACTACCAATTATCAAGGATTACTTGTGCTTGAAGGGTCGGGTTGTTGTTCATGCTTGTCTGCTTGCACAATAGCAGATTGAGATAGTAACAGGGCAATTGCAGGTGCTGCGGCTGATAGTTTTGCAAAAGTTTTGATAAAGTCTCTACGGCGCTGGCCGTGAAGTTGTAATACTTCTTTGGATTCTTTCATAGGGTAGCCTCTTTTCTATTTATGCTTAATATTATTTTAGCTATGAGATTCATTATGGCAATTTTTTACATTATATATTTTCCTGGCTTTGATATCTAAACTTACAAAGGGGATTATAGAGCCCTACATTTTTTTGTTTTAAAACAAGGATATGCGGTTAATTTAAGAAAAATCAAAGTAAAAATGTAAAACTCCGACACTAGCCTGAACTTTAGGGCAGGAATAAATTCAAATCATCCAAAGGGTGCGATCTAATGACGAGTTCAGCCACTATCTTTGTGCTGATAGCAAGCTATCGGGATATTGAGTGCCAGTGGACAATAAAAGATCTGTTTGAAAAGGCGCTTTATCCTGACCGTATTCGTATCGGGGTTTGTTGGCAGGCTGATCCAGTAGCCGATAAAGATTGCTTTAAAATTCAGGCCCGGCCCGGGCAGGTGCGAACGGTATACTTTTTACCAGAAGAGTCGAAAGGATTGGGTTGGGCGCGGCAGCAGGCACAAGCGCTTTGGCAGGATGAAGATTATGCATTGCAAATCGATAGCCATATGCGCTTTGTCCCGAACTGGGATGAGCTGATGCTGGAGACACTGGATGCGTGCGCGTCACAACAACCCATTTTGACTGTCTACCCGCCTGGATATACCCCGCCTCATCATTTGGAAGAGCAAACGCCGGTGCGGGTGCAATGTATAAAGGAGTTTAATGCTTCGGGCATTCTGTTTTATACCGCCAAAGCACTTCCTCCCGGATTAGAGGCAACTGCGCCAATACCTACAGCCTGTTGTGCAGGCGGTTTTATCTTTGGTCCTTCCCGCTGGTTGCAAGTCATGGCCCACGACCCGGGTATCTACTTCAATGGTGAAGAGCATGCCCTTGCAGCCAGGCTTTGGACGCATGGTTTTGATCTTTTCAGTCCGCATAAAACGTTGCTTTACCATTATTACAAGCGAGAAGAATCACCCAAACACTGGTCAGATGATCCTTCATGGCACGATAAACACAAGCAGACGTTGGCTCGGCTTCGACAGTTGCTGACGCCGGATTTTGTATCGGAAAAGGATACTGTTGACCTGGGTCCCTATGGCCTGGGAAGCGAGCGAAGTATCGCAGATTTCGAAGCCTGGTCCGGTGTTAATTTTGCTTCGAACAGTATTGCCGCCTTTGCAAAAACATTTCCTTATGTGCGCACCGATGATGCCATCGCTTCGATCAAGGCGAACAAGAATATTCAGGTGTCTGATAATGCGGTTCTCTTTATCATTGATGAAGAAGGCTTTTTGTTTTCATCGCTTCGTGGAGAGATCTACCGGATGAATTCTGCGGCTACCTGGGTGTGGTGCAATCTGGAGGAAGGGACAGACTGGGAAAGCCTGGTTTCCGGGCTGATAGAGTTATGTGGTATGGATCAGACCTCGGCAGAAAACGCCTTGTTTAACCTGGTGGCTCATTGGCACGGGCAAGGTGTTTTAGTCGGTGATGAAGAGAGTGGTTTGGAAAATGATCTTGCTCCAGAACGTGAACAGGAGCAGGCTTTGCAGGAACTGGAGGAATGCTTTCTCCCTGAATCGTTTCAATATCATGCAGAGCAGTATTACAGGATCCTGGATAGTTTTTTTTGTGTGCAGTTTGGCGAACAAAAACACTCTGATTGGCTTATGCCATTATTGGTGCAATTTGAAGTTTCACCCAACAAGAAGGCAGAGCATAAGATTGTCATTGTTCAGGATCAGGATGGGCACAGCCTCTTTTGTGATAAAAAAGTGGTCCACCATAATGTGTCCCTCTCCCGTATGGGGCCATATCTCAAAAACGAAATGCTGATGTTGGCGCTGGATAAAATTGACTACATGCTGGCGCTGCATGCGGGCGTGGTTGAAAAGAACGGTAAGGTTATCGCTTTGCCTGCAAAAAGTGGTGATGGCAAAAGTACTTTGGTGGCGGGTCTGGTTAAGGCGGGTTACCGATACTATTCTGATGAGATGGCGCCGTTATCACGAAATGGTTGCAGGGCTACCCCGGTTCCTTTGGGTATTTGTGTCAAGGAAACGGCTTTCCCGGTTTTGCAGGAACTTTATCCTGAACTGGTGAATTTGCAATTAAGTGACCGCGATGATGGCCAACGTGCCGTATATATGCCGCCACCCATTGAAGCAATAGTAAGCAAGGAAGATGCTTGTCGAATCAATCTTATTGTTTTCCCGCGTTACCAGAAGGGCGCACAGACGCAACTGGTTCCTGTTGGCAA
>CAMYIF010000176.1 GCA_947258415.1 uncultured Pseudomonadales bacterium
TGAATGGGCAGTACTCGGCTATGACGCCGCCGGCGTTGTCGAGGCAGTCGGGCCGGATGTGCTGAATTTCAAACCGGGTGATGCGGTTTTTTACGCAGGTTCCATTGCCCGCCCCGGCACCAACAGCGAATTTCACCTGGTTGATGAACGCATCGTTGGCCGTAAACCCGCCAGCTTGAGTAACGCCGAAGCCGCAGCGCTGCCACTGACGGCAATCACTGCCTGGGAAATGCTGTTTGACCGGCTCGATGTCAAGCGCCCGACCCCGCAGGGAGGCAATACCATTCTGGTCATCGGCGGTGCGGGCGGTGTTGGCTCGATCACTATCCAGCTTCTTCGAGCCTTGACCGACCTGACGGTGATCGCCACTGCCTCGAGACCGGAAACGCAGGACTGGGTGCGCGAATGCGGGGCCCACCACGTCATCGACCACCGCCAGCCATTGACACCCCAGGTCGAGGAGCTGGATCTCGGCGCTCCCGGTTTCGTGTTCTCAACCACCCAAACAGCCCTGCATTGGGACGACATTATTGAATTGATTGCTCCACAGGGTCGGTTTGGCCTGATCGAAAACCAGAAACAGCTCGACGTCGCGGCATTAAAGCTAAAAACCGTGTCACTACATTGGGAATTCATGTTCACCCGTTCGCTCTTTGAAACAACGGATATGGAAGAACAGGGCAAGCTGTTGGACAAAGTGGCCGCGCTGGTCGATGCGGGTCGCATCCGTTCTACCGCAACCGACATCGCCGGCAAGATCGATGCCGCTACCCTGCGCAAAGTGCACGCTCAGATCGAAAGTGGTACGTCTAGAGGCAAGATCGTGCTTGAAGGGTTCTGATACGGTTAACGAAGATCGAAGCTGGACCGGGCTTCGCCGTGCCAGTTGAACATGGATTTTAAAAGACTTGTGTATAGCCCCCTTTTTATCGCGGGGGCTTATCTTTTGCAGGATAGTGCAGGAGCTATAAATTAGCCTTCATCGGCTTTTAGCCCTTTTTGGTATTCCATATAAACGTAGGTAGCGCAAGCAGCGTCCCCCAGGTGTTGTTCGATTAACGGCTTCACTTCATTCCAATCCAGTTTGCCTACACCTGTAGCCAGCTTGGGTAAAGCAACTGATTTCACACCTTCCTTGTCTACCCAAGCCCTTAGCTCGCGCAAGACATTATTCACATATTTAAGCTTTGCCTCGCCCGGGTGAACGTTATTACCGGGGGAATGTTCCTGGGTTAACATATGTACAAATCGCTTTCCTTCAGCGCTGGCCCAAACAACAATACCCCCTTCTTTTGGTCGCTGGCTGTGCATGTTATGGCGAAAATCCTTGTACATCGCTGGCCATTGCTCACGCAATGAAAAAGCAAGACCTTGCTCGAAGTGGTCGTTTGGCGCTATACCGTGGGCAATTACCTCGGCATCAGAGAGTAAAATATCACCCTTTACTTCATGTATCATTTGTCTCCCTCCAGCAGGAAATAGCTAAGAATTGTTTTGAATATTATCCCTAACCTGGCAAGCATCAGGCTTGATAATTATCAAAAAGGTTTATGATTTTGGTAACATTGAACATCACTCTACTGCTGTATTTTTCACCAGACTTTTCACACATAGGGAACACATCATGCAACTAAACGCACTTCTTCCGCGAGAGCCGGTTCCGGCACTGGATGTCCCATTGGTTCAAGGGGGGCGCTTTATACTTGGTGCCAACCCGCCTGAATTATTCGACCTCGTTGTTTTCTATCGCGGACTTCATTGCCCTATTTGTACAAAGTATTTGCTTGAATTGGAGCGTCTTGCGCCGGAATTCGCCAGCCGGGGAGTTCGTGCTATCGCCGTCAGTAGTGATGATGAAGATCGTGGCAAGAAAATGGCTGAAAAAACCAAAGCCAACCACCTCCAATTCGCCTATGGATTAAGCCTGGCCAGTGCGCGTCAGTGGGGGCTGTATATCAGCACATCACGAGGCAAAACATCTATCGGCATCGAGGAGCCTTCGTTGTTTAGTGAGCCTGGAGTTTTCCTACTTCGACCCGACGGCACTTTATACTACGGCGCCGTGCAAACGATGCCTTTTGCCCGTCCCCAGTTCCAGGATTTGCTGGGCGCAATCGATTTTGCGATTGCCAAGGATTACCCCGCTCGCGGCGAGTATACCGGCGAGGTGTAATTTAAGGATCGAAGTATTTGAAGTTAGTGTAAAAACTCGCGTTGATATTTCGTTGGTAAAGTGAACAATCTGCCAGAACCGCGTAAATAAATTTTACTCTGGCCCCCAATTATTTATTTTTACCTATGGAAAACAAAAAATCATCCAAACGCGCATTCGTAGGCATCAAGGTATCTGATTTCATTGCCAGTGAATGCGTTAAACTTCAGGCCGGTCTCGGCGACCTTCCCGCGCGTTTTATCCCGCCAAAAGATCTGCATGTTACGTTGCTCGCGCCGTGGGAAATGGTTGACCAAAGCGTGGTCACAGAGAAAATTCACAAGGCAATACAAAATACCAAGCGCTTCACCCTCAACCTTGTCAGGCTCGATTATGGCCCAAACACAAGGCGACCAAGACTCGCGTGGATCGAATGTTTCCCTGCTGAACAACTTATCGCACTCAAAAAAGAGTTGCTGCGAGAGTTTGGCGTAGAGGATCGTAAAACATTCAGGCCACACGTGACCATTGCCCGATTTAAAAGGGAGGTTTACAAGCTATTGAGAAAACGCCCTATCGACAAACCGCTGGAACTCTGCATGCCGGTTGAGTCAGTCGAGCTGTTTGAGTCACCGCGTATTGGCGGGAGCGGTTATACCGTGCTGGCATCATTGCCTTTACCGCTTAACGAAATTCCTGATTGATACAGGGGATATGGGATGGAATCCCTTTTCTGAAAATTTAGAATTTTCTGGATAAGAAACCCTCCCCTTTAATGCCACTTTATTTTATGATTATGCCTATTAACAAGGATGTAACCTGAACCGGCATATTCTGCTGTTTAGATCTCTTTTTTGACGTCGTTTGGGTGATGTTACGGTGACACATGATTGACTTAATTTATTTCAGGCGTTTGTTTATCCTGCTTGGGCTGTTATTGCTTCCAACTGCCACCATGGCGTCTGATTTTTCCGAATGCGTTGCAAGTTTGCAAAAACAGGCCCTGGCCGAGGGCGTGCCGCAGTCAGTTGTAGAAGGTGCATTGGCGCAGGTTCAGTATGTGCCAAAAGTAATCGAGCTGGATCGCCG
>CAMYIF010000177.1 GCA_947258415.1 uncultured Pseudomonadales bacterium
GGTCGAAGTAATTGGTCTTGTTGAATGCTGCCCAGATCAATATCCCTGAGTACCGCCTGGGCACGCAGGTGAAATAACCTGCGTTGTAAATCGACATTTCTTGGGGAAAGTCTCAAGGCTTTTGTTAACGCCTGTTGCGCGTAATTAAGCGAATCCATTTTTTCGAAATGGGTAGCAACTTTTTTGTAGGAGACTATTTCCGCTCTTTGCTGTTGTTTTTGCTGGATGTAAAAGTAGCCTTCACGTAAGGAATAAAACACGCTAAGCCCCGCCGTAAAAAGACCAATTGCGGCGAGTATCCGTTTGCTTGGTTTCGGCCTGCGCGCATTGGGATCGACAAATTCGCCACAATGCCTGCATTTTTTAGCCTCGGGCAAAATCAGTTCAGCACAACTGGGACAAGGTCGCCCTGCGCTTCGATTACTGGATTCCGGAAGTTTCGAGTTTGAATCGCTATCAGGCGACATAGGTTTTACCGCTTTCGAAACGCGACCGGACCCAGGCGATTTCGGGCTGTGTTGTTTTCACCTGATAGTGCGGCGGATCAACAAATGATTGCCAATCACCTCCCCATTCGAGTGCATCCGATTTGGCATAGACAGCCAGGTTATTATAATCCTTGCTATCAGTCGAATAGCTGCCGTTTTCCCTGAAAATGCCGATATCCCAGGCGATACCGAAATTATGGTTGCTCCTGCCACCCCTTGCGTTGGTCACGACCTTACCGGGATTTCCATACCGGCCTTGCCGATAAAGTTTGTCCTGCTCTTCGTATGTCCTGGTACCCGATATGATCTTGACGCTTATACCATGACCCAGGGCCCGGTGCATAAACAGGCGTGCTTCCCGCTGGGCACGAATTGACAGGGAAGCTATATGCTTCTCGGTCCTGGGATCAAACGAACCGGTTTTATTTTTGATGTTTTCATATTCGGAATAGAAAGCACCGGTGGCGGCCTCTGTCTTTGGCCCCCAGAGGCCATCAAGTTTGCCGCTGTAAAGTCCGTCAGATTTCAACAGGCGTTGATAGAAAAGTACATCACTTCCAATTTGTTCAAACCTCATATTGCTACCTGCTTAACATGATATATTTTTGCATTTCACCGGAACGGGCTGCCCGGGCAAAATCAGGCGGTGAATACCTTGGTTATCTTCCATAAGTTATTTTCGCCCACATGTATCCGCTCGATAACCATTCATCCACTTTCAAAACCATTACTTTACTACCTGGTTTTAATGCTCCGATAATAGATTGAAAACTGCCAGTGAATGTAGGCATGCCCTCACGAACATTGAGTGCGCCGGTTTGTTCACGAACACTTAACTCTTTTCCAACAAGTGACTCAGGGCTGGCATCAATTTTTATATCAAAATACCGGGTTTTCCATTTTTCACCTGAAAAGTGACCTATATAGGCCCAACCCTCTTTTTTGGATTTTTCAGCCACCTGTACCGCAGCCTGAATTTGTCGTTGCTCGGGAGCGACTGCTGTGCGCATTATCGTATCAGCCGCGGCATCACTCCCTTCCGATGGAGATAATTGTGAGAATTTTGTCGCAAACTCGGAACTGCCCAGGGATGATAGCGCCAAAAGTGCAATTTCTTTTGTTTTTTCATCGCTGGTCAAGTGTGGGATAAATTTTTCAACAGTCTGCATTTCCAATATTTTGGTTTGATGTAACTGGGTTTGATATTCGCGTATTCCCTGTTGCTCATTGAAGGAGTGTGTGAAGTAGGAGCCTAACGCAGCGATCACAACTGTAGATAAAAAAACAGAGACAGTTGAAAACCTGTCCCAAATATCTTTCTTGCTTTTATTTTGAGATTTCAACTCCTTCAGGATTTCTGTCATTAATTTTTGACCTGATTCATCCATGTTGTTCTCCTGACTGGAAATTCCTATCCAGTTTCAAATACGCAAGATTTTAACTCTGTGCCCGGGAATGCATTTACAACACTGTGCGGGGATTTAATTCACTATCGAACCACCTTGCAAACCAGCCTGTCTTATTATTTGAACTAGCTTGCAAAACAGGCTAATTCATTGATGCAGCCCTGGTAATGCCTGCCAGCGCCTTTTCTATTTTCGATATCACTTGTTCACAACCGGAGATGTCGTGTCTTTTTTCCAGGTACCTGGGATCATTGTAGGAAATCCAGACCTTTGCCGAATCATCTTCCCAGACGAGTGCCTTCTGGGGTAAATCAAGAGCCACCGATTGCTGGCATTTCATCAGCGGGCTGCCGACTTTCGGGTTACCAAAGACAATCAGCTCGGTTTCGCGCAATTCAATTCCAACCGTGCCAGCAGCTTCGGAATGCTTTATACGATTGAAAATCGTCATACCCTTCTCATTCAGAATGGATTCCATGCGATCAGCCGTTTCTTTAACCCCGAAATTACTCGGCACATTAATCATACCCTCTGCGGCCATAATGCTTGATGTTGTGAATAATAACGCGAGGATAAACAATGCATTTTTCATTTTATTCTCCTTGCTGGTGACCAGGCTGATTAGTACCCGGGTAAAAGTCATTTTGCATCCTGATCAGGTGTCTGGCGTCGCCGAATTGCGGCCGCGGCAGACGCGGATAAAAAGCCCAAAAGCGCACCCAACACCACATTAAAAGATTGCCCGGCCAGGTCTCTTTGCTTCTTGAAACTCTCACCTTCCTGTTTCAAGGCTTCAATGACGAATGATTTTTTATTTTCATCCTCCAGCGCCTGCTCGACTGCAGGATTCCAGGATAAGGCGGGGTTGTATTGCGGCCTGAGGAAAGCTATGTAACCGGATGAGAAAAACAGCGTCAGGTAGGTAATCAAGATTACAATCCATACCTTATTTTCGAGCGAAAGGCCTTTAGGCTGAGTATCGGATGTTACCGATACTTTTTTTTCCGTGCTTTGACTGGGGTCTGCCATCACTGCATCCTCCCGAATTATTGAATCAGTTTAATTGAACCTGGTAGTCAATTCTGTCAACTATTTCACGCTGGCATAATTACTGTCTAAACACAACCAGCGGGTATTTCCTCTTGAATTCAGGGAATTGTACGATTCGAGGTTTCTGCCATCCCGTGAAATAAGCGTGGCTTTAGGTACGATCAAATCCCTTTAGCCCGATCATATAATGTTATACCCCGGTTTTCAAAGGGATAATTCCGGATCATTCAGAGCAGCAATAATTTCTATAATTATTTTATTTTCAATTAATTATAATC
>CAMYIF010000178.1 GCA_947258415.1 uncultured Pseudomonadales bacterium
CTGCAATTTCTGGCTAAGTTCGGCGTCGCCTTTTATAGTAATGTCTTCATTGAGAAGCACTTCGGATTTGTTTTCGGCGGTTGCCAGATGCAACAGGGCAAAGGCTGTACCGGTTATACTGCAATCGGGTTTGTTATCCTGGTGACCCAGCAGCGTAACTCCCTGGGCCCCCGGGATTATATAAATGTCTGTCAGCGGTGTGGTGCATCTTATATGGATAAGATTACCCTGCAGGCTGGCAAGCTGGTTTAGCGTGCCAGGGTCGAGCTTGAGCGCATTGTTAACCAGTGCTTCCAGGAAACCGAGCAGCGTGGTGCGGGTAAAGTTAGAATTCATATCCTTGATTATTATTCCATGCCAATGAACCGATTTGGGTTAATGCTTTCCGGGAATATTAGTTGCCATACGCTTATTGATGAAAGTGTTATCCATGACTACCTTATGGCTTGATTCCCTTGTGAATGGCGACGATGCCCCCGGTCATGTTGTGAAATTCACATTCACGAAAGCCGGCTTTGAGCATCATATCCTTGAGGGTTTCCTGGTCCGGATGCATGCGAATCGACTCTGCCAGGTAACGATAACTTTCAGAATCGCCGGCAACCAGTTTACCCAGTGCCGGCAGCACGGAAAAAGAGTAGGTATCATATATCTTGCCGAGTGCAGCGTTGGTGGGTTTGGAAAATTCCAGGATCAACAGCCGTCCGCCGGGTTTTAATACCCTTAACAATGAGCCCAGCGCAGCGTCTTTATTGGTAACATTTCGCAGGCCAAAGGCGATGGTAACGCAATCGAATGAATTGTCTGCAAATGGCAGGCATTCGGCGTTGGCCTGCACGTAGGCGAGGTTTTCGTTTATGCCCTTGTCAATCAGGCGATCACGCCCGACGCTGAGCATCGAGGCGTTAATATCCGACAGGATCACCCGGCCTTCGGGTCCGACCAGCCGTGAGAAATAGATCGACAGGTCACCCGTGCCGCCGGCGACATCCAGCACACTGTTTCCCGGCCTGACCCCGCTTAATTCAATGGTAAATCGCTTCCATAGCCGGTGGATACCGAGTGACATCAGGTCATTCATAATATCGTATCGGTTGGCAACCGAGTGGAATACCTCTGCTACACGGTTAACTTTTTCCTCAACCGGAACGTCCTGGTAACCAAAGTGCGTGGTTTCTTTTTTAGTCATATCAAATTTCGGGTTCTTTATTAATCAATCGCGTAGTCGCACATTGTAACCCCTCTTTTAATAACCGGCTAATAAGAAAATCCTGAATGAGAATTTTTCTTATTTGTGATATTAATCTGGCTTTCGGGGATACCGGCCGGTTCGGATATTCAGCACACTCCCTGAATACACAAACAATCTTGAATGGGAAAGGAAAATTCATGTCTACGATCAACGTTCAGCGTCGACTTAACATGAGCCAGGATGAGGTAAAAAGTTTGGCTGAAAAGGTAGGCAAAAAGCTCGAGAAAGAATACGGCGTCAATTTTGCCTGGACAGACTGTGATGCCGTTATCAAGGGTCCGGGAGTAAGCGGTACCTGCCGGGCAGGCGACGGAGAAATCAGCATCCAGCTTAAACTGGGTTTCCTGGCAATGGCTTTTAAAAGCCGGATCGAGGATGAAGTTAACCGCTACCTGGATACGCTAGGCTGATATGCCCCCGGGCACCATTAACATACCCGTAGGCCTGTGCTGCATGCGTTAATCATTATTCGAGGGTATTTCAAACAGCTTGACGGCTGACACGTCCGGATCACGGTTGGCACCGGCTTTCTCCAGGCGACCCAGGTAATCCTGCCAGTAGCTTTGTTCATTGATGCATAGCTCGTGCAGGTACTTCCAGGAATAAATTCCGGTCCTGTGACCATCATCAAATACAAGTTGTACGGCATAATTGCCTACCGGTTTGATATCGGTGACCCGAACATTTTTTTTGCCGGTCTGAAGAATTTCCTGGCCATGCCCGTGCCCCTTGACTTCGGCGGATGGTGAAAAAACCCTCAGGTATTCCCAGGATAGCAGGTAGTTTGAGTCGTCATCAAATTCCAGTTCCAGGGTCCGTGAGGTCTTGTGCAATCGTATGTTTGTCGGTATCGGGGTTGCCATTAAAAAATTCCAGGGTTAAGGCTGTTCTGACAGGAGATCGCCGGGTAACTAGAGCACGTATCTGGACAGGTCCTCGTCTTCGACCAGTTCACCAAGATGATCGTCGACGTAGCTGGCGTCAATTTCAAATTTTGAGCTTCCGGAGCTTGTACCCAGATCGGACGCTTCAAAAGAAATAGTTTCCAGCAATCGTTCGATAACCGTATGCAGGCGGCGAGCGCCGATGTTTTCGGTACGTTCGTTAACCTGCCACGAAATTTCGGCAATACGTTTAATTCCGTCATGGCTGAAGGAGATTGTTACACCCTCGGTATCAAGCAGGGCCTGGTACTGCTCGGTGAGGCTGGCATCCGGTTCAATCAGGATTCGCTCAAAATCTTCCGGCGTCAGGGCGTGTAATTCTACTCGGATCGGTAACCGACCCTGGAGTTCGGGAATCAGGTCAGAAGGCTTGGCCAGGTGGAAAGCGCCGGACGCAATAAATAGTATATGGTCTGTTTTAATCATGCCAAACTTTGTGCTGATGGTGCAGCCTTCAATCAGGGGTAACAGGTCCCGTTGCACTCCCTCACGGGATACATCCGCTCCATTGACACCCGAACGCTTGGTAACCTTGTCGATTTCGTCGAGGAATACGATCCCGTTTTGCTCGACCGCCTCGATAGCTTTTGTCTTGATGTCATCCTCGTTCAGCAACTTGGCCGCCTCTTCGTCAGATAGCAGTTTTTGTGCGTCCTTGATTTTTAGCTTGCGTAATTTTTTATTGCTGCCGGACATGTTCGAGAACATGCTTTGCAACTGTTGCGACATTTCTTCCATCCCGGGAGGCGCCATGATCTCGACGCCGAATGGCGCCGTGCTCACTTCAATCTCGATTTCCTTGTCATCCAGTTTACCTTCACGTAATTTCTTGCGGAATATCTGGCGGGTCGATGATTCGGTGTTGTCCTGGCTATCGGTACCATGCCTTGCCGGTGGCAGCAAGGCGTCCAGAATCCTGTCTTCGGCAGCGTCTTGTGCACGATGCTTGACGCGTTCTATCTC
>CAMYIF010000179.1 GCA_947258415.1 uncultured Pseudomonadales bacterium
GAATCATTGAACACCGGCACATCGAGGCGATACGAAATAAAGCGTTGCTTTTCCATTCCCAGAAAACCTTTCACGGTTTCATGTTCTGAGCTGGTCGTGGCCTGACGGGTCTGAGTCAACTTGCCAAGCAAGTCCTCTGACCAAAATGTCTTGTCATCATCCTCAAACAGCTCGCCTTCGATTTTATCTGCAACCGGTTTCGGCCCCTGCCCCTCGAGTGACGTCAGAATATAGGAATCGAATTCGATTACCGGCTCGAGATGCTTCTTCAGCAGAGCAATCAATTCCTTGAAATCGAGAATCCCGCTTAAGGCCATATCCAGATCGATTAGCGTAAAGGCCCATAGTTCCTGGCGATTGGTGATACTTTTATTGAGTTCGGTCTGCAGGAACAGCATGCGGCGACTGCGTTCTGTCATATAGCCGATGTAGGCAGCAAGAAAAATTGCGGTCGCCAACAGCACCGATACCAGCAAAATCCAGAATCCGGAAATATCGGTGGCAAACATCGCACCGATAAACAGGAGCACCATTAGCGCATTCAACGACAGCGTGATAACCATGCGCAGCAATTTCAAACTGCCCAGCCAGATAACAAACAGCACGAATTCCAATGCGTGGTAGGCGCTATACTTCTGTGTAAATACCGCAACAATGACGATTCCCATCGCCAACAGGCCATTACCTATCAGGCGTAGCTTGGGATAGTGTAGCTCGACCGAAAAACGGCTTAATGATAAATTGGCAAGTGCCAGGATCGCTGCCAGCAGGTATCCATACATGGGTAGCTGGACATCATGGCCGAAGGCACGAAACTCAAGATACGCAAAGGCAAGACATAAGAAAAATAACGCTCCGAAAGCAATAAGGCTAGAACTGCGCCCAAGCTGCTCCTGCATATCCCGATATTTGGCTTCGATTTCCGCTTTCTGGAACTGAACTCCAAATGATTTTTGATACCTGCTGATCAGGTCTTGCGACACTCTGCGTTACCTTTTAAATTTGACCACGTAAAACAAACCGATACAAATCCCTGTGTTTTTCAAACGTGATTCAATTGTCGTCGTCACTATTAATACGGACTATGTATAGACCATTTTTGAATCCCCGGGTTGCAAGGCATCCCGATGCCCTGCAGAACTGGTTGTCTTTATTTTCCGGGAAATTCCCTGAAAATAGGAGAAAGCGGTATTGAGTATAGCTTATTTTCATTACTTTCAAGAGCTTATGTGATTTTGTTCATATTCCACTTAAGCGCAAACTAGACCCGGTTATATTTTTTGCCCCACGAATGCAAGCACTGGCTATACTGGTGGCCAATACGCCCTGGGGGCCCATTAGAAACACGATGATCCAGTTACTTTTTCAGCAACAATATTTGTTGTTTGTATTGATCGCATTTGCATTGATACTCTCGCTGACATTTCACGAATTTGGTCATGGCAAAGTAGCTTCATTAATCGGTGACGATACTGCCAGGCGCGCGGGTCGACTGACTTTAAATCCGATTCCACATATCGATCCACTCGGATTATTAATGGTGCTAACCATAGGTATTGGATACGCCAAACCAGTACCCACCGACCCTAGCAAGTTTCGCACTCGATGGGGAACCTTGATGGTTGCCGCTGCTGGGCCCGGCATGAACCTGTTGCTGGCGATCGTAACGATTAATCTATATGCGCTTGGCATGAAAGCGGGCTGGGCATTGTTTCAAACCGAGGTCGCTTTTTTCTTCTTTACCTACCTTGCGCTGATAAACATGTTGTTGATGTTGTTTAACCTGTTACCGATCGGCCCATTGGACGGGAGTTACATCCTGCCCTACGCATTACCGCGAGAAATGGCGCTCAAATACCTGCAAATCAATCAACGCTATGGTACTTACGCATTGTTGGGCCTGATTGCGCTCAACTTTCTCGGGGTACCGGTATTTCAAACGCTATGGAAGGTTGGTGAATTCATGCTGGGCATCATCCTGTTTATATAGCCCTCTAATGGAAAGCCCTGGGTTTGATCAGTTCGACTGACACCTCATGTTCGATAGCCTGATCATCCTGGTGAAGCGGAAACAGATTCGCGCCCGATGCAAAATCGAAAACACGCTTTACCAGGATCGAATGTGACTCATTAACTCTTTGCAAACGGCCAACAACGCTGAGGAAAGGTTGATGGTCAACCAGGCGATAAAACCGCGCATAAATCTGCGGTGTAAACGCCAGGTTGAAAAAACCGGTTTCATCTTCGAGCGTGACGAATACCATGCCCTTCGCTGATCCCGGGGACTGCTTCACCAGCACCATTCCGAATGCAAAAATATCTTTATCTGCGGGTAATTCAATCAGGCGGTTGGCAACGGTAAATCTTTCAACCGCTACCGGGTAAGGCCACTGCTGTTGCTTTATTACCACTACCGGGTGCTGTTCCAGGCTGGTTTTAAATGCCCTGAAGTCTTTTTGAATCGATTCGAGTTTGGCTTCAGGTTTCCAGTCGATATTGTCATCAACTTGATCCAGCATGGGTTGATAGGGTGCGGCCTCAGATTTCCATAAAGCCTGTGAGCGTGAATCGCCAGCTTCACTGAACAGGTCAGACGCCGCTAATGCAGTTAACTGGTCTCGTGCCAAATGGCAGTCTTGAACGAAATGCTCGAAACTCTGCCATCCATTTGCAGCAATACGTTGCCGAATTATTTTATCAACCGTTGCTTCAGAGAGACCATTCACAAGGCGGAATCCAAGACGAATGGCATATGGTTTCTGTGACGAAGTTGTTTCAAGCTGATGATCCCAATCCGAATGGTTTAATGAAATCGGTAACAATTGAATACCCTCGCGTTTCGCTGACTGTAATAAGGCATGGGGAGAGTAAAAGCCCATCGGTTGCGAATTTAAAACGGAAATATAAAACGCCGCCGGGAAATGACATTTCAGGTAACAGGAAGCATAGGCGATCAATGAAAACGAGACCGCGTGAGACTCCGGAAATCCATACTCGGCAAAGCCTTTCATCTGACCGAGAATCTGTTCGGCAAACTCCGGCTTAACATTATTTTCGCGCATGCCCTGCTCAAGTTTGTCTAATAGCGGGTTCAGGTCCCGGTTAAAGTCCTTGATCCCCCAGGAACCGATTTTCTTGCGCAACTCGTTGGCTTCGCC
>CAMYIF010000180.1 GCA_947258415.1 uncultured Pseudomonadales bacterium
TGGTGCCAAGTTCGCCAAGAATATCATCGTAATCGGCGGAGTTAACCACGACCGTTACATCCTGGTAGTTTTTCGCAGCCGCACGTACCATGGTTGGTCCGCCAATATCAATATTCTCAATGGCCATGGCAAGGTCACAGTCCGGCTTTTCGATTGTCTCCTGGAACGGGTAGAGGTTAACGACGACCATATCGATGGGGGAAATGTCATGTTCGACCATGACCTCGTCATCAATTCCCCGCCGCCCCAGAATACCGCCATGAATTTTTGGATGCAGGGTTTTCACGCGGCCATCCATCATTTCAGGAAAACGGGTATATTCCGAAACTTCTTTTACCTTGATACCGTTTTTGGACAATAGCTTGTAGGTGCCACCCGTCGACAGTATTTCGATATTGTAGCCTGCCAGGGTCCGGGCAAAATCCACGAGTCCCGTTTTATCAGAGACGCTAATGAGTGCTCGTCGAATGGTTCGCGCTTGAGTAGTCATAGCCGTATATATGTTTCCTTATTGATGGGATTGCAAGCCCTTAATTGAAATTTTGGTCAGGGATTTAAATGAAAACAAAAAGGCGGTGCAATTTAAGATTATGCACCGCCCGATATGGTAAATTTCTTTGGTTTATAACAGGTTATGTTGTTTTAACTTTTTACGCAAAGTGCCGCGATTGATTCCCAATAGTTCGGAGGCTCTGGACTGATTGTCTTTTGTGTGTTTCATGACAGAGCTGAGAAGTGGGCCTTCAACTTCAAACATTACCAGTTCATAGAGGTTGGTCACAGGATGACCGTCCATGTGTTCAAAAAAAGTATCGATAGATGTTTGCACGCACTCTCGCAATAGTTTTTCTTCGGTCTTGTCGAGATTATTCACAAGTTCTTTTTGTTTTTGCATAACCGGTTTTCAGCTGTGTCTTTAATTAGGCAGCAATGCGTTTTGACGTATCACGTTGGTTAAAGAATTCGAGCAAAAAAGCATACTGCTCACCAGGTGATTTCAATTGATTAAATTGACGCCTGCTGGAATCACCTTTGGCAAAGTTTACGAAATACCAACCCACATGTTTCCGGGCAATGCGTACACCAAGAATATCACCGTAGAAGTGATGGATAGCTTTCAGGTGACCTAGAATGATCTGTTTGACCTCGCCCAGCGTAGGCTGCGGCAGACGATTGCCGGTGGCGAGATAATAGCTTATATCCGAAAATATCCACGGCTTGCCAAAGGCAGCTCTGCCAACCATTATGGCATCTGCAGCCGTATAGTCTAATACATATTCTGCGTGCTTCGGGTTTTTTATATCACCATTGGCTATAACGGGTATGCTAATGGCTTGTTTAACCACGGCGATTGTGTCGTATTCAACGGTATCGGCAAACCGGCATTCCCGTGTTCTGCCATGGATTGTCAACGCCTGGATGCCGCAGTCTTGGGCAATAGTTGCTATGCTCAGCGCATTTCTTGTATTGGTGCTCCAGCCAGTGCGAATTTTCAGGGTAACCGGGACATTTACCGATCGGGTTACCGCCGATAATATATCGGCAACCAGTCCTTCATCTTTCAATAACGCGGATCCTGCCGCCTTATTACAAACTTTTTTTGCCGGGCAACCCATATTGATATCAATGATTTCCGCCCCATTGGCTACACATGATTGTGCTGCCTGGGCCATCATTTGCGGGTCAGCGCCGGCAATTTGCACGGCTCGGGGTTTTTTTTCTCCCAGGTGATCGAGGCGGTGCCTTGATTTTCTTGACCGCCAGAGTCTTTGATCCGAGGTTACCATTTCAGATATAGCCAGTGCTGCGCCGTGTTTTCTGCACAAATTGCGGAAAGGCAGGTCAGTCACGCCAGCCATGGGTGCCAGTACCAGGTTGTTGTCAAAAACGTAAGGTCCGATCTTAAACACAAGGGCGTCTTGATTTTTTATCTGTGAATTTGGTCACCCTGCTTACAGGGGGGAAATAAATTAAATGTTGTGCCTGAATTTCAAGTTCCAAAGGGCCGGCATCTCTACAGGATGCGATAGGTTTTAGCGTTAAAAACCGAGCGGCAATGATACATTGAGTTCGAGCAAGGTTAAAGTGAAATACTGAAGATAAAGGCTATGGCGAGATATATTTAAAGGGTCGGGCTTATCTGGATATCGTAGTTTACGGCTTTTTCGCCAGGATCCAGGATATCGAACGAAATATGTATGGGTGTTTGTTCCGGCATTTCTTTCAGTTCAGCAACCGAATCTTTTAAATAAATGTCAGGAGTGAAGGTGCGTTCGGCCAATTCGGCGCCGTTGATATCATAAAAGCTCAGGGACAGGGACGGAAATGGTTGCGGGTAGGCGCCATAATTACTCATGATCAGGTCTATGACCAGTACATTGGTGTAATCCTTGTGGCTTTTGACCGCCAGGCGTTCGATTTCAAGGAGCCGGGGTTTGTTATACGGAGGAACCGGGCAACCTGCAATCTCGCAGACATTCAAATACCAGGGGCGCCACTTGTGAATCAGGGCGTAACTGTCTCTTTGGAACCAGGCCCATTGCAAACCAAGCATAAAGACAGCTATAAGCGAAAGTGTTCCCCACAGTAATGGCCGTTTCATTGTCTTAACCGGTTGCTCCTCGGAGAGCCTCGTTTCTATGGTTTCTTCCTGTATGTCCAGCTTGCTGATTTCTTCGATGGACGGGGTGGTTTTATCAGGCGCTATTCCAGCAACCGTTGGCCCGTCATCTGCTTTCTTTTCCTCCGCGTCTTCAGCTTTTAAAGATTCTACAGATCGACTGGTTATTGGCTGCTTTGTTGTCTGTGTACACTTGGCCGAAATCTCTGTTTCGGCAGAGGTATCAGTTAAGGCTGAAGCCCCGGGTGCCGGTGCAGCTTTGGGTAGTGGGGGAGCACCGGGCAATAGGGAGCTGTCAGGCGCAACGGGAGCATCGGGCGCAATGGGAGTATCGGGCGCAATGGGAGTATCGGGCGCAATGGGAGTATCGGGCGCAATGGGAGTATCGGGCGCAACGGGAGTATCGGGCGCAACGGGAGTATCGGGCGCAACGGGAGTATCGGGCGCAACGGGAGTATCGGGCGCAACGGGAGTATCGGGCGCAATA
>CAMYIF010000181.1 GCA_947258415.1 uncultured Pseudomonadales bacterium
CAAGCGTGACGAATACCATGCCCTTCGCTGAGCCCGGGGACTGTTTCACCAGTACCATTCCGAATGCAAAAATGTCTTTATCCGCGGGTAATTCAATCAGACGATTTGCAACTGTAAATTTCTCAACCGCTACCGGGTAAGGCCACTGCTCCTGTTTTATTACCGCTACGGGATGTTTCTTGAGGCTGGTTTTAAATGCCCTAAAGTCTTTTTGAATCGACTCAAGTTTTGCTTCAGGTTTCCAGACGATACTGTCATCGACCTCATCCAGCATAGGTTGATAGGGCGCGGCTTCTGATTTCCATAAAGCCTGTGAGCGTGCATCTCCGGCTTCAGCGAACAGGTCTGACGCCGCTAAAGCCGTTAATTGGTCTCGCGCCAAATGGCAGTCTTGTATGAAATGCTCGAAACTTTGCCAGCCATTTGAAGCAATACGTTGCTGAATTATTTTATCAACCGTTGATTCAGAGAGAGCATTGACAAGACGAAATCCAAGACGAATGGCATATTGTTTCTGTGTCGAAGTTGTTTCGAGCCGATGATCCCAATGCGAATGGTTTAATGATATCGGTAACAATTGAATACCTTCGCGTCTCGCAGACTGTAATAAGGCATGAGGTGAGTAAAAGCCCATCGGCTGAGAATTTAAAACGGAAATATAAAACGCGGCCGGGAAATGACATTTCAGGTAACAGGAGGCATAGGCGATCAATGAAAACGAGACCGCGTGAGATTCCGGAAATCCATACTCGGCAAAGCCTTTCATCTGCCCGAGTATCTGTTCAGCAAACTCCGGCTTAACATTATTTTCGCGCATCCCTTTCTCAAGCTTGACTAACAACGGGTTTAAATCGCGGTTAAAGTCCTTAATTCCCCAGGACCCGATTTTCTTGCGCAACTCATTGGCTTCACCAGCGGTAAAATTGCCAACCGCGATTGCTATGCGCATTGCCTGTTCCTGGAAAATAGCAATCCCCAGGGTGCGTTGCAGAATCGGGCGCAAGCGTTCATCCGAGTAAGTAACCGGTTCCAGTCCTGCACGACGTGCCAGGTAGGGATGAATAACATTACCCTGGATTGGACCGGGCCGAATAATCGCAACCTCAATAACCAGATCATAAAAACAGGCAGGTTTCAAACGAGGTAACATCGACATCTGTGCACGTGATTCAATCTGGAATACGCCAACCGTATCAGCCTTCTGGATCATCGCGTAGGTCGGCTGATCATCATCCGGAATCGAGTCCAGGCTTAAGGACATATCATAATAATATTCGATATAGTCGAAGCATTTTCGGATTGCCGATAACATGCCAAGACTTAAAATATCGATTTTAAAAAATCCCAGCGCCTCGATATCTTCCTTGCTCCACTGAATCACGCTGCGCCCTTCCATCGATGCAGGTTCCTGCGGCAGCAGGCAGTTCAGCGGTTTATCGGCAAGCATAAATCCACCCGAGTGAATCCCGAGATGACGTGGAAACCCATGTAGCATTTCACTGAGTTGCATCCATAACTTCCAGCTGATTTTCGGCACCTGTGGATTTTCATTTTCATGATCATTTTTAAGTGCCATGACAATATTTTCGGTACCGCTGCCACGATAGTATCGACTCGAAGCGATCCTCGACATTTGCTGGAGTAACTTGTCATCGGCCCCTAGTGCCTTGCCAACCGCGCGCAATGATCCCTTGCCTCTAAATGTAATAACATTGGCCACCATTGCCGCACGCTCACGACCATAGCGCTGGTAAATGTACTGGATCACCTCTTCGCGTCGCTCATGTTCGAAGTCGACATCGATGTCGGGCGGATCGCCACGTTCCATACTGACAAAACGTTCGAACAACAAATCAAAATGATCCGGATTGACGGAGGTTATGCCAAGCACGAAACAAACACTGGAGTTTGCTGCAGAACCCCTACCCTGGCATAAGATCTGCTGGCGCCTTGCCCAACTGACAATGTCCCACACCGTTAAAAAATAATCTGCGAAGTTAAGTTTCTCGATCAAAATGAGCTCGTGCTCGATCTGTCGCAGAATCTTTTCGGGCGGCTTGTGATCGAATTTCTCCTGTACCCCTGCGTTTACCAGAAACTTCAGGTAGGACTGGGCGTCATGCCCATCGGGAATCATTTCCCTGGGGTAGTGATAACCCAGTTGATCGAGATCGAACTGACAGGACTGGTTTAGTGATTGAGACAAACCCAATGACCTGCGATAACCCGGAATCACAGAAAATAAACGCTGCAATTCGTTCGCTTGATGCAGGCAACGTTCGGCATTGGGGAAAAAATGTTCCTGGCATTGATCGAAAACCCGGTTCGTACGAATCGCCTGCAGTAAATCACTGACGCATTTTTGCTGCCGGTTATGGAAAAAAACATCCTGCGTCAGAATGTATTCGAGCTGATGAAGTTTTGCGGTTTCAAGCGTTGTTTTTATCCAGCGGTCTTCCGCTGGATGAAGATGACGGCTGATTGCAAGATAATAACGTCCATCGAATAACTGTTTGAGTTCAGCATGGTGATTAGCGTCCTTATTTGAACGCATTTGACCGCGCATCGGTTGAATCGCAAATAAGCCTTCGACATCGCTGTTCAGCAGGTATGCCATTGGGAGAGTGGCAAAATCCTTACCATCGCGGTGGGCATAACTCAACAGGCCATTAAGATTGGTATAACCCCGCTGATTCAGTGCCACCAGCACCAGCGTATCTTGCAATAATATGGGTAAGTCGTGATCAGCTTGAAAATGTATTTCAGCACCATAATTCAGCTTCAATCCCTGGTGCAGATTATTTTTCTTTAGATAATCGAGTTCACGATAACATCGTGCAAGCCCATAAGCGCCATCGAAGTCATTAATACAGAGCGACTGGTAGCCAAGCGAATTTGCCCTTCCAATTAAATCCTTCGGATGTGACGCCCCGTGCAGAAAGCTGAAATTGGTTTTACAGAGCCATTCATTAAAGTTGCTGAACATCCCGGGCTAGCAAAATTCGCCCTGTTTAAACCAATCGCCATTCTGGGTCCGGTATGCCCAACTCGATCTGCCGTTATGATCTTTCAGGATAAAATA
>CAMYIF010000182.1 GCA_947258415.1 uncultured Pseudomonadales bacterium
GGTAATGTGTTAACCGACGACGAATGCCGGCAGCTCGATCACATAGCCATTAAACAGGATGTGCCGTTGCTGATCGATAACGCCTACGGCACGCCGTTTCCGAATATTATATTTAACCAGGTTAACCCGTTCTGGAACGAAAACTGTATCGTTTGCATGAGCCTGTCGAAGCTTGGACTTCCCGGCAGCCGAACCGGCATCGTGATCGCGAACGAGGATGTAATCCGTTTTTTCTCGAACATGACGGCCATCACCAGTCTCGCACCGGCCGGCCTGGGTGCCGAGATCGTCAATCAGTTGATCACCGATAATGCCCTGTTGCCGCTCTGTCACGACTTGATCCAGCCGTTTTATAAACGACGTTGTGAACAGGCAGTGGGTTTATTACGCGACGCGATTTCCAGTCCCGGCTTGCATATTCACAAACCTGAAGGATCTATATTTTTATGGCTCTGGTTTGATGGACTGAAGATAACGACCAGCGAACTTTACCAGCGATTGAAGCAAAAAGGCCTGCTGGTTGTACCGGGAAAATATTTCTTTCCCGGGCAGACTGACCCATCCGACCATGCCGAAAGCTGTATACGCATGAGCTATGCGCAGAGTGAACAGGATTTGACCCGGGGAATTGAAATTCTAGCCGAGGAGTTAAGCGCCTGCTGGTAATAAGGCAGGCAGGTGTTACTTGGAGGTGTGTGTAAAGACGCCATCCCAGTCGCTACCGGGTGGCTCACTGCGGTAGAATTCAATTCGATCCAGATAAACCTGATAGAGCAATCGCCCAGGACTCGCACGCTTGAGATTGAAGAAATCGAGTTCTGCCTTATCCCAGGACTGGGCACGGAAGTGTCGCAACGCCTGCTGGTAGGCGTTGAGTTCCGAGGTGACCGTTTCTTCCAGATCATCCTGGTGGCCGATTGGTTCGAAAATAGCGACCGGTTCATTCTTGCCCTTGACCCGGACGAGATCGAGTTCACGAAATACATACTCGGTAATTTCGTTTTTGGTGGTTTCGCTGACGATAATGTTGACGCCGTAGTTTTTGGTCAGGCCTTCGAGTCGGGATCCGATATTTACCGCATCACCGAGTACCGTGTAGGCCATGCGAAACTCCGATCCCATATTGCCAACGTTCATATTCCCGGTGTTCAAGCCGATGCCGATATTGACATCGGGCCAGCCGCGTTGCTTGAAATCCGCCTGCATTATCTTCAACTCTTCGATCATTTCCATGGCAGCGTAGAGTGCATGCCGGGCATGTTCCGGGTCAGCGAGCGGCGCACCCCAAAACGACATAATTGCATCGCCCATGTACTTGTCAATGGTGCCCCGGTGCTTGTGAATGACGCGGGTCATGGGTGTCAGTAAAGCGTTCATCAGCTGCGTCAGCTGCTTTGGGTCCATGCCCTCCGAAATCGATGTGAAACCACGTACGTCAGAGAACAGTACCGTCATTTCCCGGTTTTCACCTTCCAGCGAATACTCTTGCGGAGATTTGCTCATCTCGTCAACCAGCTCGGGCGGGATATAGTGCCCGAACAGGTTGGCCAGCTGGCGCTTCCCACGTGATTCGATGAAGAAGCCATAAGTCATGTGGAACATGAAAATCAATACGATCAGCAGCAGGGGACTGGCCAGGGGCAGGATCAAATTGCTGTTCCAGGCAACTAAAGTTCCGGTCGTTACTAATCCAGCCAGACCCAGCGTTGCAACCGCAGCAAGCAGTGGGGAAAACAGGGGCAGCAGCAATGCCATGCTCACCGCGATAACGACCAGTAGCACAAATTCGTAACCCAGGGTCCAGGCCGGTTTATGCTTGATACGGTTATCCAGGATACCGGAAATAATGTTGGCGTGGACTTCCACCCCAGGGTAAATATTCTGAACCGGGGTGGAGCGCAAATCGAGAAGGCCGGGTGCCGAGGTTCCAACCATTACTATTTTCCCTTCCAATTGGGCCTTGTCTGCTTCCCCGTTGAGTATTTTATAAGCGGGTATATATGGAAAGCTGCCCTGCGGGCCACGATAAGGCACGAATACCGCACCGCTGGCATCCACGGGGATTCGAAAATCGTTCACGATGAGGGATTCGAGTGCGTAATATTCGCTATCACCCTGCGTTCCATCGGTCTCGACCACTAAATCAATGTCGCTGGCAGCAAGATGCGCCTGGGTTGTGGCCAGGGCGAGAGACGCAAACAGGTACCCATCATAAGTCTGTATCAACGGTACGCGACGAAAAACGCCATCGGCATCGACAAAAGGATTATCGAAATATCCCCCGGACCTGGCCGAGGTCTGCAGTATTCCGAGATTGCCACCGTAACCGGCTGCCTTGTTGATTGGCAGGCGTTCGATCCATTGAGTATCCATTTTGGCCAAAGCCGGTGGCAGTAATCCGGTTTCGCCAGATTCACCTTCCTGTAATCGAGTCTTAAAGTAATACCCCAGCACAACATTTTTACCGATAAGGCTTTGCGCAAAAATATCGTCAAGCATCAGTTCAGGGCGAATCCTTTCCAGCTCGTTCAGGTATTCGGTATTGTTCTTCAGGGTAGTGCGGGCCAGTTGCTCAAATTGTTCCAGTCCAGAGCTCTGGTCTTTCTCGGCAAACACGATGTCAAAGCCGACTACATCGGCCTGATAAAGTCCGAACAGATTTTCAACCATGGTAGCCAACTGGTCACGGCCCCACGGCCATCGACCGACCCTGGCTAACGAGTTTTCGTCGATATCGACGATGACAACGCGGTCGTCAATCGCGTCAGGAAGGGTAAAATTGAGCCGGGCATCATAGGTCCAGTTTTCCAGCTGCTTGATGAACGGATACTTATAGAGCCCGGAAGTGTCAATCAACAGCACGCACAAAATTAGTGCGTTAAGCACTAATCGTATAATGCGCTGGAGTTGCATTGCTTGCTCCCGAAACCAGGCTCGGCCGAGCAGCCGCGAGGGTTTACTTCAGGTAAAATTCCATTTTCACGCCGGCGACTTCGATAATATCGTGGCTTTTAAGCTCGTGGGCATTGGACCCGATAGGTGAACCGCCGACTTTGGGTACGCTGTTA
>CAMYIF010000183.1 GCA_947258415.1 uncultured Pseudomonadales bacterium
GCCGCCGATATTGGCCATATCGGCAAAATTGCTTTTCAGCTGGTCCTGGTACTCGTCCCACAGGGGCAATTCCCAGATCTTGTCCTCGATTTGTTGCCCGCTCTTTATCAGGTCATCGATCAATTTGCGGTTATTACCAAGTACTGCGGAAGGAACCTTTCCGAGCGCGATAATCGCCGCACCGGTCAGGGTGGCAATATCGATAACGCTGCGGGGTTTGAATTTTCCGGCATAGGTCAGCGCGTCGCAAAGAATCAAGCGCCCCTCGGCATCGGTGTTAAGAATTTCGATGGTTTGTCCGGACATGCTGGTGACGATATCTCCCGGTTTTGTGGCAAGCCCGTCGGGCATGTTTTCGGTGGCTGGAATAATTCCCACCACGTTAATCGGCAGTTGCAGTTGGGTAACGGCTTTCAATGTTCCGATTACCGAAGCCGCACCGCACATATCAAATTTCATTTCATCCATCGCGGCGCCGGGCTTTAGCGAAATTCCACCGGTATCGAAAGTGACGCCTTTACCGACCAGCGCTATGGGTTGTTCCTTCGCTGCGGCGCCACGGTATTCCAGCGTGATCAGTTTTGCCGGTTGTCGACTGCCGGCACTGACCGAAAGCAGGGAACCCATTTTCAGCCGTTTCATGTCTGCCTCATCGAGCACGTTAACCCGCAGGCGCTTCTCGTCCCTGGCTAATAACCTGGCCTGCCTGGCGATATAGCCCGGCGTACAAACGTTTGCCGGCAGGTTGCCAAGGTCCCGGGCGATGCTCATACCCGCGCTAATCGCCTGCGCTTCACTGACGGCCTGTTTTGCCTTGCTTGAATCACTTCTTGCAATATTAAAGTTTAACCTGCGCAAGCCTTTGCGTTGCGGTGACTTGTCGCTTTTAAGCTGGTCGAATCGGTACTCGCTGTTGTTTGCCAGCAGTGTCGCCTGCCTGATTTTCCAGGCCAGGTCACGACTCTTTAGCGCAACATCACCGGGGTAGAATTCAGCATCGCGGGCACCGCAAGCTGAAAGCGCAGTAGTAATCGAATTAATCAGCCTGGCAAAGTTACGCTCGTTCATTTCGTTTTGCTTGCCACAACCGACCAGTAAAACACGCTGTGCCTGAACCCCGGCAACATCCGGTAGCAACAGGGTTTGTCCCAGCTTTCCTTCCATGTCACCGCGCTTGATAATCGACGTCAGGAATCCCTTGCTGGCCTTGTCAACACGTTGACCGCTGCGAGACAGTTTTCGGGGTTGTGAAACGGTAATAATCTGGCAGGCGCTACGCGCATTTTCGGGACTATTATGCTTGAGGCTGAATTCCATGATTTTCCTGGTGTTGGTGACTGTGATAACGCGATAAGATACGTGAAGCGCCAAAAAAAACCAGTCGTATGTGACAAAATACATACCGTGATTATTCAGCGTAGTTTAAGTAACCGGCAAGCAGACTGGCACGGGCCAGAGTAAACGGATGTCAATGCAGTGATGCGCAATATAATTACTTCCTACCTGTCGCGGGAAATTGTTAAAACCAGCGCTGCAACGATGGTGGTCCTGTACATTATTTTAATGAGTAATGCCCTCGGCAGGATTCTGGCCGATATTGCCGATGGCGATGTCCCGCAGCAGGCCCTGGGCGCGGTTATGCTGAGTCAGTCGGTCAACATGCTGGCGATGCTGCTGCCGATTAGTTATTTCCTGGGCATTATTTTCACCTTTGGCCGCCTGTATAACGATCACGAAATCGTGGTAATGAACGCCTGTGGTATTGGGTATCGTGATTTTTACAAGCCTGTTTTTATTGTCCTGCTGCCACTGCTGTTAATTACCAGCCTCGCCAGCCTGTCACTCAATGCAAAAATGCAGCGCAACGCGTTAGCGATAATTGACCAACAGGAAAATCAGCATGAATTCCATCAGATCAGGGCGGGACAATTTAACCAGAGTGAAGGGGGTGATACGGTATTTTTCATGGACTCGATAAGTGACGACAAGCTTAAATTGCAGGAAGTGATTATCAGCCAGACCGATCCGGATGCGATGATACTCGAAACCGCCAAATCTGGTCAGCAGAAGCTGGATGAAAAAAGCGGTGATTTATTTCTTGTAGTCGGTCCGGGACAGCGGGTCGAGGGTATCGCTGGACAAAAGGACTTTAAAATTATTGATTTTGATCAGCACGGAATTTTGCTGAAGAATCAGGCGAAACCGGATGAACCTCGCGTGCGCAGCATTGAGAAAACGATTTTCGAACTATGGTCCTCGGACCAGTTGAAGGACCGGGTCGAGCTGCAATGGCGGATAGCAATCCCGGTGGTGCTCGTGGTGCTCGCATTGCTTGCGGTACCGTTGTCGTATATTTCTCCCCGTAAGGGACGCTTTGGGAAAATTGGCTACGCGCTGCTGGCTTATATTGTCTACCTTAACCTTATTATTTTAACCCGCGGCCAACTCGAAGCAGGAACGCTACCCATGGCGATTAATTTCTGGTGGGTGCACCTTTTGTTTCTCGCGTTTGTTGCTGTGCTTTTATTTCGACATAACAAGGGTGTCCTGTTTTATAAATCAAATCTGGCGCCATGATAATCAATCGATACATTATTCGGACGATTCACCTGGGAACTTTCACCGCTCTGCTGGCCCTGGTCGGCCTCGGGTTGATCTTCGAGTTTATCGGTGAACTCGATGACCTTGGGGAGGGAGCGTACGATCTCCAGCAGGTAATAAAGTTTGTCGCCCTGAGCTTTCCTGGAAAGGTTGTTGAATTCATGCCGCTCGCGGTCCTGTTGGGCAGTATGCTGGGTCTCGGTGCACTGGCTAGTAATAGCGAGATTGTTGCGATGCAGGCTTCCGGACTCTCACTGAGGAAACTGGTCAGCCCGGTCATACAGGCAGCATTAATATTGGCGGTGCTTAATTTTTTGCTCGCTGACTGGGTGGTTCCGGATAGCGAGACCTACGCGCGCAGTGTCAAGAATCTTGCGCAGGAAAAAACTTCGGCGTTGCTTGTCAGGGAAGGGCTCTGGACCAAGGACGAGTCGAGGGTGTTGCACATCGGCCAGCTTCTGCCAAATGGGATCGCGCGTGATATTGAAATATTTGAGCTTGATAGCCGGGGGGGATTGTTCTCGGCCCTCAAGGCAGAACGCGCCATTCCGCTAGAACAGGGATGGGAGTTGCACCAGGTCCAGAAATCGATAATCAACGCAGAGCAAGTTGAGACGAAGGGCTATGACAAGCTGGTTTATAAAGGCAACCTGTCGCCCCAGCTTCTTGAAGTGTTGATGATAGAGCCAAGGCAAATGTCGAGCGGCGATTTACGAGCCTATCTAAACTTTCTTGAGGAGAACAGGCTCGATGACAGGGTTGAGCGCCTGATTTTCTGGCAGAAACTTTTGGCGCCTTTTACCATAGTTATCATGTGCCTGCTGGCGTTTCCATTTGTGCTTGGGTCACAACGCCAGGGCAACACGGGACAGCGGCTGCTGATCGGAATACTACTGGGTTTGGCATTCGTGGTTGTCGACCGGCTGGTTGTTCAACTGGGAACCCAGTTTCATTTCAATGCACTGGCGATTGCGCTGATACCCAACCTGGCATTTCTCGGAATAGCGGTATACATGTTGATAAAGAAACAGTCCCACGGACCAGGTGGAAGTTTATTTTTTAGTCCGCTCAAGGCTTGAAACGTCGATAATGCTGGTCTGGCTGAGTTTATCGTGCCAGGTGTAGGGTTTGAAAAGTCGCCAAAAATAACCAACACCCAAACACAGTATCGAAACCAGGGCAAAAACGAGTCGCAGGTAACTGCTACCCCAACCTGGATTACCACCAAGCTCGGAAACAATACGAATTTTCCATGCCCGCATTCCCAGCGTCTGTCCGGATCTGTGCCAGAACCAGGCATAAAATGAAAACAGGATGGACAGCAGGTAAAGACTGAACAAGGGACTTGATTCGATCGCTTCACCGCGGTTAAAGATCAAAGCAATTGCAGTTGCCAAAAAGAGCACCGCGAAAATTAATAAACTGTCATAAAGCATGGCCGCAAATTGTTTAAACAAACTTGCGGGGGGGCAGTCATGAAAAAAATTGTTTGTCATAACTTTTATCGATGATTTTTTTAAAGCCGGTTAAAAATTAAAAGAATTTGAGTTAATGTAACTAATCAAAAAAATCCATACTATTTTTTTATCAGACAACTATAATACACGACGTAAGTCAGTTCGCAGTGTTCACAATTAATACTAACTTGCTATTGTATTATTATGGATGCTTTTTATAATCACATTCGTAAGTCAACGTGAGGAGACCGGACGATGGCGACAGCAAAGAAAGCAGCAAAG
>CAMYIF010000184.1 GCA_947258415.1 uncultured Pseudomonadales bacterium
GACACGCAGATTTTTCCGAGGATACCTACCGAACGTTAACAGCAGTAGATTCGGTGCTCATGGTCATCGACGGCGCCAAGGGTGTCGAGGAGCGAACCATCAAACTGATGGAAGTCTGCCGATTGCGCGATACACCGATTCTCACCTTTATCAACAAGCTGGACCGGGATATCCGTGACCCGATCGAAGTCCTGGATGAGGTTGAAGACGTGCTGGGTATCAAGTGCGCACCTGTTACATGGCCAATCGGTATGGGCAGGCGGTTCAAGGGTGTATACAACCTGTATACCGATACCGTTCACCTGTTTACCAGGGGCCAGGGAAATACTATTCCCGAAGACAGGCGCATCGAAGGGCTCGAAAGCGACGAGGCCAGGCAAGAGTTGGGTGATCTCTGGGAAGATTTGTGCGATGAAGTCGAGCTGGTTCGTGGCGCCAGTCACAAATTTGATTTAAACGAATACCTGGCCGGAAAATTGACCCCGGTTTATTGCGGAACAGCGCTTGGAAATTTTGGCGTTCGGGAAATGCTCAATGGTTTTGTCGAATATGCACCTCCTCCTGTCGTAAGAGAAACCAGGGAGCGGCCAGTCCTGCCGAAGGAAGAAAAATTCAGCGGTTTTATTTTTAAAATACAGGCTAACATGGATCCCAAACACCGTGACCGGATTGCCTTCCTGCGTATTTGTTCGGGACATTACACCAGGGGTATGAAAATGCGGCATACCCGCATTGGCAAGGATATCCGGATTTCCGATGCAGTCACATTTTTCGCCGGCGAACGTGCGCATGTGGATGAAGCCTGGTCGGGCGATATCCTGGGGTTACACAATCACGGCACTATCCAGATCGGTGACACCTTCACCGAAGGCGAAAATCTTCAATTTACCGGCATTCCACACTTTGCCCCGGAATTGTTTCGCCGTGTCCAACTGCGTGACCCGTTAAGGATGAAACAACTACAAAAAGGCCTGACCCAGTTATCCGAGGAAGGCTCTACACAGGTATTTATGCCGCTGCGCAGTAACGATATTATCCTGGGTGCCGTCGGTACACTTCAATTTGATGTGGTGGCTTACCGGCTCGAAGATGAATACAAGGTCGAGTGTGGTTACGAGCCGGTAAATGTCTTTACGGCGCGCTGGATTGAATGTGCCGATCCTAAAATGCTCGAAGAATTCAAACGCAAGGCACACGATTACCTTGCAATGGATGGTGGCGGTTACCTTACTTATCTGGCGCCGACAAGGGCAAATTTGTCATTGGTACAGGAGCGTTGGCCGGATGTCAGGTTTAACCCGACACGCGAACATTAACGGCCTCGTTGATTGCCGATAAATATTCCTGAATTTAATCAGATATCATTGTGCCGCTCAGAGTAACCCGAATCCGTTTCATCAAATAAATGGGTCGGTTCCCCGGCAATACTGTGCTCTTCTGTGGCCCATGCGCCCAGGTCAATTAATTTACATCGTTCACAGCAAAATGGACGAAACGGGTTTCCCGCATCCCATTCGGTCGACTTCTTACAGGTCGGGCAGGGCACGATGGTGGGTGTTTTAGTTTGAGTCATGATCGGTAATTTGATTCTCGGCTAATTTTAAGTAGTTTGCATGCAAGGACATGACCGATTTGCGCAGGGATTCCAGGTCCTTGTCATTGGTAATGATATCATCTGCTTTTTCCAGTCGCTCATGCCTGCCAGATTGACTGGCCATGATGGCCCTGATTTGTGCTTGATCATTGTCATCCCTCTGGCTGGCCCTTTTTAACTGCAATTCCTTGGGGGCATCAATTACCAGCACGCGATCGACCATCTTATATTGACCGGTTTCTATCAACAGTGGTGACTCCAGAATCGAGTAACTCGAGGAGGCAGCCTCCAGACGGCTTTTAATTTCCCGGTTGATTAACGGGTGCAGTAGATTTTCCAGCCATTTGAGTTCATCCTGGTCGTCAAAAACCAGTTCCCGCAAGGCACGGCGGTCAAGCCTGCCGTCTTCCTGAATGACATGCTCACCAAAATGCCCAGCAATTTTCTTTAACGCGCTGGTGCCCGGTTCGACGACAATGCGCGCAATTTCGTCGGCGTTAACGACACATATTCCCTGTTTTTTGAATACTTCGGCAGCGGCGCTTTTACCGCTACCAATACCGCCTGTCAGGCCAACTGTATACATTGGAATTAATAGTTAATGTTGATAATCGAGGAGGGCTATTCTAGGTTTTGTAACCGGGAATAACAATTGCGGAGCATCGATAATCCGGATTTATACCATGCCGGAATACTTCAAATAGGCATCCGTGAGTTGAGACCCCCAGATGGCTGCAATCCATCCGGCGGTAGCAAGGTAGGGGCCAAAGGGGATAGGAATATCTTTACCTCGATTCTTGAGCGCTATCAGGGATATACCCACCACAGCACCTACCAGCGAGGAAAGCAGGATAATCAGGGGTAACAATTGCCAGCCAAACCAGGCGCCGAGAACGGCCAGCAGTTTAAAGTCGCCATAACCCATACCTTCTTTACCGGTGAGTATTTTGAATAGCCAGAAAATCGACCACAGGCTTAAATAACCCAGTACCGCGCCCCAGATGGCGTCATTCAGGTCGCAGAAAACCGATGCCGTATTGAATAATAATCCGGTCCAGAGCAGGGGCAGGGTAATGTTGTCGGGAAGTAACTGGTGATCAAAATCGATCATCGTCAGTGCTATTAAAGACCAGGTAAGCAAAAGCATCCCGACAGCCTGCCAGGAAAAACCAAAGTACCAGGCCACCAGTACTGACATAATTCCGGTTATCAGTTCAATGGTCGGGTATCGGATGGAAATGGGTGCCTGGCAATTGGCACATTTACCTTTAAGCAACAGGTAACTGATTACGGGTATATTTTGCCAGGCTTTTATCGGTGTTTTGCATTTCGGGCAACGGGAGTTTGGATAAACCAGGTTAAATTTTTCAGGCTGGTTGGATGGTGATTCGTCAGAA
>CAMYIF010000185.1 GCA_947258415.1 uncultured Pseudomonadales bacterium
GGTGTCGAAGCTCGAAGATCACTATCACTTCTATGGTGGCGATCTCTTTGCCGGCCAGGGAACCCTCAAGTACGATCACGAGAAAACAAATATTGATGCCTTCCCGGTGTTTGACGGCTGGTCGGATATGGTTGCCGAATACCCTACCCTGTACCCAAACGTGTTCCTCGGGCTGCAGGCCGACCATTACTGGACGCGCTTCGTGCAGCCGGTTTCGGCCGAGCGCTCGCTCGATCATTTGCAAATTTACTATCTTGGCGATGCCGCTGACGACCCCGACTTCGACGCGGCACGTGCTCACCGGCTCGAAGTCTGGGCCAGGGTATTCAATGAGGACATCGGAGTAGTCGAAGGCATGCAGCGCGGCCGCAGGTCAAGCGCTTTCGACGGCGGTGTATTCACGCCGATCATGGACAAGCCATCGCACGACTTTGCTAAATGGATTGCTAAACAATTGACCAAAGGAAATAACCAGCAATATCCATGAGTATTTTTAAACCGCTTGCACCCCTGCTGGCAGCGATGCTGGTATTGGCTCCTGCGCAGTCCCGGGCGGATCAGAAACTGGCGCTGCAGCAGGTCACTGAAGGTGTTTATGCGATTGTTGGCGAGCTTGGCAACCGCACAACAGATAACCTCGGAAACAATGCAACATTTGGATTGGTTGTTACGGGAAATGGTGCCGTACTCATCGATTCAGGTGGCACCCATTCCGGTGCTCGAGAAATTGATCGACTGATTAAAACTGTCACCGCCCAGCCGGTGGTATGGGTTATTAATACCGGTGGACAGGATCATCGCTGGCTGGGTAACGGCTATTTCAAGAACCAGGGTGCGCAAATTATTGCCAGCGAAGCTGCGATCAAAGACCAGAAAGCCCGCACCCAGGATCAACTCATAGTGCTCGGCAACCTGGTTGGAGAAAAAGCGGTTAAAGCAACTGATCCGGTTTATGCTGATAAAACCTTTACCGACTATTTCGAACTTGAACTGGGTGGCACTATTTTCGAGCTGCACCATTCAGGCCAGGCACACACCCCCGGCGATAGTTATGTCTGGCTTCCTCAAAAGCAGGTTATGTTCACCGGGGATATCGTTTACGTCGAACGGATGCTGGGCGTCGGATCACAATCCAACAGCAAAAGCTGGCTCGAGGTTTTTCAAATAATGGCGGCGCATAAACCACGACACCTGATTCCCGGGCATGGCCATGCAACCGATTTATCCCAGGCTAATAGGGATACATATGATTACCTGACGTTCTTACGCGAATCGGTTTCAGATTTCATCGACAGTGGTGGCGACATTTCGGATATAGGGAGCGTAAACCAGGCCCAATTTAGCTACCTGCTAAATTTCCAGGAGATCGCCGGGAGAAATGCACAACAGGTGTTTACCGAAATGGAATGGGAATAAAGCCGGTTGCCTGGATATGCCTTAATCATGTACCTGGGGTAAAAAGATCACGATGTTTAGCGTCGAATGTCATTGCGGAAACCTGAAGTTGATTACAAATGAACATCCGGCCTCGATAACCAGTTGCAACTGCTCTATCTGTTATCGCCTGGGTGCTCTGTGGGCTTACTATGATTCGGAAAAAGTAACCGTCCGGGTTGGAGATAAATCGGTGGACACCTACTCATGGGGCGAGAAGAGTATTACTTATCATCGTTGCGGCGAGTGCGGGTGCATCACTCACTACACGACTGTTGAAACTAACGGCAATGAGATGACTGCAATTAACTGCCGCATGGCGTCGTCCTCGATAACTGACAAGATCCCTGTACGACAATTTGACGGGCTGCTAACCTGGAAATATCGGGATGTTTAAAACAATACCGCTACTCGCCACCGGGCTATCAGCACAGAATCAAGGAGTTATTGCATCGTGTCATCGGCTACGAATATCGCTCTTCAGGCTCCCTGTTTTCATGGATTCGACGCTAAGTTCCTGTTTTCGCGGCCGAAAACGACTGCTAAAGGCGATTTTCTTCCCCCTGTATGCAAAACTTAGTTTCTTTGCTCCGCTCGATCAGGCACTATTCGTCATACGCCAACAATAGTTAGCCTGGTTATTAGGAATAAAAGATCTTGTCAATTGAGCGATAAAGTCTGATCGACTTTAAGCTGCTACGAAAATGAGAATAAATTCCCGCAAATACTGCCTGAAAATGGCTTGTAACGAACCCAGTTCAAACTGAACAGTTACAAGGTGGATCGCTTTGCGTCCAGGTCGAGAAGTAACAATCCTGTTTCGAAACGGTGAATTCGAATAAGGACTTATCTAAATGATTCACCATTATTAACGAGAGTATTAACATGAGTAAAGGTACAGTAAAGTGGTTCAATGCTACAAAAGGTTATGGTTTCATTACGCCGGAAGACGGCGGCAAAGATCTTTTTGTACATCATTCTGAAATCAAAAGTGGCGATGACTACGCAACGTTGAATGACGGCCAGTCGGTTGAATTCGAGGTAGGCCAGGGCCAGAAAGGACCCTGTGCAAATAACGTTGTTCCTGTTTAAGTAAACAATACATAGAAGTACGATTTGACGGACGGCCCCAGCTAACGCAGGGCCGCGAGGGCGGGCATTATTTTATGCCGAATAATCAAGCATCACCGTAAAGATATCCAATGAAAGTCGCATATATTTTCTCCAGCCAGGGGCACACGGTTTCATACAAACTCGGTAAAATGATCCTGCCCCAGCTTGAAGAGCAGGCCCATGGACCCGACGTCGTGGGCATGTTCTTTTTCGAGGACAACAACTACGTATTGGTGAAGGGTGACCCCCTCGGAGAGCGACTGGCAAAGGTGGCCAAAGAGCAAAACATCATGCTGATGGGTTGCGACCAGTGTTGCTGGGAGCGCGAAATTCATGACAAGCTTGTCGACGGTGCCACCATCGGTTGCTTTCCCAACCTGTACGAAGGGCTTGCCGGTAACATGCCGGATCAGGTCATCACCCTTTAATTCTTTTGCATCT
>CAMYIF010000186.1 GCA_947258415.1 uncultured Pseudomonadales bacterium
TTCCCGGCAGCGTGTTTCGTGCGTTTGGGGGCTGGCTGTCCGATGTATGGGGCGCGCGGCATTTTTGGGCTAATATGCCTTGCCGGCCTGGTGATATTGTTGCACAGGCGATTAACCGATCCGCGTATCCGGGCAACCAGCCAGCCCATGGATATAATATTGCTGGTAATACTGCTGGTACAGTTGTTGCTCGGGATGTTAACTATCCCTTACTCTGCCCAGCACCTGGATGGCAGCTCCATGGTGGCCCTGGCCAACTGGGCGCAGTTCATAGTGACCTTTCGCGATGGTGCGGCCGATTTTGTCAGCGGTCAGTCCTGGGTGTTCAAAGCCCATATATTCCTGGGCTTGACTATCTTTTTGATCTTCCCGTTCACGCGCCTGGTGCATATGCTGAGCGTACCGATTAAGTACTTCTTCAGAACCGGTTACCAGGTGGTACGTCGTCGTGGGTAATCAACAGGATTTCACCACAAGCATACGGGTCAATGGCGTTGAAATTCCCGAGGAAGCGGTCAATCGGGAAATGCAGTATCACCCGGCCAACTCCCAACCCAAAGCCTGGTTGCGTGCGGCACAAACCCTGGTGGTCAGGGAATTACTTCAGCAGCGCGCCAGGCAAACGGGCTTGTTGGATAAGCCCGCCGATGCTGGTGAGTCTTCTGAGGCTGAAAATGTCATTGACCTGCTATTAAAGCAGGAAATTGAAGTTCCCTTTGCCGACGCCCAAACCTGCCAGCGTTATTATGATATGCATCCCCAGGCATTTTTTGATAAACAGAAAAATACACGTTTAAGCTTCGACGAAGCGGAACAATGGGTACGCCATTACCTTCACACCAAGGCGATGCGCGCGGCAATTTCGGAGTACATAAAGGCTATTGCCGCCGAAGCAGATATAGAAGGTGTGCAGCTCGTTAATGGCGAAATACCAATGGTCAATAGTTAAAATGCACTGATACACTCATAAACCAGCCCGGCCGGTAAGTTAAACCGAGCCGGACGATCTGCCCAATCGCTTAACATCTATGAGGTTTCAGTGTAAATGGCATTAATTTCTTTGCAGGAAAAACAATCGGTGAACCGATTTGCCCTGTTTGACATTGGTTTCCGCCCGTTTTTCTTTGGTGCCGCCCTTTTTGCGCTGATAACTATGGGGCTTTGGCACCTGCTGTTTAATCATGGCTGGAGTGCTGGCGCGCTGCAGGCAAGCCCGGTTATCTGGCACGCACACGAAATGATCTATGGTTACAGCCTTGCAGTGATTGCCGGTTTCCTGCTGACCGCCGTTCAAAACTGGACCGGGATCAAGACATTAAAAGGCGGTAGCTTAATCCTGTTAATACTGATCTGGTTGACGGGCCGTATCGGTTTCTGGCTGGCCGATTCAATCCCGTTGATGCTGCTCGCAGCAATAGACAACCTGTTTATTCTTTACCTGATGGTGGCAATTGCCAGGCCGATCATCAGCATCAGGCAGTGGCGCCAGTTACCCATTTTGATCATCCTGATACTTTTTTTAACCGGTAATATCGCCTTCTATGCAGGACTTACCGGTAGCCTGGCAAATGGCATTCATATTGGTTTGTATGGGGGATTTTATTTGATCCTGCTATTGATGCTGATCATCAGTCGACGCGTCATGCCTATGTTCATTACCAATGGTGTTGCCGACCTTCAAGCTGCTATAAAACTGACCAACCGTCCCTGGATGGATCTATCGATTATCATCCTGTTTATTGCCTATGCCCTGCTGGACATATTTGCCGGTAATAACTTGCTGGCTAGCCTGTTGGCGGTGATTCTTGCGTTGCTCAACGGCATTCGACTGGCCGGTTGGCATGTGGCCAGTATCTGGAAAAAACCCTTGCTGTGGGTACTCTACGTGGCTCACATCTGGTTAATCATCGGCTTTGCGTTGAAAGCGGCCAGCCCGGTTTTTAACTTTTCGCCCATGCTTGCCGTTCACGCTTTTTCGGTAGGTGGTATCGGTATGCTGACCCTGGGAATGATGTCGCGCGTGTCACTCGGGCATACCGGGCGTAATGTCTTTAACCCCCCTATTAATCTTAATCCCCTGTTCATGTGCATGGCGGCAGCGGCCGTCACCAGGGTAATTTTTCCGATATTATGGGAGCATCAATACAGCTTGTGGATAGGCATATCCCAGGCATTCTGGTGCCTGGCCTTTGCGCTGTTTCTTTGGCGTTATACCGCGATCCTGTTCAGGCCGCGGATAAGCCCTGAATAAAAGTAACGTATAAATTTTTACCTAGAAGAGCTTGATTCCCTTTAGTTTCTCACCCAATTTTTCCTGGACTTTTTCCTTGAGTTCTTCTTTCTTCTCTTCAACCACTTCTTTTTGTTTCTCCGCCACGGCAGCTTTCAAATCGACGCCAAATTTCGGATCATCAAAGGCTCCCTTGATGGTAATCGGGATGGCGGCCTTGCCCGGTTCTTCGGACAAACCCACGGCCATTACATAATCCATGACCTCATTGCCTACATCTATATCGCCCTTGCCGTTGGCATAGATGAGCGGAGTGACCAGTTTCAGATCGTTATTCCTCGCAACACCGTTCTGAATCACAACCGTACCCGAAATTGAGTCAAACACAACCTCTTCCCCGGCGGGTTTTGCCGGCCTGCCCTTTAGAAAGGCGATGACCTTTTCAACGTTTTGCGCCAGGTTTTCACTTTGCAGGGCGCCGTCGGATGCCTTGAAACTGGCGTTACCATCGAGGCGTTTCTTGAGCGCGTTCACACTATCGCCCGCTGTGGTGACTTTAAAAGCCAGCTCCGACTTACCACGAATCAACGATTTGCCATCTTCTGCCAGATCGGCCAGCAAGCCGCCAATAGCCAGGCTTTTCAAATCACTGCTGGCCGAATATTTGGGCGTGGCGCCACTGACGTTTATCCCGGCACTACCCGTGTAGCTGCCTTCGTATAAATCCATGCTCAATGGAGCCAGATTAATA
>CAMYIF010000187.1 GCA_947258415.1 uncultured Pseudomonadales bacterium
GGCTACGACGTGGTGCTGCTCGAAGCAGAGCGGCTCGGCTGGGGCGCGTCCGGCCGCAATGGCGGGCATGTCGGGATCGGCCAGCGCAAGGACCCCGAACAACTCGAGCGCATGTACGACCTGGAACTGGCGCGCGAACTCTGGGACCTCGGGCTCGAAGCCTGCAATCTCGTCAAGGAGCTGGTCGCAAAACACCAGATAGCTTGCGACCTCAAACAGGGCATCCTGCATGTCGCGGCCAAACCCGGACACGCGGCCTACCTGCGCGAACAGGTGCACATTCTTTTCGTTTAGCGGACCGCCATTGACCTGTCCAAACTCTCGTCCTGTACCATCAAGCGCTTCGAGAAGCCCTAACATCTGTCCGACAGCCAGAGCACCTGAAGATGGGGGACCCATGCCGCAAATGCTGCGGCCCCGATAGTCAAAACAAACCGGGGGACGCTCAACAATATTGTAGTTGGCCATGTCCTGCAGGGTGAAATTTGGATCAGGCAAATTCGGGTCATTGTTCACTGCGTCGACAATACTTTGGGCAATTTCACCGGTATAAAAAGCATCGGCACCTTCCTCGGCAAGCTTTTTCAATACCTCCGCATAGGGTTGGTTAGTGACAATCGTTCCCTCAGGTTTCGCAGTACAGGTGGCTGCATCGACAAAATATGCAAACGCGGCAGGATCACGCAGAAACAGGCGATCAGGAGCACACTTATCAGCTCCAGGATTTAAGGCTAACAGCCTGTTTATCTGATTCTCGGTTCTTCCCGTGATGGCATAACCATTTTCCGACAGGTCTATGGCAAACTGGAAGAGCTTCTTGACTTCATTGCGCCCACGTTTTTTAAATTTCTTGTTCCCGTATTTATCCAGCATGAACTCCATCATACGGGGAACACCAGGAACACCCACGGCACGACCGCTCTGCCAGGCAGTGAAAAAACTCAAACCCTGGAAACGATCGCCCATTGCAGCGGCAGGCGCTTTCTCACGCGCATCAATGGTTGTTGTCTCTCCGGTTTCGGCATCATAGTAAACGATGAAAGCACCACCACCAACGCCACTGGCTTGTGGTTCAACCAGGCTAAGCACTACCTGGGCAGCAACCATCGCATCGGCAGCAGTTCCGCCCTGTTTTAGTATTTCCGCACCTGCAGCGGTCGCCAAGGGATTGGCGGTTACTATCATTTCTTTTTTGGTGCCAACTGCGGGCGGGAGATTTTCTGCCCAGGAACTGGGACTTGATAATAGAACCAGCGCAGCGACGCTGGCAATAATTCGCATAATCATAATGTTACTACCCCTTTTTATTTTTAAACCCGGAATTCATTTTCCAGGAAAGAACTATCTTATACCCCTAAATGATCAATGTGAATTTGAAAAAAGGAAGTTTTCAGCAGCTCCATTTGTATGGAATAAAGGGCTTATTTTTTATGCTTTTTTGACTTGATCCAGGGATAAGTATAAGAAGAAGTGAAGATTATTTTTTGGGTGCTAATCGACAGGTTTTGAACTGTCCTCGGTATAATAAACCGATGTCGGCGGGGCGGCTCAAACGGTGTTGTTCGCTCGCGCGCCTTAAGTAGCTCCATAACCTCTTTAGGTAACTTCTCGGAATTTGGCATATCTGTCCTTTGCAATCACCCATGCTTTTTTGGCGTTCGGACGAGAATCGGCCGGGCCCCTATGCTCGATTCATCCAGACAGGAAAAACCTTTTACGAATTTCCCACCAATAACGGTCAGCATATTAATCCTGCCATACCCATGTTTCTGTCGATTTTAAAAAATAACCTACACTGTCAACCGTGCTGGCCTGTACAACCGGGCAATCGAAACGGCCCAGGTCATCGAAGAATTAATTCAGATGGCAAAAGAATTCCAGGAGGCCATGCAGCGCGAAGCCGACCTTGGCCTGAATCCGGACGAAGTCGCTTTTTATGATGCCCTTGCCAACAATGAAAGCGCGGTGCGTGAACTGGGTGATGAAATCCTGAAAAAGATCGCGGTTGAGATTACCGACAAACTGCGAAAGTCCACCACGGTTGATTGGCAAGTACGGGAAAGCGTGCGGGCCAGGTTAGAGATAGTGGTGCGTCGCACCTTGCAGCGATATAAATACCCGCCGGATAAAGCCGCCGAAGTGATTGATCTGGTGATGAAACAAGCCGAGGTTTTATCGCTTGCTTGGAGTAGCTGATAACTGTCGGCTGGAATTTCGGCTAACTATAAACAAAGGTATGCCTTAGAGGCATTCGGTCTTGTGCTCGCCCTGACAGGCACAAAAAACCCCGCATTGGGCTGGGCTTGATGTAACCCGATATATTCAGGCTTTCTTGCGTCGTGCGAAGCCAAGTCCGGCAAGGCCAAGACCAAAGAGAAAGATGGTTGAGGGTGAAGGAATGGTGCCGGGTTCCGGGTCGATTACGGTACTGAGCGGCTCATATAAGTAAGTAATATCCGCACCAAAACCGAACATAGCAAGCGTATGCATGTCGCCAAAACGAGCCTCTAATATGCCGTGTCCTTCATTCATCTCCGAGGTTATCGATGCTACCCCAAGGCCTGCTAAGCCGGCCAATTTTGCCAACGTGCCAGATATCGTTGCAGGGGATCCTCCATTCGTTCCGGATGATCCCGAGGGATTGGAGTATAAAACATAATTGGCATAATCGGTCAATTCATCAGTTGATACTACATTTGTATCAACTTGGTCAAAAATATTTATTCCCCCCGAGTCGGAGGGACACGAACCAAAGCAAATCAAATCTGGTTCGTCGAACTCGCGTCCCCCGCCAATACCAACACTAGCGAAATGAAACCAACCGTCGCCAACGAACCCACCAAGGTCGTCGCCATAGTAATAGTCATTACTAGAGTATTCATCAAAACCAAACTTTCGGCGCTGACAAGAAGGGAAATTCTTTGGAATGGGGTTTCCAAGGATTCCTGTACC
>CAMYIF010000188.1 GCA_947258415.1 uncultured Pseudomonadales bacterium
ATTTGATACGAGCGTTGGCAAATATCAATTTTGCGCTGAATAGTGTCGGCCTGTCCCTGTTCATCGAAAGCCATGACAACAATGGCTGCCCCGTAACGTTTACACTGCGCGGCATGATGGATGAAACTTTGTTCACCTTCCTTCATGCTGATGGAATTGACAATGGACTTACCCTGTATACATTTGAGACCCGCTTCAATCACGCTCCACTTGGATGAATCGACCATGATCGGCACACGGCATATATCGGGTTCGGTGGCTATCAGGTTTAGAAATGTGACCATGGCCTGCTCTGAATCCAGCATGCCCTCATCCATATTGATGTCTATGATCTGCGCGCCATTCTCTACCTGCTCGAGGGCGACCTCCAGGGCGGTTGTGTAATCGTATTCCTTGATCAGGCGTTTAAATTTTGCCGAGCCTGTGACGTTGGTTCGTTCCCCGACATTAACAAAAAGCGAGTCGGCGCCAATATTAAAAGGTTCGAGTCCACTCAGCCGGCAGGCGACCGGAATATCGGGGACGGTACGTGGCGGGAAGGCCTTCACTTTATCAGCGATTGCCCTGATATGGTCAGGGGTTGTGCCGCAGCAGCCGCCAATAATATTCAGGAAACCGTCGCTGGCAAATCCGGCCACTATGTCTGCCATTTCTTCGGGTGTCTGGTCGTATTCGCCAAATTCGTTGGGTAAGCCTGCGTTGGGGTGCGCGCTCACCAGAGTATCGGCTTTGACCGAAAGTTCTTCGATATAAGGGCGAAGGTCTTCGGCGCCGAGCGCGCAGTTTAGGCCGATCGACAGCGGCTCTGCATGCGCGACAGAGTTCCAGAATGCCTCGGTGGTTTGTCCCGATAATGTTCTTCCGCTGGCATCGGTTATGGTGCCGGAAATCATGATTGGCAAGGAAATACCATGGTCGATAAAATACCCCTGGACAGCATAAATGGCGGCCTTGGCATTAAGCGTATCAAAGACGGTTTCTATGAGTATCAGGTCGACACCGCCTTCGATAAGCGCGGTGGTGGCTTGCGAGTAATTTTCGACCAGTTGATCAAAAGTGACATTGCGAAATGCCGGGTTGTTAACGTCCGGGGACAGGGTTGCGGTACGGTTTGTTGGCCCGAGCACACCGGCAACAAAGCGTGGCTTGTCGGGTGTTTTATCGGTGAAGCTGTCGGCCGTTTCCCGCGCCAGTTTCGCGCCCGCCAGATTCAACTCATAAACCAGGTCCTCCATTGCGTAATCAGCCTGGGAAATGGTATTGGAGTTAAAGGTGTTGGTCTCAAGGATGTCGGCACCGGCTTCAAGATATGCGTTGTGAATACCCTTGATAATCCCGGGTTGGGTGATAGATAGCAGGTCGTTGTTTCCTTTCAGGGGTTGAGAAAAATCCTGGAAACGCGTCCCGCGGTAATCAGCCTCATCCAGACCGTGTTCCTGGATCATCGTGCCCATAGCGCCATCAAGGATCAAAATTCGATCCTTTAAGGCTTGCTGTAGCAATGTGATCCGCTGGCTGGCTTGGTTCATGAGGTATTCCGGTGCAATTTGCTTTGGTTAAACGACGGAGTTTATCAGATCAAAATTCTAATTTGGTTTTAATTTTTATAAATCAAGGGCGCCCGCGTTTGAATCCCGGGATTAATTGGTTTTATGGTTAAATCCGGGTAAACACGCAGCCAGGATTGGCTCTTTAAAATCATCGAAAGTGCGGCTGGCAGGTTGAATTAATTCAATCAGGATATATCTAAGGTAAGAATGAGCGTAGAATTATATTTACCAATAAGTTGAGGCAAGGCAGATGGCCAGGCAAATAGAAATAACAGAGAGCGCTCAGGAATACCTGAGTGAACTGCTCGGCAAACAAAAAAAGGACAATATGGGTGTTCGAATATTCATTGAACAGCCAGGTACCCCCAGTGCAGAAACCTGCCTGGCGTATTGTAACCCGGGCGAAGAAATGGAAGATGACATACTGTTATCCGGTATTCGTTTTCCCGCTTTTATCGAAAGCCGAAGCGAGCCCTATCTCGAGGATGCTGTAATCGACTACTCTCCAGACCGTATGGGAGGGCAATTGAGCATCAAGGCCCCTAATTCCAAGATGCCAAAAATTTCTGAAGATAGCAGTGTCGAAGAAAAAATTAATTATATCCTCTGGACTGAGATCAACCCGTCATTGGCATCACATGGTGGCGAAGTCAGCCTGGTGGAGGTGGCTGAAAACAGGATTGCTATCTTGCGCTTTGGTGGCGGCTGTCAGGGCTGCAGTGCCGTCGATATAACCTTGAAGGAAGGCGTGGAAAAAACCCTGATGGAAAGTATTCCCGAACTCGGCGGCATTACCGATGTGACCGATCACACCGACCGTACCAAGGCTTTTTATAAATAATTCGACCCCTGGTTAACAGCATTTTCTACCCGGGTTATCCGGCGAACCAAAAAGGTTAGACGCAGTGCTGGATATTCCATTGATTTTCTTTGACATATAGCTGATGTGCGCCTATTATCTCGCGCCTATGTTTTCTACACCTTTACCCCGTATTATCGAGCCGCTCAAGCTAGTCGAGCAAAGGGTTGATTTGCAAGGTGTTATTGAACTCTCGCAACTGAAACGGTTGCAGGGTGTAATGATCGATGTTGCTGGTGAAGTACAGGTTTCTCTCCAGTTCGCAAAAGATGAAGAGGGCATTCGAACGATAACAGGCACAGTGATAACAGACATTCTGATGGAGTGTCAGCGCTGTTTGCGACCTGTCAGGGTGCACATAGAAGGTAATCTTAACCTGGGAATAGTTCTTGGCGAAGAATCTGCCAGGAACCTGCCTTCGTATTACGACCCCTTGCTGCTGGGTGGTCAGCATCTTGAATTAATC
>CAMYIF010000189.1 GCA_947258415.1 uncultured Pseudomonadales bacterium
GGAGCCCGGTTTACACTGGATTTAAATCGCGCGTTGCCGATCCCGTGGAATCCACCCCTGGCCACCATGACCTTTTGCCCGGGTTCGAGCAGGTCGGCCAGGATTTCCTGTGTGTCCTGGTCGATTACGGTGGTGCCAACCGGTACATCCAAAATCAAATCCTCGGCGCTGGCCCCCGTGCAGTTTTTCCCACGGCCACCCTCACCGGAGCCGGCTTTATACCTGGGCTGGTATCGAAAATCCACCAGGGTATTGAGCCCTTCGCTGGCACGCAGGAAAACCGAACCGCCATCCCCACCATCACCGCCGTCGGGGCCACCCATTGCACGGAATTTTTCACGCAAGAAACTCAGGCAGCCGTTACCACCCTTGCCGGCCTCAACAAAAATACTTGCTTCATCAATAAATTTCATAGCGCCACACAACAAACCGTTGTTTTTAAAAATAATACTACATGTGCCGGGTGCTTCAGCCGAGTTTTTTATGCCCGGCCAAGATCACCAGATAAATACATATACCAAATATGTCTTTGTGTAAAAACAAAAAACCCCGCACCAGGCGGGGTTTCTGACATCACTTCGCGTTACTCAGGAAGTAACGCTATCAATACTAACCACTTTGCGGTTTTTAGGGCCTTTGACTTCGAATTTCACAACACCGTCGGTCAGGGCAAACAGGGTGTGGTCCTTGCCACAGCCTACGTTAACGCCAGGGTGAAATTTGGTGCCACGCTGGCGAACAATAATATTACCCGCCTTAACAGACTCGCTTCCGAAGCGTTTTACACCAAGGCGTTTCGATTCCGAATCGCGACCATTGCGGGTACTACCGCCTGCTTTCTTATGAGCCATGAGTTACTCTCCTTTCTCCGCGTTAGTCGCCGTTTCTTTGGGCGCCGTTACCTTGATTCCGGTGATTTTCACTTCGGTAAACCACTGGCGATGCCCCATTTGCTTCATGTGATGCTTGCGGCGCTTGAATTTAAGGATCTTTATTTTATCATGACGACCGTGCGCGACAACTTCGCCGGTCACCTTGCTGCCTTTTACTAAAGGAGCTCCGATATTCAATTTTTCGGCTTCGCTAACCAGCAATACTTCGTCGAAGTTAAACTTGGAACCCGTTTCCAGATCCAGTTTTTCAACTTTCAGCATATCGCCTTCTTTAACACGATGCTGCTTGCCACCACTTTTAATTACTGCGTACATATCAATCTCCAAAACAACCAACCCGTGGGATGCCGCCAGCTTAAGCGACACCTGTGCACAACTGCTTATATGGGCAAGGTCAACAGGGTGCGTGATTTTACGGTATCGGGTGATGGCAATCAAGCGTGATTAATCAAATAAAACGGATATTTTCCCGATTATTACCCGCGTAGATTACACACCTGCCCTGTCCGGCTGAATGAAACAATTATATCGCCTTAGGATTGACAGTTTATGCACTGCACCCTAGTATTCATGGCCTCTTTTTGTGGCATGTATCCATGGACCCCAAGCGCATATTATCAGTAGTCTCAGACGACTTTGAAGCTGTCAATAAGCTGATTCTCGGACAACTGCATTCAGACGTTAACCTGGTCGAGACGATCAGCGAATACCTGATTGAAAGCGGCGGCAAGCGTGTCCGTCCATTATTAGTCCTGCTGACCGCACGCTGCTGTGGCTACCCGGGCAACAAGCATACCCTGCTGGCCACCATCATCGAATTCCTGCACACCGCCACGCTGCTGCACGATGACGTTGTCGACACATCTGAACTGCGCCGCGGGCGCTCGACCGCCAACATTGTCTGGGGCAATGCTCCCAGCGTACTGGTTGGCGATTTCCTTTATTCACGCGCCTTCCAGATGATGGTCAAACTCGGTGACATGCGCATTATGTCGATCCTGGCTAACAGCACCAACCTGATCGCCGAAGGTGAAGTGCAGCAATTAACCAATGTGCGCAATGCCGACCTTACCGAAAACAGCTACCGTGAAGTGATCAAGGCAAAAACGGCGGTCCTGTTCGAAGCCTCGTCGCATACCAGCGCGGTTCTGTCCGGTGTCGGCAGCGAAAAAGAGGAAGCGCTCAGGGATTACGGCACCCACCTGGGAATGACTTTCCAGCTGATCGACGATTTGCTCGATTACAATGGCGACGCCGACGAGATGGGCAAAAATGTCGGCGATGACCTGGCCGAAGGTAAGGTAACCCTGCCATTGATATACGCCATGCAGAATTGCAGCGAAGAAAACAACAAACTGATCCGCGATGCCATCCTCAATAACAGCTCGGATAACCTGGATAAAATTATCGACCTGGTCAAATCATCCGGCGCGCTCGAATACACCAAGGAACAGGCCAGCATCGAAGCACAGCTTGCGGTAGACCTGCTCGATGGTTTACCCGATAATATCTACCGCGATGCGCTTTGTAACCTGGTGAAACACGCAGCGGATCGGTCCAATTAAGTTAAGTTTTATGTCGGGGTGTAGCTCAGCCTGGTAGAGCACTGCCTTCGGGAGGCAGGGGTCAGAGGTTCAAATCCTCTCATCCCGACCAATAAAATCAATTACTTTATTATTCCGTAAAGGCTTTATATCGGATTAAAAAAATCAATATGTTTCCTTTTCCTTTGAGATACAAATTAAATGTTCTTTGCTATCGGGTAAAAACATCAAGAATAACGTTTGTGGCATCCAGAATTCCGACCTTCCCCTTGTCTAGCACCAGTTTCTGAAGGAATTTTTCAAGGTGTATAAAAAACTAACGACGCTGACAACTAGTCTTTAATACCAGGTTCTCACTGGCGCTCGCCTGACTCGCTTGCAAGCGACGTCAATTTATCCTGTGCACCATCATCTGTCCTGAG
>CAMYIF010000190.1 GCA_947258415.1 uncultured Pseudomonadales bacterium
TAACTAAATGAAAACATTAAATTACAAATTGCGAGCCTACAGGCACCTGTTCGCGCTCATTGTTTTTGTGCTGGTATTTTTTGGAGTGCCGGAAAGATCCCGGGGAATTAATGCAGCCGATTTAACCCGCATCAGAATTTTGCCTAAGGTTCAAGTCAATGATGAAAATATCCTGCTGGGCAGGATCGCGGCGATCGAGGGCCATGATTCGCTTCTGGTTCAAAAATTGAGTGATATTGTGGTTGCGAAGGCGCCGCTGCCAGGGAGGGCACGGACGCTGGAAAATCAGGTGCTTATATTGCGCTTGAAACAAAACGGGATCGATCTGTCTCAACTGGCGTTGCATATACCTGCCAAAGTCGTCATCACGCGCAATTATATCGAGATCAGTCGGGAAAAGATTAAGGGTTTGGTAACCGATTATATCCAATCCAATATTTTTAACGATCATGCTGATGGCAGCATCAAAGATATCCAGGTCGTCGATAACCTGCAGCTGCCCAATGGTCGCATAACCTTTAAAGTAGTACCGCCTCGCAATAGAGAGCTATTGGGGAAAATTCCCTTTTCGGTTCATTTTGATGTAAACGGCAAATTTTACAAACGAGTCTGGGTGACCGCCACAATAGAAGTGCTGGCCGAAGTTGTCACAACCAAAAAACCACTGGGAAGGCATAAGCCGATTACGGAAGATGATATCGAGTTGCTAAAAATGGATTTAGCGAAATTGCCATCCGGCGTGATTACCGACCCGGAAGCAGTTCTCGGAAAGCGAACCAAAAGAGCCATTGGTGCCAAAACTGCATTGAGAGCAGATCTGGTCGAATTCCGGCCACTGGTGAAACGAGGGGATGTGGTGGTCATCATTGCCGAATCCAGCGGTTTGAAAATAACCGCTTTGGGACAGGTCAAAAAAAAAGGAAGACTCGGTGAGAGAATCCCTGTAATGAATTATGACTCCAAAAAAATTCTTTATGCCCGAGTGCTGGATTCCACTACGGTAAAGGTTGAATTTTAACCGACAACAGGAGCAGTTGGTATAAAATGCAGAAAACATTTAGCCGCTCAACAATCGCTGTTTGCGCCGCTATTCTAACCGCTGGTCTGGTCGGATGTGCGGGCGGCCGAAGCAACATTCAGCCTGCACTGCAGCATATGCAGGCCAAAGAAGTAATGGTTCCTCATCTGGCCAAGACATCCATGGGCAAGGATGGGTCCCTCTGGCAGGTGCGCAGCTCTCTGAACGGAATGTTCATTGATACCAAAGCACGTAATGTCGGAGATATTGTTACGGTTGAAATTGATGAGTCTGCCAAGGCGTCAAACAAAGCCAATACCGAAACCGGGCGCTCCTCCAGCCTTGAGGCCGGCATTGAAAAATTATTTGGTATAGAAGACTGGTGGCAAAATCAGATATTGCCGAAAATCGGCAACGATTTACCAAAAATCGATCCATTCGGTAATCCTTCGGTCAAAGGAAGTATGAAAAGTGATTTTGCCGGGGACGGGGCGACCACTCGAAGCGGCACACTATCTGCCTTTATCACTTGCAGGGTCGTCGATGTCATGCCTAACGGGAATTTGAAAATTGTGGGGACCCGGGAAGTAATGGTAAATAACGAAAACCAGTTAATCATATTGTCAGGGATTATCCGCCCCCGTGACATTTCCGATGAAAATGTCATCCTGTCAACGTTTATTTCCGGCGCCAAAATTGCTTACAGCGGCTCTGGCATCGTGGATGATCGCCAACGACCGGGATGGCTTGCCAATTTGCTGAATAATGTCTGGCCGTTTTAATCTCAGTCCTCCTTATTTCGTCTACAACCGGGCCAAGTTATTTGGACAAAATCGCTGTAACAATATTTCATAGAAATGGATTGCGAGACAAGAAATTATCATGGTTGCTTCAAATTTGTTTATTCAACTGAAATTTACAACGATAACCTTGATCCTAACCGTAGCGGCTGTTTGCTGTTTTAACGGACAGGCCTTTGGGGTACGGATCAAAGATATTGCGGATATTAAGGGGGTCCGTCCGAATCAACTGGTGGGCTACGGACTTGTTGTGGGACTGGATGGAACCGGTGACAGTGACAGTGCCATATTCACAATCCAGTCCATGGCCAGCATGCTGGAAAAAATGGGGGTAACGGTTAAGGCTGAAGACATCGAGGTGGAAAATGTTGCGGCTGTGATGGTGACGACCGATTTGCCGCCATTTGCACGTACAGGAAACAGAATCGATGTACTCGTCAGTTCCATTGGTGATGCCGAGAACCTACAGGGAGGCACCTTGCTGTTTACGCCGTTAAAAGCTGCGGATCAGCAGGTATATGCCGTTGCGCAAGGCCCCGTCAGTACCGGCGGTTTTGTTGTTGGCGGCGCCTCGGGTTCCGAGGTGCAGAAAAATTTTCCCACGGTGGGAAGGGTTGTTAACGGCGCTTTAATTGAAAAAGAGATTCCCAATAAATTCAACCAGAAGCAATCGCTGACGCTGACACTGCACAGTCCCGATTTCACCACCTCGTCCAGGGTCGCTCGGGCCATCAACATCGCCTTTTATGACCAGATTGCCTGGACGCATGATGCCGGCACCATTGAGGTAAAAGTTCCTGAAAAATACCTGGGCAAGGTGGTGGCATTGGTAACGATGATCGAAAGTTTGGGGGTTACCCCGGACACGATTTCCAAAGTGATTATCAACGAACGTACGGGAACCGTTATTATGGGTGAAAATGTTCGGATATCAACCGTCGCCATTGCCCACGGGAATTTGAGTATCGAAA
>CAMYIF010000191.1 GCA_947258415.1 uncultured Pseudomonadales bacterium
GGCCTGCCGCTCAACAGCCTGGCACCGGAAGGTATCGAAGCGTTCCAGTGGCTCCACGAAATCATCGAGCACGAACCAGTAGATTTCATCAACAAGGAACTGCTGGGACGCCTGGCCGCACTGGGGATCGAAAAAGGAAAACCTTTCAATCCGGATGAGCGCATGCAGCGCATTTTGGAAAAGGCCGCCAAACTCGCTGTAGCGATGGCGCGAACCAATACTTTCGACAGCCGCGATCCTGACGTAAAAGTCTACAAGGATCGCCAGTGGGAAACGGTGTTCATTGGTGGCAGCGCGGCATTCGAGAAAAATGGATACCGAAACCTGGATGCACGCGCTCTGTTTCACTTTGGAGCAATCGTGATCACCCCTGCCATGGCAGCACCGTTGCCTGAAGGCGTCGGCTCGAAGTATCTCTTCGGTTATAAGGACGCCGACGGCAATTACTTCGATGGCAGCAAGAACTACAAGCTGCACATACCGCCCAATGTGCCGGTCAAAGACTTCTGGTCGGTGACCATTTACGACCCCGCAACCCGTTCGCAGCTGCAGACCAGTAAAGAGTTCCCGTCGATTGGCAGCCAGGCTCTGCCGGGGACCAACCCGGATGGGTCCATTGATATCTACTTTGGCCCGAAGCCGCCGAAGGGCAAAGAGAAGTTCTGGCTCGAGACCCTACCCGGCAAGGGCTGGTTCCCGGTATTCAGGATCTATGGACCGCTCAAGGCTTACAACGACAAGAGCTGGAAGCCGGATGATGTCGTCCTGATCAAGTAGGATCGTCACGTATTACAAATTAATAAGCATAGGGGCCTGAGCAGACCTGGTTTGACAAGATCTGGCGCCCAATTGAATTGGAGTTGATGAAGTAATTCGCTCAAAACAAATGAGCAGCGGGGCGGATTAGAACACGCCCCGCCAAGAAAATTAGGAGACGTATCGATGAAAACTAAATTATTGGATATTAAACGATTTCGAATTATTAAATTAAAATTGAAGAGGAACTAATTATGATTAACGTAAGTAAAAGCCTTATTGCTGCTAGTGTAACTCTGGCACTGATGGGTGTTAGCTCAACTGCTGTTAAAGCCAATGAATATGTCCCTAAATACAAAGCTGACGTTAGCGCTGAGATGTTAACCCCAGATTCAGTAATGACAAAATACGCGGGTGAATTAACTTTTAAAGATGGTTTTCCAACGGATGAAACGTTCATTAAAGCGAATGACTATATGGATACTGCTAGAGCTTTTACGTTATTTGGATCAGCTGTACCAACAGTAGCCATGCATGCCATGTTAAAAGGTCATCGTGATATAGGCGTTATACCAAATAAAACGGTTGCCCTTACTGAGCAATTAATCGACGCAAGGTCATTGTGGTTAACACCTAATACAACCACTCCTTATGCTCATGCAGAAATCAATGTAAAAAATGGACCTTTCGCCGGTAATTTCAATTTTAGACAATGCCTATTTTTTGTATGTGGGTGATATTGGTTTAGGTAACGCCCAAGACGGTGGTAAAGGCGGAAAATATCTCGTTGTAGGTCAAGATTACAAAGGGGAAATTCCAAAAGGTTATATTGTATTAAAAACCAATACATACCGTCAGTGGATGCTGACACGCCCATTTCAGGCGCCTAATGAATCACTTGAAGAAACCTTATCGAAATTCAAAAACGGGATTAAAATTTACCCACTTGCAGAAGCTAATAACCCGCAACCAGTTGAATTTATGAATATATCAGGCAAAAAATACAGCACGCTTCATGCAACTGACTCATCAATATATGACGAACTAAATGAAGTGATTCAGTACGAGCCTGCAAATTCGGGTGACCCAGAGCTATTAGGTTTAGCAAAAGCAATTGGTATGGAAAAAGGTAAAGAATTTAAACCCGATACACGCATGCAAAAAATATTGACTGAAGCAGCAAGCTTAGGCAATGCAGCTTACAGGGGCGTAATGTTTAAACCTCGTAACCCAGATGTTTATTTTTACCCTGATCGTAAATGGTTTTCACCGCTTTCAAGTGGCAGCTATGAATTTTTGTCTAAAACTGGCGCGAGACTGATAGATGATCGTGTTGGCTTCCACCTTTTTGCAACCGGCGTTACCCCCTTTATGGTCAAGCCCACTGTAGGTAAAGGATCGGTTTATGAAATTGGCTCAATGGATGAAACCGGCAAAATGCTTGATGGTGGTAAGACCTATAGCGTTACATTACCAGGGCCTGTTCCTGCCCGTGATTTTTGGTCATTCATGGTTTACGACAACCAAACACGCTCTATTTTGGAAACGGATCAGAAAACAGGCGGCGTAGACTCTAAATTAGCAGGCATGAAAAAGTCTGAAGATGGCAGTGTCACTATTTTCTTCGGGCCTGAAGCGCCTAAAGGACAAGAAAAAAACTGGGTACAAACTGTTCCTAACAAAGGCTTTAACGTGCTTTTACGCTTATACGGCCCAGAACAAGAATGGTTCGACAAAACCTGGAAACCCGGTGATTTTAAACTAGTAAAGTAACCCCGCTTCGGGATAAAAAATTGACCTAAATGCCTGTTCCGTGATCGGATCTTTTGACCAAGAACGATTCAATCACACAAGGAACAAGCATGAAGAAGCTAAAGGAAAGATACTATGAAAAACAAAATTACCATCCAAACTCTGCTGGCAGGACTGCTGGCGATCGGGCTGATAGCTTCCGCTAGTGCGGCCGATAAACCCAACGTCGTTCTGATGCTGTCAGACAACATGGGCTACGGTGATTTAGGAGTTTATGGCAGCGGTGGTGAACTTCGTGGTATGCCCACGCCGCGCATTGATCAACTGGCAAGCGAAGGGATGATGCTCACTCAGTTTTTCGTGGAGCAGGGCTGTACACCGACCCGCGCGGCTTTGCTGACAGGCAGATATTCTCAACGTGCAGGGTTGGGGAGCATTATTATTGCCGGTACACCCAGTACTCTGCAGGATAGTGAGGTGACGCTGGCCGAACTGTTCAAATCAAAAGGCTACGCCACTGCCATGACGGGTAAATGGCATCTGGGTGGGGAAAAGCAAAGTCTGCCCATTAACCAGGGCTTTGATGAATGGCATGTTGGGATTTTAGAAACCACCGACGGTACATTGTATCCGGATGGTATGCGTAGAAGCGGTTTTTCAGAAGCAGCAATTGCCAAATCGCAAACCGCTATCTGGGAATCAGAGCCCGGAAAGGATGTGGTGAAAAAGGTCCGTCCCTACGATCTTGAATACAGACGGCATATCGAAGGTGACATAGCGGAAGCCTCCGTGAAGTACATCAAAGAACAGGCAAAAGAAAAGGAACCATTCTTTCTTTATGTGGGATGGTCACATGTACATTATCCGGCCTTGCCACATCCCGACTTTGAAGGGAAATCGAGTGCCGGGCTTTTTGGTGATGCTGTGATGGAACTTGACTACCGCACAGGACAGGTGCTTGACGCCATAAAGGAGGCCGGTATTGAAGACAACACCATCGTCATATGGCTTTCCGACAATGGGGGGGCTACAACCCAGGGGTCCAACAATGATTTCTTGGGCAGTTCAAACGGACCGTTCCGTGGCGAGGTTGGTGATGCCCTTGAGGGTTCACTGCGCGTTCCGGGCATGATCAAATGGCCAGGAAAGATCAAACCGGCAAAGAGCAACGAGATGGTAGCTATTCACGACTTCTACCCTACATTGGCCAACATTATTGGGGCCAAAGTACCCGCTGACCGTGCCATTGATGGCGTCGATCAGGGTGATTTCTTCCTGGGCAAAAACAAGCAGTCAGCACGCGAAAGCCTGATCACGTTTATGGAAGGCGAGGTTGCTGCAGTGCGCTGGAAGCAGTGGCGTATTTATCCAAGGGAATTCGTTGCATCTGCTGGCAACCCGTCCCTGATGGGCGTGGGTGCCTATCGTGCCGAGGGGATGGGGTATCCTTCTGTCTACAACATTGCCCGTGATCCACGGGAACAATGGAACCAGGTTGCAGTCTCTGCCTTTGTGCTCGGACCGTATATGAAGATTGTGGGCGAATACCAGAAGTCACTGGAAAAATATCCCAATCCACCAGC
>CAMYIF010000192.1 GCA_947258415.1 uncultured Pseudomonadales bacterium
GCAGACGTAACAACCTTCACGGATGTATATATCTCGCCCCTCGAGTTCAACAGCCGATAAAGGTTTCAATCCGGTGACGGGTTCAGTCGTTTGTTTAAGGAAAAACAGGGGTAAGGTCTCAGCCAGACCTCCGAGGCTAACTGCAACTATAATCAGCACAACCATTAACCCGATATTTTTTTCGATGACTTCATGATTCATTTAATTATCCTCAATTAGGCAGCGGGTTGGTCTGCAGGCTTTGGTGTTCTTACGGGTTGCTCTTTTACATTAACCGTATACCAGACGTTATATGTCATGATCAGCATTCCCGTTACCCACAACATGCCACCGATTGCCCGGATGGCATGACCGGGATAACTGGCTTCAACGGATTCGATGAAGCTGTAGGTTAATGTGCCGTCATCGTTGAATGCACGCCACATCAGTCCCTGCAAGATGCCGTTTACCCACATCGAGGCAATGTAGAGAACCGTACCCAGGGTAGCCAACCAGAAGTGGATATTAATCAGCTGGGTGCTGAACATGTTGGCGGATCGACGTCCGTACATCTGCGGGATGAGGTGGTACATGGCACCGACGGATATCATGGCTACCCAGCCCAATGCACCGGAATGCACATGCCCGATAGTCCAGTCGGTAAAGTGAGACAGCGCGTTGACTGTTTTGATTGCCATCATCGGGCCTTCAAAGGTCGACATGCCGTAAAAAGAGAGAGAAACAACGAGGAACTTTAACACCGGGTCAGTACGCAGTTTTTGCCATGCCCCGGACAAGGTCATAATGCCATTGATCATGCCTCCCCATGAGGGTGCAAATAAAATCAACGACATTGCCATGCCAACCGATTGTGTCCAGTTGGGAAGAGCCGTGTAGTGCAGGTGGTGCGGACCAGCCCAGATGTAAAGTGAAATCAGCGCCCAAAAATGCACGATAGATAAACGGTAAGAATAAACAGGGCGATCTGCCTGTTTAGGAACAAAGTAATACATCATTCCCAAAAAACCGGTGGTCAGCAAAAAGCCTACCGCGTTGTGTCCGTACCACCATTGAACCATTGCGTCCATGGCGCCGGAATAGGCGGAGTAGGACTTTGTCAATGTCACCGGGATTGCCGCACTATTGATGACATGTATTAATCCCACCGTAATAATAAAAGCGCCAAAGAACCAGTTGGCTACATAAATATGCTTTGCCTTTCGTTTCATTACCGTGCCAAAAAACACAACGCCGAAAGAGATCCAGACAACGGCCAGAAGTATGTCAATAGGCCACTCAAACTCAGCGTATTCTTTTGATGCAGTAATGCCCTGCGGTAAGGTTATCCAACCAAGGATAATGACAAGTTGCCAGCCCCAAAAAGTAAATTGAGCCAGTGCCGGTGCGAACAGCGCTGTTTGGCAGGTACGTTGAACGACAAAATAAACCGAGGCAAAAAGCGCACATCCACCGAAAGCAAAGATTACCGTATTGGTATGCAGTGGTCTGAGCCGTCCAAACGTAAGCCAGGGTATTTCGGTATAAAAAACATTTGGGAATGCAAGTTGGCAAGCGATATAAACGCCTACAGACATGCCGATTAATCCCCATATCACGGTCATGATCGCAAATTTGCGAACCACGTCGTATCTATAAGTTGGGTGCTTGATTGCTTCGCTCATGAATTTGCCTGTTTATTTTAATAATGTAGAGTAAGGAAAATGATAGCCATTATTAATAATGGCTATGCCCTCAATAATGTACACAAAAATAGAGTGAATAAATAGTTTACATAAAAAATACGATTTAGAAAATTGATTATCCGGAGGAAAAATTAATTTTTTTACTTTCCCCGTGTGGCTGAGGACATGATTTTTTCCTTGCTCCAGCAAGCCTGTGATTATTAATACAACGATTTTTTGTCGCCTTACAAGCTGGTATAATCAACATTAATTGTGTTCGACCGCGTGTTGACAAAACCTCTTTTGCCGAGCGTTAGATCTAAGGATTTCGAAAAAATTCATGACCGTATTTGAAACCCAGGCCAATTACCACATTGATGCCTCCGGTTTATTTTGCCCGGAACCTGTCATGTTATTACATGTAAAAGTAAGGGAAATGGTAGCCGGTGATTTGCTGGCGGTGATAGCGACGGACCCGTCGACTCAACGTGATATTCCGAATTTTTGTCGCTTTCTGGGACACGAGCTGGTTGGTAATGTAGAAAAGGATAACCGCTATTACTATTTGATCCGCAAGGGCGAATAACCGGATACCTGCAATTTAACGGCTGGCAGAATCCCGACTAGCTGTTTAAAAATCTATTAAATGAGAAATGGCCTCGAGTGCGGCAGGATCCTGCGATTTGATTTTGTTTGCGATCCTGTACTGAAAGAAATATTTAAAACGGGGGTCTTCCTGGCACGGGTAAAGACAGTTATCGCCGGTAAGGACTGGCGTCTGATTGACTTTGGACTTATCGACAATCATTCCACTAATCGAACCATCCTCGAATAGTCGCCAGCTGAATATGGGTATCATGACCAGTTTTTTTTTATCGAAATCCGTGAATACTGCGTGAGTGCCGATAATGTCAGGTATTTCCTGGATTATACGTTTTCGTCTTGGTCGAGTGGTTTGCTCCTGTTCCCTGTAATACTCGGTGGCGGCATCCAGTTCAAGTTGCTTGTGCCGAGGCGCCTGCTCGAATATCTCACCTGTTGTTAAATTAAAGTA
>CAMYIF010000193.1 GCA_947258415.1 uncultured Pseudomonadales bacterium
AACGCAGATATGAGTACCAGGCTCGCGTAATCATCATCAAACACCAGTACCTGTTGTGCGATGATGTCGGTCTTTAATAAATAGGCCTGTTGTATTTTTTTCAGGTAAATCGTAACGGGAAACTTTTCAATTAGTGCAAGGATAAGCTCGAATTTTGTCAGGCTCATAACCATTAAAACTACAAGGAATGCTAACCAAACACAGATGCTTTGAAGCCAGAGTTTAAAGCGCTGCTTTAACGGTGAATCCAGAAAAAACAGGCCGAGCGAAAGTGCACCCCACCAGATAACGCCTTCAAACCTGAAGAAAAATGCCAGGATAATGGAAAATTGCCAGTAAACGGCATCGCGCCATTGATGGGTTCGAGCAAAATGAATCAGGAAAAACAGGGCCAACAGGCTAAAAAATAAAAATCCCGGATCACGCATTATGTCCGAACGCTGGTCGCTCAGCAGCGGCAGGCTGAAGCAAATCAGAAGTGCCCATTTAACATGTTGCGAACCAGGTATGATACGGGAATAAATTTTGGCAAACAGAAGGGGGATGGCGGCGTAAAAAAATGTATTGATTATTAAAAAAGCGGTTTTGATTTCAACCACTAATAACTTGGATAGTGCAAGTGCCATCATTGGGTAGAACGGCCACTTGTGTAAGTCGGAGTTGAAGCCGAATGCATTAAAATTTTCAGCCGTCTTTAGATAATGATACGCATCCTTATTGATAATGGGATCGTTCATTATGGCAAAAACAGATACTAAAATGCCAAGGAAGAAAACACCCGTGTACATGTATTTCTGATCGGTAATAACTTTCTGCATAATGATTCTTGTGAGCTTATCGGTTGGGCAGCCACTGCCAGACCCGGAAATACGCTGACGGGCGCCGAAAGCATAAAGATCATTGTTACGAAAATCCACCCCAAGTTTTTACTATTGCTGTTTACCTTGCCTGAACCTGTCAATATCAGTAACCCGGGACTTGATTCTCTTTTTGTTTTGCCTGACATCCTGCAAATAAGACCAGTATTACAAACTAATTCGTTTAACAACACGAATCTTGCCCCATCCTCCAGCATGTGTTTTAAACTTTATTTTTGATATTTATCAAGGCGGGGGCTTGCCTTGTTTATTTATCCAGGAAAACGAGAAAGGAATATATACCCTTTAACGGTTCAGCAGGGGGTCACGCAGGTGTTAACCGACCAACTATTCTTTTAATTTCGGGTAACTTAAATACTTCAGGTTGCCCGTTTGGCCGTGTGTCACTTCCATCACATCTTTCCATTCATTTATGGGCAGATCGATAACGGCAATACCTGCGGTGGGCAGATTGACCAGTTTTTCATTCGTCAATACATTTACCAGTTCCGTGAAGCCCGGGTTATGGCCGACGATCATCATATTGTTGAACTCGTTGTCCTGTTCGGCAATTATAGCGAGCAGTTCATTGAGCGATGCGAGGTACAGGCCGTCCTCTCTTTCCAGAAACTCGATCGGGTACGAAATCTCGGCCGCGATGATCCTCGCCGTGGTCCAGGCACGAGTGGCAGGACTGGTCACGATCAGTGACGGGCGGATACCGTGCTCGGCGATTCGTTCGCCCATTTTCGGAGCATCCCGTTCGCCGCGCTTGTTGAGTGGGCGCTCCCGGTCGCTGAGATGCGTGTCGCTCCAGCTGGATTTGGCGTGTCGAACCAGGGTGAGTATCTTCATCGTCGATATGTCTTAGTGGTTTTACATCAATCCTGTTTGCAGTCGCGCTTCTTCCGTCATCATGCCAACATTCCAGGGTGGGTCAAAAACCAGCTCCACATTGACGTCCGAGATTGTCGGAATAATGGCGATTTTCTCGCGGGCATCCTGTACGAGCACGTCGCCCATGCCGCACCCCGGCGCGGTCAATGTCATGTCGACACTGACCGAGCGTTGGCCGTTGCCCAGCGCCGTGATATCGCAGCGGTAAACCAATCCCAGATTAACGATGTCGACTGGAATCTCAGGGTCATAACAGGTCTTGAGCTGGTCCCAGATAACCGCCTCGATGTCAGCATCAGTCGCATTGTCCGGCACTTTTGGCGGCGGCACCGGCTCTTTGCCCAGAGCGTCAGCATCGGCACCGGAAATTCGAAACAGGTTTCCCTCGACGTATACCGTAAAACTGCCGCCTAGTGCCTGCGTAATGAATCCGTCCGTTCCGGCGCGCAGAGTAAGTTGTTCACCGGCCGGAATAATAATGGCGGAGACATCACGCGACAGTGAAAACGGTTCGTTAGTATGGCCAAACATCGTACTTGTTACTCCGTGGTAGCCGGCGTCGTGCCATTATTCAAGGCTGAGTGCAGCGCATGCCAGGCGAGCGTTGCACATTTAACGCGCGACGGAAATTCCCGCACGCCGTCAAGTGCCGAGAGTTTCGAGAACGGGTTCTCGAGATCCTCGTAGACAGCGGTTTGATCGCCGGCATCGTCTTGCGTGAGTCGTTTCGTGACTGCGTTAAAAACGGCTTCGGCTTTGTCCACCGAAAGGCCCGTGATGGTGTCGGTGAGCAAGGACGCAGAGGCCACCGAAATGGCGCAGCCGGATCCTTCAAAACTCGAGGCCTGGATGCGTCGTTCGTCATCCACGCGCAGGTAGAGGCTGAGCTTGTCGCCACACAGCGGGTTGATTCCCTGCGCCGTGTGCGTAGCGCTATCCAGGGGACC
>CAMYIF010000194.1 GCA_947258415.1 uncultured Pseudomonadales bacterium
GTGCTCATTGCTATTTAAGACAGAAATTTCAAATTCAGATTCGATAAGCCCAATCGGTTTGACACAAAAATAATCATCGTTATTTTTTAGCGAAAGGGAATTAATCCAATAGTGTTACCAGCGAGAGTGAAAGCGATGGTCGACAGAGCATTTCAGGATCTGATGAAGGGGCATCACTGCTTTGGATGCGGAACCTTGAACCAAAAGGGACTTCGTATCAAAAGCTATTGGTCGGGTGACGAGTCTATCTGTACCTGGCTGGCGGCCAGGCATCACATGGCAGGACCCAAGCAGGTGCTGAACGGCGGAATTATTGCTACGATTATTGATTGTCATTGCGCTTGCACCGCCATTGCGGCTGCCTATCAGGCAGAAGGCCGTGAGATTGGCTCAGAACCCAGAGTACTGTATGTCACCGGGTCGTTAAATGTAAAATACCTGCGTCCGACACCGATAAACGAAGAAGTCTTTCTGCGGGCCCGGGTGCAAGAAGCAGAGGAAAAAAGAACCACCCTGGCGTGTTCACTTTTTTCCAATAAAAAAGAGCGTGTTCAGGCCGAGGTTGTCGCTGTGCGGGTGCCGGCCACCTGGTCGGCCCAGATTGAATTTTAAGATTCCCAATAATTATAGATCATTTCAGGATTTCAATTCCTCCCGCAGCCGCGGTTACCTCCTGCCAGTGGGTTGTAAGTTGCCTGAGCCACTTCCTGGTATCGATTCGAGCCCAGCGGTTTTCTGCCGTCATGGCAATCGTTTTTTCACATTCCCGCACACCCTGTTCATCACTCTCTGTCTGGTATTTTTGCTTGAGCAACTCATTGGTCTTTATAATTCTCTCCTCCAGATCAGCGTCCAGAAACATGCCGGGATAAGGCTGAAATTCCTGCAGGGCCAATTGCGGGTGATCCATCACCTTTTTGCGTTCATATAAAAACCGTATGGTATCTTCCCTGACCTTTTTCCATTCCTTTTGCTCGTATTCGGGGGGCAGATGCCTGATCGCCAGTTTGCGGTCGAGATAAAAGGTCACGCCATGAATGCGTGCGTTGATTAGAAAATCAATATCCTCACGACGATTTTCCCTTCTACCTCTTTAAAAATACTGAGGCTCTCCAGCAGCCGGCCCAGTGTGCCTGTTTCATCGAGCATGGTGGGATGATCGAAAACAATTTCTTCATCGGCCTCGCCGGTATTATCCTGGCCCCAGTAGGTCGGTATTACCATGGTAAATTTGGATATGATTTCTCCAATGTGCGCTTCATAAAGTTTGATTCGTTATTATGGTTGACCGTTTTTCTTACTCGTGCAAAATTCAGGTAATACAATTGTATAGCAAAAAGTGTTCGGTTTCGAAAGGAGGACCCAATGTTTATCGTTCACGTATTCGTCCATGTCAAATCCGACCAGGTTGAAGCCTTCAAATCGGCTACGATTGAAAACGCCAGCAATAGTATTCAAGAGCCCGGTGTGGCCCGCTTTGATATCATTCAACACATGGATGACGCCACCCGATTTGTCCTCGTAGAAGTATACTGTACTCCGGATGACCCGGGCCGGCACAAAGAAACGGCCCATTACCAGAAATGGCGGGACACCGTGGCCGACATGATGGCCGAACCGCGTACGGCCATAAAATACACCAACATATTCCCGGATGAGCAGGGTTGGGGATAAATGGAGGTTGAGGATCCATGCAATTTGAATTTGCTACCACCACCCGGATCATTTTTGGCCCGGGTACAATAAAGGAAGTTCCCTCAATAGCGTCCAGGCTGGGAAGTCGCGCCTTTGTTGTTGTGGGCCGAACCCTAAAACGCGCCCAGCCGCTGTTGGATCAATTGAAAGAACAGGGAATTGAATATGAAATCTTTAACGTACCCGGGGAACCGACCACCGACCTGGCCCTCGAGGCTTTGCAGCGCACCCGCCGGGCTGAGTTCCAATTTGTTATCGGAATAGGCGGCGGGAGCGTGCTCGACACCGGCAAGGTGATCGCAGCCCTCATCACCAACCCCGGTCATCTTTCGGACTACCTGGAAATTGTCGGGAGGGGCCGACAAATATCCCAGGCTCCGGCGCCGTACATAGCGATCCCCACCACGTCCGGCACCGGTGCCGAGGTCACACGCAATGCGGTGCTTGCCGATGTTGAACATCAGGTCAAGGTCAGCATGCGCAGTCCGTTAATGCTGCCGAATCTGGCCGTTATCGACCCCGTATTAACTTACTCGATGCCGCCGGATTTAACCGCCAGCACCGGTCTGGACGCGCTTACCCAACTCATGGAAGCCTATGTATCACAGCATTCAAATCCTTTAACCGACGGCATTTGTCGCGAAGGATTATGGAGAGCTGCGAGCTCATTAAGACAGGCATATGAAGATGGAAGTGACAAGACCGCACGTGAGAACATGTCTCTGGCCAGTCTTTTCGGCGGATTAGCGCTGGCAAATGCCAAACTGGGGGCGGTTCATGGTTTTGCCGGCCCGCTGGGGGGAATATTTTCCGCGCCACATGGATTTATATGCGGCCGGCTGCTGCCGTTTGTCATGGAAGCCAATGTAATATCACTCCGATCCCGGGCACCCGATTCTGCAGCACTGGCACGTTATAATGAGGTCGCCCGCATTATAACAGCAAAGGATACAGCCCAGGCGGCAGAC
>CAMYIF010000195.1 GCA_947258415.1 uncultured Pseudomonadales bacterium
TCTTATCGATTTGTATTTATGTTTATTTTACTATTTCGATAAGCTCCAGTTCAAAAATCAGCGTAGAATTGGGAGGAATTGCAGGACCCGGGCTTTGTTCGCCGTAAGCTAAATCGGAAGGAACAAACAAACGCCATTTGGAACCGACGCTCATCAACTGCAGTGCTTCCGTCCAGCCGGGAATCAATCGATTCACCGGGAATTCAACCGGCGTACCCCGCTCTATGGAACTGTCGAAAACAGTACCGTCTACCAGTGTTCCATGGTAGTGGGTTTTAACCACGCTCTCGGCTTTAGGCTTATCCCCCTTACCTTCAGTTAACACCCGGTATTGCAACCCGGTTTCAGTAACAACAATACCCTCTTTGGTTGCGTTTTCCGTTAAGAAATCTTTTCCAAGTTTTGCATTTGCCTCTGCCTGCTGCATTGCTTTTTCATTATGTTCGGCCTGGACACGATCGATAATTTCCTGCAAATCGGATTGACTGATTTTAGCTTCCATCTGCAACAGTGCATCGTTCATGCCCGCCATGAGTGCATCCTGATCAAGCCCGGCAGAGTCCTGCTGGTAAAGTTTTGACCCAAGGTCATAACCAAGTCCATAGCTCAACTTTGCATCATCTGATTCCAGTACAATGTTAAATTCTACCGGCTCGTTTTTTTCTGACTGTTTGGCATCACAGCCGGCAAGAATAAATGTTGCTGCAACCAAACATAAAGCAAAAGTACGTGACATAGAATAAATTCCCAAATCGATAAAAAGTGTTTAGTCTTCCCTTTAAACACAAAATTCCACTAAAATTAACTATTTAACCCCATGTTCTATACTGACACGTGCGTTTAACTAGTATTATCATTCTGGAACTCGGATTAATGGCAGGAGTCAATAAATTACGGGGTTGAAAGTTAACAGGCATCTTTTGCAAGGAAGATTAGCGTGCTATTGTAGCCCGATGAAAGCCGCTACTGGAACATTATTTATGGCAAATTTGAAATTTCTTTTTCGTGCATTGCGCCTGGTCCTGATCCCAGGCTCGATAGCCATGCTTTTGCACGCCCCGGCTATACATGCATTGACCAATCTAACCAGCGACAAGGCACTGAATCAAACCAGTGTTGAGATAGTAAACCAGTTAAAATTAAATCACTACCGTTACCTCACCCTCGATAATGAGTTTTCCAGCAAGTTATTTGATAAATACCTCGACCAACTCGACCCATCAAAAAGTTATTTCCTGCAAAGTGATATCGATCAATTCGAGGCCCATCGCTACATAATAGACAATTCTCTAAATCGGGGTGACCTTACCCTGGCCTTCGACATGTTTAATCGCTATCAGGAACGGCTTGAAAAACGCCTGCTATGGCTGCTTGATCATACTACCCGGGGTTTTGATCAATTTGACTTTACCATCGAAGAAGATTTAATAACCGATCGTGACAATTCACCCTGGGCAAAATCCGAAGCAGAACTGGATGAATTCTGGCGCAAGCGGCTGAAGCACAGCGCCTTGAACCTGAAGTTGTCAGACAAGGAACCCGAAGAAATATTGCCGTTGCTGCACAAACGCTTCCAAAACCAGCTGAAACGTTTGCAGCAAACCAATAGTGATGACGTTTTCCAGTTGTTTATGAATGTCCTGGCGAAAAGTTACGACCCGCATACCGAATATCTGGCACCTCGCCGCTCAGAAAACTTTAACATTAATATGAGCCTGTCACTGGAGGGCATAGGCGCCGTACTACAAACCGATCAGGAATACACAAAAGTTGTACGCCTAATTGCCAATGGCCCTGCTGATCTAACCAAGGAATTACACCCGGCGGACCGGATTATCGGAGTGGCACAGGGTGAAGATGGTGAAATACAGGACGTTATTGGTTGGCGACTTGAAGATGTTGTTGATTTAATCCGGGGGCCAAAAGGTACGCTCGTCCGGCTTGAGGTTATCTCCAGTAGCGATAACAATACCGAGAAGTCCCGGGTAGTTCGTATTACCAGGAATAAAGTTTTGCTCGAAGACCAGGCGGCTCAAAAGAAAGTCATCGAACTTTCCGAGGGTAATAAAAATTATAAAATAGGCGTCATTTCGATTCCGGCTTTCTACTTTGACTACGAATCGTTTCAAAATGGCGATGCTGATTACAAAAGTACCACCCGGGATGTGGAGCGCATTTTAACCGAGCTCAAACAGGACAATGTTGATGGCGTTATTATCGATCTGCGAAATAATGGTGGCGGGTTTTTACAGGAGGCCAATTCGCTGGTTGGCCTGTTTATTCCGACAGGTGCAACGGTACAAATAAAAAATGCACGGGGAAGAGTGCAAACCCTGGCAGATACCGATCCCGATATTGCCTACACCGGCCCCTTGGCTGTTATGGTCAATCGCCTGAGTGCTTCGGCTTCAGAAATTTTTGCCGGCGCGATTCAGGAGCTTCGGCGGCATCCCGTCAATCCTGGCCAGCTGCTCTTCTGACGCGGGCAGTCGGTGAGCGATCTCCAGCAGCACATTGTCGCGCAAAATCCACTGTCGCGGTCGATTGCGACTGATGGCCTCGCTTTCGCGCCAGACCGCGAGTCTTGTCGCCGCAGTGCGCTTTCGGCCCCGGAAATTCCTGGCGCCTTTGAGGCGGTCGATGGCCTG
>CAMYIF010000196.1 GCA_947258415.1 uncultured Pseudomonadales bacterium
CGGATCTCGATAGACAACCCCGCGCAAACTGTAGATGTTGGGCCTGCCTGGAAAGACGAAGTTGTTCAGGACAACCCCCTTTTCGGGGAGCCAGACCGTCAGATTGTGGTCATCGGAGAGCCCTTCGGTAAAAAACTGTACTTTGTGCCCGAGCAGGTTGAGCATTTCCTCGTTTTCAACGGTCTTGTTGACTGGCAGGAAAGCAATGGGCCTTCCCAACTGGAGCTTGGCCTGCAGGGAGGCATCCGGGCCCTCTTCGGGCATGAAGTTGCTGAACTGGATGAGTGCCCGCGCACTGAGGATGGGGCCAATCTCGGGAATGGCCGATGGAGCGCCGCCGCCACTGAGATTATTCTGTACCGTCTCATTGAGCTTCGGGTGCCCGATGATGAGCACGTCATCAGGATTGTCCACAAACACGCCGCCACCCAGGGCATAGTGTGAATGGCTGTACATGATCACCTTGACCGGCTTCTTGCTGATCTTTTCGCGAATGGCATCGTAAATATGCTTGGCTTCCTCTTTCGTGTCGCCTACGTCATAGACAATTAAGCCATCATCGCCCTCGATGACGATGGTATTTGCAATCGAATAGCCGCCTACCACCCATACCCCATCCACGATCTCCTTAACGGTCTTCTCGGTGTACCAGTTCTTAGGGTAGGCCTCGATTAACTTGGCGTTTACGATGGCACCATTGTGCGCCGTCGCCAGTTCGACCGGCCCTCCCATATAGCGTGATGGCGCTTCTGCCGAGACGGTGGTTACGCTGGCAAGAACAGCCAACGTCAGCAAGGTCATCAGGGTTTTGTAAGCTTGTTTTGTTCTCATTTGCTTATCCTCTTTATTCGACGGTGTTAGACCGTAAATAGCTAGTTTTTACTACCAGCTAATAGCTTTCCTTTATTTCACCAGTTCAAAATCACCGGGTTTCCAGGTCTTATCAAACCAGGGTTGTAGCGGGCTGTATAACCTCAACAATACGTGAAATCCCTTGTGTGGCATGGTCTGCACCCAATTACCCTCTTTTCCCTTAGGTGGTTTAGACGCGAAGTAAACCGTATATGAACCATCTGCATTGGCTTTCAGGTCTTTCGCCATACTGTCTATTCCGCCGGTTTTTTGATCTGTTTCCAGAATAGAGCGGGTTTGAACGTCATAAACCATAAATGACCAAAAGGCCTTCGCCGGAACCGGACCAGGAAGCGTTACTGAATAGGTGTTGCTGCCGCTCAACATTTTACCGCTAGCATCGGTTGCTGCGATTTCATAAATAGAGCCGGAACCAGGCTTCGGGGAGACCATAAAGGGAGTGATGCCCGTTGCGAAGTAGTGAAATCCAATACGACGATCGAGCATCCGAGCGCCATTTTTATCCAGGAAGGCAGAACTCCCATCAGCCAGGGGTGAGAACCATTGGCGATCAGAGTAAAAATATTCTGTTTTATCGCGGGGCTTAAACATGACTGCGCGCGAAGCTGCATTTCCGATAGATGCAGCTTCAGTCAGAATTTTCTTCATTCTCGCATCAGGAGTGAAGGGCTTGCCTTTACTGATTCCCAGCTCGGCAGCCAAACCCAGCATTGCAGGATCACCTGAATTAGCCGGTTCATACTGAATCACTTCATTGATTTCATTGTAAATAGAGGCATCGCCTGCATGAACCGTGTTATATTTTTTGCCCGAAAGATTAATGTAGTCATTGGGTTCAGGATTTTTTGCTTGCGCCAATGGATACATTTTAAAGCCGGCTTTAAAGGCCTTTAGCGTATCTTTAACTGACTCACCCGGTTTCCCAACCGCTCTGATTAGCAGCCAATGGCGATATGTATCCGTATGCATGACAAAATACCCTTTAGGTATTTCTCCCTTGTAATCTTTCCCTACCAATAGGTATTTACCACCTTTGCCTTTATCGGGTCCGCCAAGACCAACATCCCCAACATACAAGAAATAGGCATTATCAACGATCCCAATAACGGGGGTGCCCACCTCGAACACGACCGGACCATCTTTAACATTCAGTTCGATATGAATGTAAGGTGTTGTTGTGTTTGGCGTTAACCACAGCGATCTTGCGTCAAGTAACTCTTCAGTGATCGCAATCGTCTTATTCGGTTTAACACCGATGTCTCTATGCCCTTTTAGCAAGCCGTGCATGGAAGCCGTTGGAATACCGCTGGTAAAGAGCTGCACCGCTCTGGACGTATCCAGAAAGTCGTAACTCTTCTCCAGTGTTGCGTCTGTTGGAAATCCATCGACAAATTCCAGGTCCCCCGCATACTTTGTCTTCACGGTATCCGGGGTGATCAGTGACGCGGGCACGTCGGCCTTGTACCTGGGATCAGCGGCAAAGGCTGTTGCCATGCTGCCTGCCATTACACCGGCAGCGACCAGGGTGGTTACTAATTTCGTTTTCATTTTTTGACTCCGGCTTATTGCTTGCGCGGGAGGCGGGACCAGTTGGACCCTGCTCCCGCATGCATAACGTTATGTATAACTACTTGGCCAGTTCCACATCATTGGGAATCCATGTCGAATCCCAGGGGAGAGCGCCGTTCCCGTAATGGCTTTAGTTCATCATCA
>CAMYIF010000197.1 GCA_947258415.1 uncultured Pseudomonadales bacterium
AAAAAGTCGGTTTTTTACCACAGGACATTATCTTCGATCCCAACATCTTCGCCGTGGCAACCGGTATAGAGGAGCACAATAATTACGCCGTAGACTTCATCGAAGCCACCCGGTGGATAACCAAAAACCTGCCCCATGCGCAGGTTTCCGGTGGCGTCAGTAATGTTTCGTTCTCTTTCCGGGGTAATAATACCGTGCGCGAGGCCATCCATTCGGTGTTTCTTTACCATGCGATACGCGCCGGCATGTCTATGGGCATAGTTAACGCGGGCCAGCTTGCCGTTTATGACGATCTGCCCGAAAAGTTAAAAACAGCCGTCGAAGATGTCATATTAAACCGTGATGCCAACGCCACTGAAAAATTACTGGAAGTTGCAGACGAGTTTCGTGGTGACGGCAAGCAAAAAACAGAAGAGAACCTTGAATGGCGTGATTGGCCGGTAAACAAGCGACTGGCGCACGCCTTGGTCAAGGGCATTACTGCCTTTATCCTCGAAGACACGGAGTTAGCCAGGCAGGCGGCCAAACGACCGATCGAAGTGATCGAAGGTCCACTGATGGACGGGATGAATGTCGTCGGCGACCTTTTTGGTGATGGCAAAATGTTCCTTCCCCAGGTAGTAAAAAGCGCACGGGTAATGAAACAGGCTGTGGCCTATCTTTTACCCTATATTGAAGCCGAAAAAGATGATTCGGTTTCCCGGTCTAACGGAAAAATATTGATGGCAACGGTAAAGGGCGACGTCCATGACATCGGCAAGAATATCGTCGGCGTAGTGTTGCAATGCAATAATTTCGAAATTATCGACCTGGGTGTCATGGTTCCCTGCGAGAAGATCCTTAAGACAGCAAAAGAAGAAAACGTCGATATCATCGGTTTAAGCGGGCTGATTACGCCTTCTCTTGACGAAATGGTTCACGTGGCCAAAGAAATGCAACGGCTGGACTTTCATTTGCCGTTAATGATCGGTGGTGCAACCACGTCCAAAGCTCATACGGCCGTCAAGATTGAACCGGGTTACAGTAACGATGTGACGACTTATGTGACCGATGCCTCCCGCAGCGTGGGCGTGGCATCGACCCTGGTTAACAGTGCGTTAAAAGACGGCTTCGTTAAAGAGAGGCGTGAAGAGTACGAACAAATCCGTATTCGGAATAAAAATCGTCGCGCCAAAGCAGCCTTGCTGAGTTACAGGGATGCCTGTGCAAATCAATTTAAAGCGAAATGGGCTGATTACACACCCGTTAAGCCCACGTTCCTCGGAGTGCGGCAGTTCAACGATTACCCGCTCGAAGAACTGGTCGATTATATCGACTGGACGCCTTTCTTTATCACCTGGGAATTATCTGGAAAGTACCCAAAAATATTCCAGGACAAGGTTATTGGCCAGCAAGCCAGGGATTTGTTCGACGATGCCAAGGCCATGCTGAGGAAAATACTGAAAGAAAAAAGCTTAACCGCGCGTGGCGTTATCGGCTTCTGGCCAGCCAATCAGGTAAATAATGACGACATCGAAGTTTATACCGATGAGAGCCGGTCCAAGGTCCTGGCAACCTTGCACCATTTACGCCAGCAATCGCCACAACGGGATAATCGACCCAATTATTCGCTTGCCGATTTTATCGCACCCAAGTCGTCCGGAATTACAGATTATATCGGCGGATTTGCGGTAACAACAGGTCTGGGCGCCGAGCAGATTTGCAAGGAATACGAACGCCAGCATGATGACTACAACAGCATCATGGTAAAAGCGCTCGCTGATCGGCTTGCCGAAGCGTTTGCCGAGCGCATGCACGAAAGAGCTCGGAAGGAGTTCTGGGGTTACGCGGCCGACGAACATTACAGTAACCAGGAGCTTATTAAAGAAGCCTATAAAGGCATTCGTCCGGCCCCGGGTTATCCTGCCTGCCCGGATCACACGGAAAAAGCTACGCTTTTCGAATTGCTTGATGCCGAAAACAATACAGGAATCAGCCTGACCGACAGCTTTGCCATGTTACCCGCCGCGGCGGTCAGCGGCTGGTATTTCTCGCACCCGGAGTCGCGCTACTTTAATGTTGGCAAGATCAATCGGGACCAGGTTGAATCCCAGTCAGAACGAAAAGGACAACCGGTAAGCGAACTTGAACGGTGGTTGTCACCCAACCTGGGCTATTGATGGCTAACGGGAAAGAAAAAAATCCACAGCAAAAGCCCACGATTTGGCAAATTATTTCGAGTGTCCTGGCGGCGGCATTTGGTGTTCAGAGCGAAAAAAACAGGGAACGCGATTTCACCCGGGGTAAACCCTCGACCTATATTATTGCGGGAATAATATTCACGCTGCTGTTTGTTGTCTCGGTGGCAGGGATCGTAACACTGGTACTTGCAACTGTCGGCCACTGAAGGTTCTGCGCGCTTGATCCTGACGTAGAAATTATCGGCCGACAGCTACTTGTTAAAATTTATTGGTTGCTTACCCAGGTTACGGCAAGCGAAACAACGATCATTATCACTAAAAAGATACCGATGGCGTCGGCAAAACTGTCTTTGGAACCGGCGCCTGAATTTTCTGCATTATTGTCCATATTTGTTACCCTTGAATA
>CAMYIF010000198.1 GCA_947258415.1 uncultured Pseudomonadales bacterium
CACCGGTGACGATCTCGGTGAACGTCGCATCGGTTGCGGTGAGGGTGTTATCAGACATCGTGGGCGGCCGGCGGCCTCCACCTCCTTGTAACTGCAGGCTTCGGGGAGATAACCTCCGAAACCGGGACTTCATTCCTGTTCTGCGAGCCAGCGTTCGGCATCGATAGCCGATTTTATCGCCTGGCTATACCAGCTGAACTGGTAAGCATAGTGAGCTGCGACATAATGCTGGTCATTGCTAAACCCACGGGTCGCGCGTTGCCATTCACGTCGTGCATCGAGATGGTTGCCCAGCGCATGGAGTTCACGGGCGCGGATAATACCGGGCAATCGCTTGAATTGCTCGTAGAAATTACCATCAAGCGGGTAACTTTGCTGGTTGGTCTGGTACGGCAGGTTCAGGAAATCAGCGGCCAGGAAACCATAATAATCCCGTTTTGCGGCCAGGGATTCCAGGATCTGGAGGCTCTCGCCATTGCCCGAAGCAGTAATGTAATGCGCGCGTGCGTACCAGTATTGCCAATGGTTGAGTTGCCGGGAAGGTGCCGGCAACAAATTAATTCTTTCGATCACATGGGACCATTGCTGTTGGCCAATAGCAAGCTTGATTCCAGCCTCGATCAGTACGACTTCGTGCGGAAATGAGTAGGAGTCGAATTCAAGCTGGTACCGGGCATCATTTCCCTGGCGGGCATGTCCCAGGATTATCTGGTGGACTATTTTCTGGTTCTGGAGTTGGGTGAAGTTATGTTCGCGATTGTAGTGATCCCATAATTCCCGGGCAAGACCTGCATCTCTCCTGGCCAGGCGCTCCATTCCGTGAATCAGAATAAGCTCTTTCTCCGGGGTCAGGTGCAGAAATAATGATTTCTGGGACAACCGGGAAGGTCTAAAGTAGATGTCGCGGTAGAGTTTGGCGGTTAATTGCCTGTCAGTAGACATATAGCGAATCAAATAACGCGCCAGTCGAGTTTTACCGTTGCGCATTGCCAGCGTAAAGCGTTCCCAGACGATCTCGTCATCCATGTTGCCTTGCATGGACCAGTGCTTGAATATGGCGTTGCAGGCGTCGGGTTGGGAATGGCCAGCCAGCCAGATGTCTTTGACCAGAGGCAACGACTCGACCGTTTGTCCGGTCTTGTGTTGCGCCCAAAGGGCATGGCAGATGAGTTCAGTGCTTTGGATATTACTGTCGAAATGTTCAAGATAGCGAGACCATTCCCCCTTATTAGCCAGTGTTTTCAGCCAGCTATACCGTAAGCGCGGGGCAAGGGGTGTGTCCGGGTACTGTTTGAGGAATGCATTAACTTCGCTTGCAGGCAATGTGTTTAGCGTTTTCACCAGGTAGCGGTAACTCAGATACGGCAACAGGGGGTAGTCTTCAAGCTCGTTACGCAGTTTTTTAAACCGGGTGTATTTACCCTCGCCAAGCGCGTTTAATGCCTGTATGTATTTTTCTCTGTCCTGTTCAACCGAACTTGTCACCCGGCGCGCTTCCATGTCGGGCACCGTGACGGCGGGTGTTATCGCGAAGGCAGAACCTGCAGACACAAGCAATATGGATAAAACGGTTTTGGTTACCATTATTAGAAAAGGGTGTAAACGGGGCATAGGGATGATCAGGCGCCTACGCGAACAGCAAGCACATCGCAGGTCGCACCATGCAGCACGCCATTGGCCGTAGAGCCAAATATAAGTGCCAATCCATGGCGGCCATGACTGCCGACCACGATCAGGTCGATATTTTTTTCCTTGGCAAGACGGTGAATTTCAGTCTGCGGCAACCCGACTACAATATGCTGGTTTTTTTTAGGTATCTTGTACAATTTTGCGAATTCGGTGAGGTTATTTGATGCATGGTTTTCGAGTTGATTCTGAACCGAAGTAAGGTCCATGGGTATGTCGCCACCGTAGGCAAAATTAACAGGTTCAATGATATAAACAATGCTGAGTTTAGCTTCGCACTGACGCGCCAGTGCCGAGGCGCGGTCTGCTATTTTTTTGGACTCTTCGGTCAGATCAACAGCGACCAGGAGGTGTTTATAATCGACCATGTCAAAATATCTCCCACTGCAAACCGGGTTATGTTCCATTCACTATGTGATGTTAGCATAGCGCAAGCAATGGCTATATGATAGAAATCAATTTCGCAATTTCAGGCTAAAAATCAACCGGGTAACACATGACAACAGTTATCATAATAGCGGTAATCGCACTGATTCTGGGATCAATGTTATGGATTTTGCCCTCTCCCAGGGAACGCAGACAAATGTTACTGCGAAAAAAAGCATTGGATAAAGGCCTGAATGTCCAACTGACCAAAATTAAAGATATATCCTACCCGGGTAAATTTCTGCATTGTGTGGCTTACCGGCTGTTAGATCAAGATCAAATCAAAGAAAAAAATGCCTGGAAACTGTTCCGCACGAACGAAGACTGGCGGATGGATATTGACGGCTGGACGTTTGACAAAAGTATTGCAAAAGAGGATGTCCAGGATCTTGAAACCATTACCGAGACTATTGCCCGGTTGCCCGATGACTGTGTGGCTGTTGAGTCCAATAAAGTATGCACGGGTATTTATGACGTGCTCAGGAAACTTCAAACCCGGTAAAACTGTTGTCACAGGAACAGCTGCCAAATGTTAAGGCAAGCGATAAGCAAGGTTTGACATCGGTTCCTATTTAGCGGAAAGTTTTGCTCTGACTACAAGGGCAATCAGGTTCGGGACACAACTGTCCGGGTGTTATCAAAGATGCAATCATCTGTTTTGGAGAGTATTTATGCTATTTGACGGCGATTTCTTCCAGGTCATCCCGCGTGATCAAGGTATTATCGATCTTGTTTTTAATACTAAAAACAACAAGGTGAACATTCTGTCCCTGGCCGCTCTCAACGAATTGGGTCAAGCTGTCAAAACCATAGAGGCGCATGCCGGTTTAGCCGGGTTACTTATATCGAGTGAAAAAGATGCTTTTATCCTGGGTGCCGATATCACCGAGTTCATTGGGCTGTTCAGTTCGCCCGAGGCCCAGTTAAAAGAGCAATTACACAGGGTTCATGGCATTTTCAACAGTATCGAGGATTTACCCGTACCCACGGTCACAGCCATTCAGGGCGAGGCGCTGGGCGGGGGTTGTGAACTTGCTCTGACCACGGATTACCGGGTGATGGCCACAAACGCAACGATTGGCTTGCCCGAGGTTAACCTGGGCATTATTCCAGGCCTTGGCGGCAGCATTCGTTTGCCGCGCCTTATCGGGACCGAAAATGCACTCGAGTGGATGGCAAAAGGCAAACCGCAACAAGCCGATGTTGCGCTAAAAGTCGGTGCTGCCGACGCCGTTGTCGAAGAACAGGATTTACGCGATTCGGCCCTTGACCTGCTGGCCCGCTGTATTAAAGGCGAATTTGTTTACAACGACCGGAAGAACCTTAAGAAAGGCCCGTTAAGACTGCGCCCAATAGAGGCAGCAATGGCGTTTGAAACCGCCAGGGGCATGATTTTTAAAGCCGCCGGGCCTCACTATCCGGCACCCATGGCGCTTGTCGATACTCTGGAGAAGGCCTGTTTCCTGGGCAGGGATGAAGCCATTCAGGTTGAAATGGAAACGTTTATCAAGCTCTCCAAAACAGATGTCAGTACCAGCCTGATTGGCCTGTTCCTTAACAGCCAGTCGCTGAAAAAAATAACCGCACAGGCCACCAAATCAGCCCGGCCGATAAAACAGGCGACGGTTTTGGGCGCGGGCATCATGGGTGGCGGTATTGCCTACCAGTCAGCCTGCAAGGGTACGCCCGTTACCCTGAAAGATATCGATGAAAAGGCGTTGAAACTGGGTATGTCCGAAGCGGCCAAGCAACTTAACAAGCGAGTCGAACGCGGCCATATGCAACCCCTGGAGATGGCAGAAATTATCGGCTCGATCAAACCGACCTTGAATATGGCGGATATTTCGACGGCTGATATCGTGATCGAAGCCGTTGTCGAAAACCCGAAAGTAAAAATGGGGGTATTGGCGGAAGTTGAAAAAGTGGTCGGTGATGAGGCTATCATTACCAGTAACACATCGACCATTTCGATCGATAAACTGGCTTCATCGCTGAAAAAGCCCAAGCGTTTTTGCGGGATGCATTTCTTTAATCCGGTTCCGGTGATGCCACTGGTTGAAGTGATCCGGGGAGAAAAAACCAGCGAGGACACGGTAAATACAGTGGTGGCCTGCGCAGCCAATATGGGTAAATCGCCCGTTGTGGTTAACGATTGCCCGGGGTTTTTTGTCAACCGGATATTATTCCCTTATTTACTGGGCTTTAACCTGTTGGTCAGGGATGGCGCCGATTTCCGACAGGTTGACCAGGTCATGGAGCAATTTGGCTGGCCAATGGGCCCGGCCTATTTGCAGGATGTGATCGGTATCGATACCTGTCACCATGCGATTGAGGTCATGGAGCAGGGATATCCTGACCGAATGAAATTTGACGGCGAGTCAATCCTTGACCAGTTATACCAGGCCGAGCGTTTTGGCCAAAAAAACGGCAAGGGCTTTTATTATTACGAGCAGGATAAAAAAGGTCGCCCGGCAAAAGTCTATAACGAAGATGTAGAACCCCTGGTCAAGGCGGTCCAGGCAAAACCCGGTGAATTTGATAAAAATGATGTTATTGCCCGCCTGATGGTGCCCATGTGCCTTGAAACTGTGCGCTGCCTGGAAGAAGGCATCATTGCTTCAGCCGCGGAGGCGGACATGGCCCTTGTTATGGGCATCGGTTTCCCGCAATTCCGGGGCGGCGCATTGCGCTATATC
>CAMYIF010000199.1 GCA_947258415.1 uncultured Pseudomonadales bacterium
TGCAGCATCATATCCAGAGCGTCGTTGAACAAATTAGTGCCAGCGGTCAATTCAGCACCGCGGCCGGATAAAAATCCCAGCGGTGTTCTGCCGATATCCGGCAGATTCATTATCATGAATTCACGGGCATCTAGCGCGTATAGCTGCTGGATGGCGAATTCAATGCTAGCCACCGCCGGTAGTGCTACGTCACTGGCACTCAGATCGAAGATGTCAGCAAATACCAGGTCGTTGGCACCAGCCCAGAGTACATGCCACGCATTCGGGTCTGCCATGCCACCACTAAGTAAACCGTATAACCCGACCTGCTGCTGAAGCCCGGGTAAAACCGGGGCGCCAATGCGTCGATCATTGCTATTGTTGCTGGATAAAGCGCCATCGGGTTCCGGAAACGGAAACGGGTGAGTATAGGAGCCGCCCACTGCAAAATTATTGACACCGGCATTGAGCGTAAAACTTTCATAGGCGTTATTAGGTTGACCCTACCCGTGACTGGTAGCGAACTGATCAACCCAAACAGGCCCATTGGAAAAACCCCCATCGGCATAGGGACCCGCGATGGGCAACGAAGTGGGACCAGGTGGAATTGCCCCATTGGTGAGAGAAAATAAATTGCCTGTGTCCGACAGGCTATCCCCAAATATCACCAGGTTGATCGGTGAAGCATGTGTTACAAATGAAACAGAAAGCAGAAAGACAAGCGTTACGAGACGCGGGCGTAATCATGACAACAGACTCCATTCTTATTGAAAGATCAGCTCCCCATATCGATAGAATACGGGCCCCGGGGCTGATTGAATTGCTATCCAGCAATTATTCCATCATGTTTGCACGAATAGATTTGGCAAGCAAGTTCTAAAATAGAACGGGGCTATGTGGGCAAACTTAACCTGCTTCTCTCTGTTGCGGCGATGCCGCTCCTGGTTAAACCTGGAGGTTTGGTCTCTTCACCTTTTGACCATAAAAAACCGGCACAAGGCCGGGTATTTTTCATATGGCGCACTCGGGAGGATTATTCGACGCCTGTGCGTCTCACCCTTCGGGCCGTCGTCGCTTCGCTCCAACGTTCAACGCGATAGCTGCGCTATCACTTTTGTCGAACCTGGAGGTTCGATCTCTTTCTGAATCCCACATAATAAAAAACCCGGCACAAGGCCGGGTATTTTTAATATGGCGCACTCGGGAGGATTCGAACCTCCGACCGCTCGGTTCGTAGCCGAGTACTCTATCCAGCTGAGCTACGAGTGCGAAAATTGGTTTTTACGGATTTTCTGTGGCGGAGAGGGAGGGATTCGAACCCTCGATGAGTGTTAACCCATACACCCTTAGCAGGGGCGCGCCTTCAGCCACTCGGCCACCTCTCCAAAGGGGCGAGATGATACCATGTTTGCGATAAATTCAAAGATAATAATAAGAAAGTTGTACTATGAATTGCCTTGAGATTCCTGCTGTTCCTTTTGGATACGGTCGTAAATTTCTTCCCTGTGAACACTCACTTCCCTGGGTGCATCGACGCCTATGCGAACCTGGTTTCCTTTTACGCCCAGGACGGTAACATTAACATTGTCACCTATTTTAAGCGTTTCACCGACACGCCGTGTAAGAATCAACATTTAATTATTCTCCCCGAATAATTTAATTTAAAAGATAACTTTCGGATTATAGTCATTTTGTATATTGATCAAAAGTAACTATTAACAATTAATTTGAAAATTAGTGAATAAGTAATAATACCTACTTATTGTCAATAATTCCTCTTTTTACTAAGTATTATTACTTATCAGTCTCCTGGGCATCGAGCCCGAAGGAATGGTGTAACGCACGCACCGCCAGCTCCAGGTATTTTTCATCGATGACGACGGAAATCTTGATTTCGGAAGTTGAAATCATTTGTACGTTAATCGACTCATCTGCCAGGGCCTTAAACATTTTTGTACCGACACCCGCGTGCGAACGCATACCAACACCGACAATGGATACCTTGGCAATCGTATCATCGCCAATCACTTCCCGGGCGTTTAATTTGCCCATGTTATCTTCAAGTATTTGCTTTGCTTGTAAAAAATCACTGCGGTTTACAGTAAAGGTAAAGTCAGCGGTTTTATCCTTGGCAACGTTCTGAATAATCATATCGACTTCGATATTGGCATCGCTGATCAACCCCAGTATGGATGAAGCCACTCCGGGGGTATCGGGTACACCCAATATAGTTAATTTTGCTTCGTCGCGATTAAACGCTATTCCACAAACAACGGGCTGCTCCATGGCTTTCTCTCCCTCCAGGGTTATCAGTGTGCCGGGACCGTCCTTGAAACTGGACAGCACGCGCAGGGGCACATTGTACTTACCGGCAAATTCTACCGAACGAAGCTGCAAGACTTTGGAGCCAAGGCTCGCCATTTCAAGCATTTCTTCAAAGGTTATTTTATCAAGACGACAGGCTTTCTCGACCACTCGCGGATCGGTGGTGTAGACACCATCGACATCGGTGTATATCTGGCACTCATCCGCACCAATCGCCGCAGCAATGGCGACTGCCGAAGTATCCGAACCG
>CAMYIF010000200.1 GCA_947258415.1 uncultured Pseudomonadales bacterium
TCATTGGCTTTAACAGCCGTCTCGATGAAATCCAGGCAGTTGTGTTACGCGTCAAGCTCAAGCATATTGATGAGTACAATCGCCAGCGTCGACGTGTTGCCGAAACCTACAACTCATTGCTGGAACACACGGGCATTGTGACCCAGTATGAAAACCATATCGGGCTGCACGTTTATCATCAATACACAACCATTATGCCCAATCGTGAGCAGATCATGGCGCACCTGAAACAACAGGGTATTGCCAGCGCAATTTATTATCCTATTCCCCTGCACCAGCAGGAGGTCTTTGCCGGATCAGATCAACCCAGCCTGCCCGTTACCGAAAAAATTGCCAGTGAATGTTTATCCCTGCCTATCTACCCGGAATTGAAAGATGAGCAGATTGAACGGGTTGTGAATGCAATAAAAGAAGCACTGAATAGTTAAACTATATCAAACCCGGTATCTTTCATTATCGGATGCCGGGCTATATTTTCAATACCTACTGGAAACCCGGCTAAAGAATTTTCCAATTACATATCAGGGGAAATACAGCATGTTACAGGCACCTGTTATCCCCGGCAGTTTAGTAAGTTAACTGAAGTAAGCCGCCCCGCAAGCCACCAGCGTCATCAGGAATAAAAACTGTTTCAAGGCCTTCTGGGATACGTTGATTGCCACCCTGACGCTGTAATGCGCGCCTACCATGCAACCGATGGCAAGCATGATGCCCGGTATCCACACCACCTGGTCGCGTAACACAAAGATGGCCAATGCGGCCGCGGTAAAAATCAGCGTGCACAGCATTTTCAGGGCATTGGTTCGGACCAGGTCATACCTGAGCGTCCCGGCTATCGCAGCAATCAACATAAAACCGACACCGGCCTGCACAAATCCGCCATACAACCCAGCGACAAAGAGGCCGAGCCATGATTGTGGAGTTTCCCTGGCCTTTAATACCGGCGTCCCCGGAGGGGGCATAACCGTCGAGGGACGAATTAAAATGATCAGCGCCATCAGGATCATCGACCCCAGTAACACCGGCTTCAGGTACAAATTGGGCATAAAAGAGGCAATCAGGGCACCGACAATACCGCCAGCCAGTGTAATCAGCAAAATGTATTTAGCGTCGGACATTTCCAGAACGCCGTGCTTGCTGAATCCCCTGGTCGCGACCACGCCCTGCATGACCACCCCGACCCGATTGGTTGCATTGGCGATATCGGCCGGCATACCCAGCACCATCAGGGCGGGAATGGTAAGATTGGAACCACCCCCCGCCAACGTATTGATAAAGCCGGCGAGAACACCTGTAACCACGAGCAGGACATAGTAGTAAATAGGGTCTGGAAACATGGGCAAACAAGCTCGATATCGATCAAGGTTACTGGATTTATTGCTTATGGTTATTTACAGTATGAAGTCTTACAAGAAAATATAAAATATAACAATTATAAATAAGGGGCCTTCGCGCCCGGCAATACAGGAAGCACCTCATGAAACTCAACTTCGCCAGGAGTGGGACCAATATTCCCGTCATTATCATCCATGGTCTATTTGGCTCGATGGGCAACATTCGGCCAATTGCACGTATCCTCGAACCCGACTACCAAGTCTATCTTCTCGAGATGCGCAACCACGGTGATTCGCCGCACGGCGATGAGATGAGTTTCAGCATTATGGCGGACGACGTGATCGAGTTTATGGATTACCGGGAAATTGAGAAGGCTTACCTGATAGGCCATTCCATGGGCGGTAAAATTTCCATGCAAATAGCGCTCAACTATCCCGAGCGCGTGAAAAAGCTGATCGTCGCCGACATCGCGCCGGTGCATTATCCGAATTTTCACGACGCACTCATCGACGGCTTTTACGCAGTACTCGATGCAAAAGTAAAATCAAGGCAAGAAGCCGACAAGATAATGAGCAAGTACGCGCCCATAACCGCCGAACGTACCTTCGTGCTGAAAAACCTTTACCGCAAAGAAGACGGCACCTACGGCCTGAAGCTTAACGTCAAGGCCATCGACAAGAATTACAGCCTTCTCAGGGAAGCACCCCAGGGTGATAATCCCTACCCCGGCCCTACCCTGTTCATTAAAGGCAAGGATTCGGCCTATATTCAGGCCAAGCACAAGGAGGCTATCCTGTCCCTGTTCCCGAATGTTTTCCTTAAAATCATTGAAAACACCGGTCACTACCTGCACGTTGACAAAACCAAAGTATTTAACGGCATTGTCAAACGATTCCTGGAGCAGGATATCGAGGCAGAATCACCAAAATTGCCACCGATACACCCGGGCTAGACAATACTCGAGCAGAATTCATTATCGCCTTGACAGTGGGGTGCATACCGCTAAAATAGCGGCTCGCCTGAACTGCACAATCGTGAGGCGAAAACCTCATCTTGTTTAGTCAAGTTCAACACGTTGCGGGAATAGCTCAACCATGTGAACCGCGTGTTTTGGGCAAAACAGCGTTTTGCACGTGGCGAACGGCGCCAATCTGTGATTGACGGCCGGGATGAGTACAAGGTAAAAAGCTGTGCTCTG
>CAMYIF010000201.1 GCA_947258415.1 uncultured Pseudomonadales bacterium
CGGGTTTAACAGGTAAGCACCAATTAGAGCGAGAAGTGCCCAGGCGAGCGACCATAGAAATCCCTCTTTAAAGCTCAGCAGTCCCTGGGCCATTGGATGACGCACAAGCTTGGCATCGAGATCCTCGCAATCATCAAATTTCCGTAAGTTTCCTTGTTGAAGCTTTTTTTTGTCAGAACGGTATCCGACGACGTCGTTAAGGGCGTAAACCGCGGTATAGCCTGCAAAGACGGTAATCAGTCCCAAGCCGACTATCTTAAATGAGGGGAAATGACCCAGCCATAGCAGCGATGCTATGGCCGCGGTGCACATATCCAGCAATCCATGAGGGGTTCTGGAAAGTGCCCAGAAAAGTTTTAGCCGGGACAATCCCGTAAATTGATATTGGCATGATGTTTCGGGCACTGCGTTCATCCTTTTTGAAAATTTCCATCACATCTGGTCAGATTAAGCCTGCACGTGATTGGACCGCATCTAAAAAACCGATGTGACCAGCTAACACGATATTAATAGTTTTGTCAATTAGTTATCAAGGTCTCACCAACATCCTGGCCGGCCTGCTGATGAGCTATAAAGCCGTTCACTGGGCGTCAACGCGTTCACCGAAGTGTTTTATAAAGAATCAATTTCTAACGTGTGCTTAGGCAACACGCAGTGAGCATTGCAACCCAGTGCTTACTCCTGTAACTTACAGTCTTTGTCCCACTCGGGACACGCGCTCTCCATATCGGCAGTATATTTTTCCATACATTCGCCGCATTCCATATCGAAATTGGGGACGTGCCCGTACCTTTCTATCATTTCGGCTTCAGATAACACTTGAGCCCGGCTGCAGCCGCATTGTGGACAAGCCGTATTGATCGTATACCGTTTTTTTGGCATATAAAACCTCCCGTCTTCTGCTAACAGTAAGAGTCTATCACCTAAAACCAGCTCGAATAGTCGCCCGGTTATATAACTAAATTGACAAAAAAAGTAAACCGGCAAGCCTTACAAACCGATTTTTAAAAGTGAAAGCCTGCCGGTGCACTATTTAAAACTTTAATAAATCTGTCAATTCATCCTCTGGTAAAATATTCTGCTCAATCACAACTTCCCGAATCGATTTGCCGGTCTCATATGCATTTTGGGCAATCGCAGCCGCCCTATCATATCCGAGTTTCGGCACCAGGGCGGTTACCAGAGCCAGGCTCTTTTCAATATAAGCCTCACAGGTTTGCCGGTTGGCGGTAATACCGACAACGCATTTTTCAGCAAATACTTCGGTCACCGTAGCCATCAGAGTAATAGACTGTAGAAGATTATAAGCAATTACCGGCAGCATCACGTTCAACTCAAAATTTCCCGCCTGGCCTCCAAACATTATGGTGGTATCATTGCCCATAACCTGGGCAGCCACCTGCATGACAGCCTCGGGGATAACCGGATTGACTTTTGCCGGCATTATAGAAGAACCCGGTTGCAGAGATGGCAGGTTTATTTCTCCGAGTCCGCATCTGGGACCTGAAGCCAGCCATCGAATATCATTTGAAATTTTAACAAGACTCACCGCCAGGGTCTTCAACGCACCACTGATTTCTACAGCCCCGTCCTGAGCAGCCTGGGCTTCAAAGTGGTTTTGGGCCTCGGTAAAGGGCAATCCCGTGTGCTTCGAAATCAGCGCGATGACCTGCCGAGCAAAATCCGGATGGGTGTTCAGGCCGTTTCCTACGGCCGTTCCTCCTAATGCCAGCTCAGCCATACGGGATTCGGTCGTCTGAAGGCGTTCGATGCCGAGCTCGATTTGCCGGGCATAACCTGAAAACTCCTGACCCAAAAAGATCGGCACGGCATCCTGTAAATGGGTTCGGCCCAGTTTGGGGATATCTTTAAATTCGTGGGATTTGGCCGCAAACGCCTCTTTCAGCGATTCAAGGGATGGAATCAAACGCCGATGAATTAAAATCAAGGCAGAAACATGAATCACCGAAGGAATCACATCGTTGCTCGATTGTCCCAAGTTGACATGATCATTGGGATGCGCCGGCGATTTGCCGCCCTTTTTACCCGTAAGGATCTCGTTTGCCCGTGAGGCAACAACTTCATTCATGTTCATGTTTGTGGAGGTACCAGAACCGGTCTGGAATACATCCACCACAAATTGGTCACTAAATCCCCCGTCTAAAATTTCCTGCGCCGCCTGAGAGATGGCATCCGCCAATTCGGGATTCAGCAAATCAAGCCCTTTGTTTACCTGCGCAGCATATTTTTTTATGAGGGCCAAAGCATGAATAAATACGGAAGGAAACGTCAGTCCGCTGATCGGAAAGTTATCCGCAGCTCGTTGGGTCTGTGATCCATAATAAGCGTCTACCGGAACCCTGACAGACCCCATGGCATCTCTTTCTTTTCGGTACTTCATCGCCGATTGCTCCATCAACAATGACGGTTTCGTAAAAAGTCCAACTTCGGCGTTGTACTGCATTTCGCAACCATTCAACGTACGATAAGTACGCCTCATGATTGCAAAATTTGTACGCCT
>CAMYIF010000202.1 GCA_947258415.1 uncultured Pseudomonadales bacterium
CCAACCGCGAGCGCTGGTTGCGAAGCGAGCAATGCCAGTAAAACTGGCATTGCCAAGGTCAATTTTAAGATGTTCCAGTACATTTTTTTCTCCTTTAAAACAGCGTTTTATGCCTCGTAAACAGAGTTATACAAAGTGGCTGTGAAAAATCGGTGAAAAACGCAGATGTCTAATTATTTTTTACATCCTGGAATCTCGGTGGCCAGGTCTGGCGCGGTCATCCCCTGCGGCAGGAATGACGGCACCGCTGTGTTAGGATGCCCGGGTAATGAGCAAATCGTTTCGATCCAACCGGGTGCTGCAGGGTCTTGTCTTATGGCTGATCGTGCTGTGGATTATCACCGCCATCAATCCGCTGTACCCGCGCGACTGGCTGCTTGAAAACCTGCTGGTTTTTATCTGGAGCGCATTACTCATTTTTACCTATCGCCGGTTCAGGTTTTCCACCCTTTCATACGGCTTGTTTATCTTGTTCCTGAGCCTCCATCTCGTCGGTGCGCACTATACCTATGCCGAGACCCCGTTTGGTTTCTGGTTGCAGGATCTGTTTGCATTTGAACGTAATCATTATGATCGTATTGTGCATTTCTCATTCGGGTTATTGATTGCCTATCCCATGCGTGAAATTTTACTGCGTCAATCAGGAATCGTTGTGAAGTGGTCGTATTTCCTGACCATTAACTGTGTTCTGGCGTTCAGCGCTTTCTATGAAGTGCTGGAGGTCATTGCCGCGGCAATAGTCAGTCCCGAACTGGGTGACGCCTACCTGGGTACGCAGGGCGATGAATGGGATGCGCAAAAGGATACGTTCCTGGCCTTTCTGGGTTCTAGTGTTGCGATGCTGGTGACCTGGTACCTGGTCAGGCAAGACCCCGGGGAGTGTTAGCCCGACTTACCTGCCGCGGTTGCGTTCTAACCGATGTATTCAAGCGTTAGCAGGCGACCATCGATCCTTCCAGGCTTTACCATTGACGGTCACAATCGCTATGCCGCCTGGTTTGAGGCTGCGCGTGATATTGACGAGGTGTTCCGCCGACGGCACGCTGAAGGCAAATACTCCCACCGAGATGGCCGCATCGAAAGGTCGGTCGGATACAACCGGTAAGGTCAGGTCGTGTTGCTCGAGGGATTGATAGGCATCGGTGGCCCTGGCCTGATCTAGCATTTTCTCGGAATAATCATTGCCGTGGATGTTGGTATAACCCGCCTGTTTAAGTCGTTGTCCTACCAGGCCAGTGCCGCAGCCCGCGTCGAGAATTCGAGCCTGCCGATCGGTGACCAGGGACATAAAAAGCCGACAGGCCTCAGCGTCGGCGACGTAACCCAGGTCGTCGACCAGGTCTTGATCGTAAGTCGCCGCCCAGTCGTCAAACAGCGCCTGTTTGTCACCGGGGTTATCGTAAACATTTTTTAGTCTTGAATCGATTTTGTCTGAAGCGGCCACTGTGATTCCTCAACGAATCTCGATATCAGTTTGAAATATATCAATTTTAACTTTTGTAATCATACTGCATCGCGATTGTTCGAACATGATCTCCCTGCATTGGATAAAAAATAAGCCGAAGTCGCAGGCTCGTGGCTTGATACTGAATTACCCTGGAACAAAACTGCGCCACACATGTGACAGTTCTCAGGTATATCGAGCCGTAACTGCCAACCCAGGTTAGCACGGCAACACACTACTGTTTTGTCTACTATACTGAAAAGCTAATGTATACAAGTCCGGGAACCTGGCAATGAATTTAAAAAGTATCGTGACGTTCGTTATTTTGTTGAGCCTGTGTTCCGGCTCTGTTTTTGCCGCCAAAGTTAAAGATAAAAACAAGGACAAAACGCTTCCTCAAGGATTACAGATGAAGCTGGATCGCGGCGGTTCACTGCCACCTGGCTGGCAAAAGAAACTGGTCAGAGGGGAGATCCTGGTGGAACCCATTTATAACCATAGCGAAATCGTCATTCCAATCGATTCGGAAGGCTTGCTGACAGTTCGCCTGGAGGGTAAATTAATTCGGTTAATAGAAGCGACCCGAGAGATCGTCGAAATTGTAGATTTGTTGAACCACAAATAACTGTACTGATCAAAACCCGAGATCGTTTTTGTTAGTTATCCGTCTACAGAATTTGGCTCGCTTGCAGGATCTTTGATGGTACCCGGCCCTTTGAATATGGGGTGCAACTGGATGCAGGTCAATCGACCCTTGGAAAAACATATCTTCGGGATGTTGCTATAGATGGGCCTTCCATCGTCTGTTTTATGCTCATGAAATTCAAGCGCCGTATCATAAGGATGCGAGGCTGCGCTAAACGCAACAAACGGCCCACAGAGAATTAACATTAATCCAGCGTATCGTTTCATGACCGGCCCCTGAAAATTGCAACAGTTTGATTTTAGTCTTTATTTCCGGCAAATGTAATTTTAACCATAATCAGGGTTCAAGCCAGGATCTTCACTCGGTCTCCAGAAAGCGAGTCATTCCGGGCTTGACCCGGGATCTTGCAAGGTTGCCTGGTTCTAAATAAATGAGGTCTGATCCCTTTTGTTGTAGGATTGACATGGGCGGGACCACAACGGCCCCGTCCATTGCAGATCTGCTTTGTTACCAGCAGACGGCATGCCGCGTACCTAGGCCATCGGTCCAAACGATGCATGGATCCGGATCGCCTGGCAATTTATATTTTTTTGCTTTGCCGAGGTCGGTAGTGACTGCCTTGACCAAGCCGGGGGGAAGTGGTTCAGACCCAGTTAGTTGCCTGATTGTTTTGCCCTTGATCTTTGGACATACGAAGGTGCTTTCTTTACCTTCATCGTTTATCCAGATGACAAATATTCCGTCGTTACTATTACAAAATCCCTGGCCTGCAGGGGGAAGTGAATTAGCAGCAAACTTTGGTGTGGCACAAGCGCTGAGTACGGTTAAACTGAGTAGTCCTGCGAGCAAAGCTTTCATGTCTTATTCCTCTGTTTTTGTGTTCAGTGATGATTATTTATATTTCATATCGGACTTGATACCAGATTGTGTTTTGTTTATTCATCCCCCCTAGTGGGCTTTTTATCGATTATTCAGCTTCGATAAACATCAGCAGTTGGTTTATCAATAATGCCCGTAGCAGGTGCGTACACCGTCGATGGTATAGCAGATATATGAATCCGGATTCTCGACACCCTCGAAGTGAAACGGCACCCGATCGTTTACTCC
>CAMYIF010000203.1 GCA_947258415.1 uncultured Pseudomonadales bacterium
TTATTTTTTCGGGTTCACGGTTTTGGCAACGTTCGTTCCAGGTGGTGCCGAGATCGTCTTCTTCATGATCAATGGTGGCCAGCTCTTGGCCCCAGTCTGCCTTGGCTTCTGCTACGAAGGCCTTACGTTTTTGGCGGTCGATATCGCCGGCCGAATCGGACAGTTTTTCCAGGATGGAGTTGGCTACTTTCCCGGCATCTCCGACGATACCCAACGAAATAGGGTGTGTTAGGCCGATGCGATCCGGATTGATATCGACCTGAATAATTGCCGCATCGGTTGGCCAGTAATTAATACCGTAGCATGGCAGGGTTGAGAAAGGATTTAGCCGGTTACCCAGCGCCAGAACCACATCAGCATTGGAAATAATATTCATTCCCGCTTTTGAACCGTTGTAACCCAAGGGGCCCGCGAACAACGGGTGGCTGCCGGGAAACGCGTCATTGTGTTGATAGTTGCAACAGACAGGGGCGTCCAGGCGCTCAGCCAGCGCAATTGAAGCTTCGATCGCACCGCCGAGCACAACGCCGCCGCCGTTTAATAATACAGGGAATTTGGCGTTGGACAAAAGTTCGGCTGCACGGGCGATGGCTTCCTCGCCACCAGCCGGACCTTCAAAATCAATAATGGGGGGCAGCTCAATCTCAATTACCTGGGTCCAGAAGTCACGCGGAATATTAATCTGGGCCGGGGCAGAGGCGCGTTTAGCCCGCGAGATCACCCGGTTGAGAACTTCGGCTACACGGGCAGGATGGCGTACTTCTTCCTGGTAGGCAACCATGTCTTCAAACATGGCCATCTGAGGAACTTCCTGGAAACCGCCTTGCCCCATGGTCATGTTTGCAGCTTGGGCAGTTATCACCAAGAGCGGCGTATGGTTCCAGTAGGCCACTTTTACCGGGGTAACGAAATTCGCTATTCCCGGGCCGTTTTGACCAACCAGCATACTCATCTTGCCGGAGGCGCGCGTGAACCCATCTGCCATAAGACCCGCGCTGAATTCATGTCCACAATCCCAGAAAGTGATCCCTGCTTGGGGAAACAGGTCGGTAACCGGCATCATCGCCGAACCAATAATACCAAACGCGCTGTCGATTCCATGCATTTGAAGAACTTTAATAATAGCCTCTTCGGTGGTCATTTTCACTTTACTCATAATTAACCTCCTTAATTATAGTGATTATCGTAATAACATTCTAGCCTCTTTGCTCGTGTTGCAGCCACATTAAACGTTTCCGGCCCTGCTGTTATTAACGGTGTCAGGTCGGATAAAATTATCAGGATAATTGAATTTCCAGTGAACGTCTTTCAGATAGTCCGCAGCGGACTTTCGGTCGCCTTCCTTTAGCAACGCGATAAACACATCGTGTTCCGCGACAATAGCCCTTTTAAAACGATCACGGTAACTTTTCAGCGCAAATCCGAACAATCTCAGCTTCAGGCTGCTCACATAATTGGTCAGTTCCCGGTTGCCGGACAGATCAAGAAAGACCTTATGAAACAGAATATTGGTTTCATGAAAATTTCGATTTTTTCCTTTGTCGATGGCCTGTTCCATGGCTCGATTGAAGCGCTTCATCAGATTGGTCTTATTATCCGTGATCTGATCGAAAACCGTAAAAACCACCTGCGATTCGAGCGTCCCGATAATTTCAAAGAGATTCAAAAGGTCTTCATATATCAGGACATTGATCCGGACGCCACGCTGGGGCAGAATGGACACCAGGCCCTGAATCTCCAACTGGGCGAGCGCCTCGCGCAACGGTGTGCGGCTAACATCCAGCTCTTCGGTCAATTTGCGCACATTGATCAGGGAGCCTGGAGTCAGGGCCCCACATTCAATTTGATTGCTGAGATAAGTAAAAATTTCCTTGCGAAGACTCCATCTATTTTGAGTTGCAATTGGTGGCATCAGGTTAACGACTCCTAAAACTAAAAAAAATCAACAGTGGCAATTAAGATACTAGGATCCCAATTGGCTGTCAAGAATTATTTTCGCTCAACTTTTGGTGGTGGGCGTACCTGATGCTTTGTCAGAAAAAATGCGATCCACCTCAACGTGTTCAAGCTGTCTTTCCGGGTTTTGGTCGAAGGTGCTTACCCGGATGTATCCAATTCGTTGGTCAATCATATAAAATCCTAAGAGTGTCAAGAAAGGGTCATAAACTTTTAATAAGCAGGTGTCCATTAAATAAAAATCAACCCTATTCTGACACTATCGCAACACTTAAGCTGACGTCAATTTAGGATATACATCAAATTGACAATTGAGCAGCGAAATTTATATCTTTCGCTTTGATCCTGGCAAATATTTATGATATACATTTAGCACGATGTATATCTAGGAGGTAACTATCATGCAAGTCTCTAAATGGGGTAACAGCTTAGCAATTCGTTTGCCCGCTTCGGTGGTCGAAGCATTGAAAATACACGAAGGTGACGACATTGAAGTGGTCATTGCAGATGAAAGAGTCTTTAAAGTGAAGAAAAAACCCGGTAAAGAAGCC
>CAMYIF010000204.1 GCA_947258415.1 uncultured Pseudomonadales bacterium
CCACCAGGCTGTGACAAGGTTACCGGTTGTCTTGTGGGCACGTTTCAGGTATTTCTTGCCGTCGAATTCAAAACTATCCGGCTCAGAGGTTTCGGCGTACAAGGAAGGCTGGACACGATCACCGGGGCGGCAACCCAGGTTCCTGGCCTCGTTTGAGTCACAACCGACGGTGACCAACTGGTTTTTATTCAAACCCTCTGCTGTGTGCGAGAACCAGTCGTGGGTCATAAACTGGATCCAGAAGGCGGCGAGCACGTTAAAAAACGGCGCCTTGATATAGTCGCAACTGGCCTGGGTCGAATGATTGGCATCACCCAGGCCCTGGTTACAACCGTTGCCAGGTGTTTGTTCCCGGGTAAATAATTTACGGCTGAGCAATTGCGGGTCAGGGTTCAACAAATCAAGGCGCCCACCATGGCGGTTGCGCGTTAATTCTGTTTTTTCAAGCCGGGGGAATGTCTCTTCAAACCGGGCATTGCGCGCAAAAGGCATTCCGCTGGCGCCCATCCGCGGGTTGGCTATATCATTACAAATGCCCGTTAACGTACGGTGAGTAATCAGCGAACCGCGGCATAATTGTTTACCATCGCCACCCACAGCCATGTAATCCGGATGATCCGGGGGTAGTTTCATCTCATCCCATACCGTGGTCGAGGCACGCGAAGGGTCGGTGACAAAATGCTGGTAAGTGTCCTGGTCAAACAGATTGAACTTGATCAGTTCGATACGCTGGTATTCAAGATCCATCAGGGCACCATCGATTCCGCGCCCATCCGGGAACAGGTGATCACCCAGTTTTGTCCTGGCTTTTGCACCCTGGTGCTGACTTTTCTGGTCACCGGTTGCGTAATAATTCTGCCAGTCAACCCAGGGCGTATCGCGATACTTGACCGCTTTTTCACCGCCACGGCAACGCGCTGTATCTTCCTCGACCTTGCCCAAAAAGCGATTGCTCGGATCATCAGCAATCTCCAGCAAACCGGAAGATGCCATTTTCAGGCAGGCTTCGGTATCGCTGTCAGCCCTGGCCAGTTGGTTGCCGAGAAACAGACTGCAAAGAAGTGAATAAATGACGATACGCATACTATCGCGTGCCTTGAATTTGTTCATTAGGCCACCCTGATATCCTTAGAGATTGGTTCTTTCCTGGATTACTTTGAACCCAAGCCATGCATGATTTTGTAATTCAGAAGCTAGTTTATATAACATGTATTGTTTAATTTCAATTGTAAAACTGCCCACATAATTCCTGACCTTATCTGTCTGTTATCAGGGTGCCCGGCGTCTGCAGGAAAGCATTATTCCGGCCCGATAACTGTTGTCAGTGTGCCCGTTTATTCTACGATCAACTCCATCTCCAGTTCCTGTCCTTGCCTTGCAATCATTAATGGCACGGATGTACCCGGTTTAAAGTTGGACAATATATTGTAGATTGACATCACTGATTCGGGTTGACGGTGCGCCAGCGCAAGAATACGGTCTCCTGCTTGCACACTGGCCTTGGCAAATGGATAACCGCTATAGGCCTTGATTACCTCAAGCCCCTGATTTAACTCGTTCTCGTTTTGTTTGGCCACCCTTAAACCGATCTTATACCGGTGCCCTCCCTCAATGCCGAGTTCAAGTGCCTCATCGTAGGAGAGCGCCTGCTGATAGTCATCCAGCGCCTGGTTTATGGCCTGCAGTTTCCCGGGGTTTGTCCCTGAACGCTGCAGGATATCCCGGTAAAGTTCAAACTGCTGCAGATAGTAACCCCTGAAAGTGCGTGCCAGGTCACCCTCAGTGACTGCTTTGCTGATTGCTTCCTCGGCCATCGCCAGCTCACCATTTGCGAAGTAGAACCTGGCGGCCATAAAATTCAGGTTCCTGTCATTCTGGCGCTCGGCCAGCACCTGTTCCAGAAGCTTTCGCCTTTGCATCATATCCAGACCATAAAACTCACCCTGGCTGATATCCTCGGCCTCATCCGCCTTGACCAGCAGTCGCCTCAGGTCGGACCTGGAAGCATTGGAAGACCGGATGCGCAACAATTCCCGCTGCTCAGGCAACAAATCTATTGCCTTGATTAGTAATGCCATTGCCTGGCCAAATTCACCATTTAACTGCAGTAATCTGGCCAGCTCGTAGTGATACAAGGCATCTTTCGGATCGAGTTCAACCGCACGGGTTAACAACTTTAAACCCCGGGTTTTATCAAGGTCTGCATCAACCAGCCACTGGCCAAAACGAAATACCACCTCGGCACTGTCGGGTTGCAATTCATAGGCCTGTTCAAAAAGGGCAGTAACGCTACGTTCATCTTTCCAGGACATATCCTGTGGCAGCAAGCGTGCAACCATAAACATCAACCGGGCACGCCGGACATCATTGCTCTCCGATTCCAGCAAACGATAACCATCGAGGATCAATTCTTCGACGAGGGGCCGATGCTTTTCATCCGGACCGCCCCATTCAATGTCCCTGAGTAGCGCCTGCGCGCGCAGCACATAGA
>CAMYIF010000205.1 GCA_947258415.1 uncultured Pseudomonadales bacterium
TCCTCGGGTTGTATTCGCCTGATAGACCAGCTTGGTTTGGAGCTGTTAAATCTTTTACAAAAATCCCCGCAATCTATTGAGCAGCTTATTGCTGCCATAAAAACAAATTTTAACACTAGCTCGGTAGAGAACCTTGACGCTGCTATACTGAATACAATTAGTCAATTCCGGTCCATAGATCTCATTGAGCCAGATGTTTAGTGAAAGTTAGCGATTTACCCTATAACGCATGGACCCGTCTGCTGGCAACTTCCGGTGCCACTGTCCGTGCAGAACCTTTTACCATCAATGTATCTTCTAATTTATCCCTGGTCAGCGAGGGGTTGTACCTGCTTTATGCAAATAATGACCTGTTTATTGAACATGATCACTTTATTGATTTTTTTGTCACTGTAAAAGCACCGCTTTCGATTCGGCGCTGGTACCGGCCAAAAGTGTATTTTTCCCATGATGGTAGTGAGCCGTTCAAGCCTTTGCCACAGCAGCAGGCATTACCCGTATTCGAATGGGGCCTGAACTGGTGTATTGCCACAACGGCTCATCAATACCTAATGATTCATGCCGCAGTGATTGAGAAAGCCGGTAAAGCCTTGATACTTCCAGCGCCTCCGGGCCAGGGGAAGAGTACGCTGTGTGCGGGTCTTGTAGCAAGGGGTTGGCGACTGTTATCTGATGAAATGACCCTGATAGATCGTGTGTCGGGTCGGGTAGTGCCAGCGCCAAGGCCCATTAGTTTGAAAAACGAATCTATTTCGGTGATAAAAGCATTTGCACCGGACTTTGTTTTCGGGCCGGAAAGCGATGAAACTCACAAAGGTAGAGTGTCTCATATAAGACCACCAGGAAGTTCCATTAAACGTGCCTGTGAAACAGCAGATGCGGCAATTATATTATTCCCCAAGTACGATGCCACATCGTCTACCCAACTTGAATCGCGAAGTCGGGCACGGACTGCCATTGAGTTGGCGGAAAATGCCTTCAACTTTAATGTTCTGGGTAAGGAAGGCTTTGAGCTACTCACCCAAACGGTGGCTAATTGTGATTGCTACAGCCTCATTTACAGTGACCTTGAGGAAGTTGTAAATAAGCTTGAGCAACTCATTGATAAAGGATCACATGTTAAGCAAGTCACAGCCAATGCACGATAAAGATTTTTTTACCGCTGCTTTCGTTACGCCTTCCCGAATAATAGATTTCAAGTTGGTCCAATGGGAATTGCTAATTCGTCAAGGCCGGAAAGCTTTATTACTGGCCAAACTGTACAAAAAGATCTGCCAGTCCGGCCTTGAAGAAAAAATTCCAGAGCCTGCCAAACATCATCTCTCGTCCGCTGATACGGTTGCGAACAGAAATCGTATTTCAGTACCTATGGAGGTCGAGCGGGTCAGAAAGCTGCTGGCGAGCCTGGGGCTAGACTTGGTTCTGCTAAAGGGAGCTGCTTATGCAGCAGGTGGCTTGCCCGCGGCAGAGGGTAGAACTTTCACTGATATTGACATTCTGGTTCCTGAGTTGAAGTTAGATGAAATTGAAAAAACATTTAAAGATGATGGCTGGATCGGGCAGCATTTAAATGCCTATGATCAACAGTATTATCGCAAATGGATGCACGAAATTCCGGCTTTGAGATACTTTCGAACGGGTACATTGGTAGATATACATCACACAATTCTTCCGCCAACTGCAAGATACCATCCAGACCCCGGAAAACTCCTGGAATCGGCAATAACACTAAAGCCGGGTGTTCAGGTGCTTTGCCCGGAAGACATGGTCATCCACAGTGCCACGCACTTGTTTCATGAAGGTGAGTTCGAGCATGGCTTGCGTGACCTGGTAGACATTCATGAATTGCTTCAGCATTTCGGAGAGCATGAGCCGGGCTTTTGGGATCGCTTAGTCGATCGGTCGATTGAACTGGACCTGGTCAGGCCGCTTTATTACGGCCTGCATTATGCCGTGAGGATCCTTAATACGACTGTTCCTGAATCTGTACTTGAACAGGCAAAAGCTGGCGCGCCCAATTTGCTGATGAGCCGGGTGATGGATTGGTTATTTATTCGTGCCTTGAGACCTAGCCACCCCAGCTGTGATCTTCCTTTTTCATCGATTGCTCGTTTTCTGCTGTATATACGTTCGCATTACCTGCGTATGCCCTTATACCTGTTGATACCGCATCTTATTCGCAAAGCCTGGAAAAGCAGATTTGAAGATGCCAAACCCGAAACACCCGTCTTTAACCGGGGTGACGAGAGGGCCGGGCAATAACCTGATTGGTGCCTGGTTATAACCTTCCAGGAAGGGGGATGTAACTAGTCGACGGCCACCTGCCGACCCAGTACGGGTTTTAATGCCTGCCAGACATTTTCAAGGATAATAGGTTGTGCCTTTGCGTTGGGGTGAACACCATCTGCCTGGATCAAGTCGGGGTTCCCACCCACGTTTTC
>CAMYIF010000206.1 GCA_947258415.1 uncultured Pseudomonadales bacterium
ATGCGATATACCTGACAGGCAATTTACTCAGCGCATCGACAAACAGGCCATGGGAAAGAATTTTGAGCGGCTGGTGAATATCACTGTCCGCGTCCTTGCTGACCCTGTCCGACAGCGGTACTGACCGACCCTGCCGAGAAATTGTTTTCGCGAATTCTGCACCGGTGCTCGCAAGCACCAGCAGTATCGAGGCAAGGTCCTCATGTATATCGGCCTGTTTTGCCATTGAGGCCAGGTACTGCTCAAGCTTGATTTCCGATGTCATGTTGTCCTGCTTCGCATCTTATTTATATACGACGGGATTCTGGAGGGGGTTGATTATTTAGTAAAGTTTAATAAACTTTGCAATTATGAAAGAAAAACTTTACCCCTGGTTGCGCCAGATAACCCTCAAGCAGATGCGCGGTTTTACAGCAGTGGTCGAGGCTGGCAGTGTCTCTGGCGCCGCCAAAAATCTGCATCTGACGCCACCAGCGGTATCGCTGCAGCTGCGCGATCTCGACACCGCGATTGGACTGCCATTACTGGAACGCAGTGATCACGGGTTGATCCCGACGCTGGCGGGAAAGGAATTATTGACCCTGGCGCAGGAAATACAGCAGTCGATGGACCGATTCGGTGAAACTGTCACTGAATTGAAAGGCGTGGATCATGGTATCGTCTCGGTTGGCGTGGTCAGCACGGCGCGCTACTTTGCTCCGACGATGCTGGCAGAGTTCATGAAGATCTACCAGGATATTAAAATACAGCTACTCGTCGGGAACCGTGAAACGACCATGGAAAAACTGGAAAGCATGGAGCTCGATTTTGCGATCACCGGGCTGCCGCCCGAGCATTTTTCGGTAAAAAAAGAATACATCGCGAAGCACCCTCAAATCATCATCGCGGCACCCGATCACCCACTGGCAGGTAACAAGAGAATTTCATTATCAGAATTGAAAGACGAAACCTTCCTGTTACGGGAACCCGGGTCGGGTACCCGTTCGGTAACCGACAGGTTGTTTGCGCGCTGCAAAGGCCTGCCGAAGTCCGGGCTGGAATTCGGCAGTAACGAAACCATCAAGCAGGCGGTCATGGCGGGCATGGGGATCGCGGTGATATCGTCACACACGGTAGACGCCGAACTCCACGAAAAACGCCTGGTTTCACTCGACGTCAAGGGCTTGCCGATCAACCGCAAATGGTTCAATCAACCGCAAATGGTTCGTGGTCAAACATGGCAATAAACGCTTCCTGCCCTCGGCCCAGGCATTGTGGAATTTTGTAGCCCGCAACGGCAAGCATTACCTGCCCCAGACCTGAGACCAGGCTATTAAATCCAGGCGACAGCCTGTACCTAAAGACACACTATCGCAGGCTGCTCTCATTGAGCCAAGATCAGTCGCCAGTCGTTAAAAAGCAGGCGCTGGGATATATTCGACAATCGGCATAGACCGACCCAACCCAGACACCCGTGCCCATTATTAACCGTACTTTGCTTGGCCACTTTGGCAGATTGCATGCCCGAGAATAGATTTCAAGATTCGGTATCGTATATCTAGCGGTTTAATTGAAGTCAAAGCCTAAAAATTTACGATTGATCTATTCCTTAAGTTGGATAAGTAGCCTACCGTCCCTCACGTTGATCTTCTCCACCCCGTCGTTAAGGGCCTGCCAAAAACCGCCGGCCTCACCAAATTCCTGCACGAGATCGACATTTTTTATATTGCCAATCCAGGCATTGGGTAACGGTACACCCCAGACGCTGATGCCCTTGAGCACTGCGCTGGGTTTACTATCGATCAGGCGTAGCTCCATACCGCCAGTGACCTTTATCGTCTTGCCTCCCAAAACCGGGAAATCCGGATCAACATCCACCAGCAGTTTGGCACTGACCAGATTGTCCGAAAGATCGATGGCCAATTTGTTGGCTAGCTCGGTGTTTTTGGCCAACAAGGCATTGAGTTCCCGTTCACTAAATTCGACCTCACGGCTGGCGCCGACTTCAGTATAGGCTTCGGGTTCGATTGCCTCTTTTTCACCTGGCTGCGAGCTCCCACCGAGCAACTTTATTTTTCGGTCCAGGGTTTGCTGTTGTTCCTGGTTAAGCACTACCGGTTTGAACTCAGTCGGGAAAAGCCAGGTGGTCACGGCCCAGTAACCGACAGCCAGAGTCACCGCCACAGTAATCACAATAATGCCAAAGGTTCGCCAACCGTTATGCTGCTGCCGATCAGGAGGAGGATCGGTCGGAATGTCTGCAGAAAGTTGATCAGTAGTCATGTATCTTGATTGTTCCAAAAAGTCTAATTCTATACTCCTTAGATTCCCTTTATTGAAATAGATCGATTACAAAACCAAAATATAACATGCGAATTTGACATAATTACTTGCCTGGCAGAGTAATTAACAATAAGTCACGTTTAGAGACGAGTTTTTGCATTTGAGTAGTTCGAGGGCCCGTTCCAAACTGTTTTCAGCTGCCTGACCTGCATGTTTCTGCGTCTCCTTTGAAGAAACAGACGCTCAGAAAACATTTTTCAGCGTCGGCAAACGACCCACAACAGGCAATTCCGCCATGCCGGTCCCCGAGCCGGCAGCCATGTAACGATCTCCTCCAGATGTTACCCGGGCTTCGCCCGGCCCAGTTTTGGCGGAGGCTCAGTAATGGATTCCGGCTTTCGCCGGAATGACGGCTTCTGGCCGAAGAACCAGGCCTGTTAAAAATTTTCCAGCGTCGGCAAACGACCCACAACAGGAAATTCCGCCATGCCGGCGCCCGAGCCGGCAGCCATTTAACGATCTCCTCCAGATGTCACCCGGGCTTCGCCCGGCACAGTTTTGGCGGAGGCTCAGTAATGGATTCCGGCTTTCGCCGGAATGACGGCTTCTGGCCGTAGAACCAGGCCTGATAAACATTTTTCAGCCTCTTCGCTGAAGAAATAGAAATTAAAACGCGAGTATTTAGTCCGGCTGCACACGCCTGTTATGAGGCTTTGCTTGGTGGTTCCCATGTGTCTGGAGGCCATTCATCGAATTGCGGGAGATCATCGTTTATTTCATGCCACCGAGCTTTGGAGCCTACGAAAATATGTGACTCTGGCTTTATACCTGGGTCTCCCTCAACGGTGCCTAACGTTATCGAAGTGATTTTGCCCTTAGCGGTTCCTGCTAATGACGAACCACATTCACTACAAAAACACCAACCGTCATCAGATAACTTTTCATATACCTTTACCTTGTTTTCACCCGAGATCCATTTGAAGTCATCTGGATTGAAATCAGCATAAGTCGCAAATGCTGCGCCATGCTGTCGCCTACACATAGAACAATGGCAGTGACTTGCATCATAAAGTTGCCCGGTGATTTCGTAGCGGACTTTGCCGCACAAACATCCACCTGTAATTGTCATCTTGGTTTCTCCTTTATGTCCCCTGACATCGGGATTATGAGGTTTTTGACTCGATAATACATATTATCGTGGAATTTTTGAGCGGCCGTTCCCGGCCGTAGATCGTCTCTGGACGCTTCAGTGAGTTTCG
>CAMYIF010000207.1 GCA_947258415.1 uncultured Pseudomonadales bacterium
AAAAATTTATATAAATCAGCAACTTATAAAATTTAATGATTTTTTAATGATTATTTTGGTTTATTTAACGCGATTCGGCAAGGGATTTAACGGGGCATGACGAGAATGATCACCGTCGCAACAACAAACCCATAACGAGGCACCCGAAATGAGAAAAGTCAAAAACAACATCCATACCAACAATCCCGCCGTTATCTTTGCTCAGGGTCTGGAAAGCCTGATCAGTGACCCGATGTTCAGCCCTTCACGCCATGACGTTGATGAATTTCAGGCAACGCAACGTGCTGCCATGAAGCCGGATTCCCGGGGTAACCTGTTCAACGTGCTGTTGCGTCAATTCGCGAAACTCTGAATAACAGATAAAGAAGGGGCCGGAGGAAACTTTTCGGAAAGTTTCCTCCGGCCCCTTTTTATTGACTGTCATACGGCTAATCTGAGCTCTGTCGTGGACCACCATTTTGGGATATATCGTGCGGCCAGTGGTCATGGCAGACTATCAATGCTGGCAATTAAGTAGCCTATTAAAAAAATCGAACCAGCTGAAAGAATCGAGTGAACGAAGTCATTAAACATGAGGAGAATATCTATGAGATTATCGCAAATTGTAATTTCTCTTGCGATCGGCGCCCTTTTTGTCAGTAATAGCGCATTCGCCGCCAAAGACGCCGGGCACGGCCATGATTACAGAACCTTCCATACCGATGGAACAATCGATTACGGCGAAATTGGTGATTCGTATACTTCCGATCTGGTGATGTACCTGGCAGGGAATCAGTTCATGGTAATGGAGGAACTGATCAAGGATTTCCAGTCAGAAAATTCCGATATCAAAACTGTATACGTAGAAACAATCCCGCCGGGCCAAATTTTCAAGAACCAGTTACTCAAGCAGGGTGAAATCGACGGGCAAAAGACGGCGATGAATCCCGATCTTTTCGCCAGCGTTAACATCAATCACCTGAAAAAACTGAAGAAAAAGGGTTTGATGAATGAGCACATGATTTACATCCACAACAAGCTCGAGCTAATGGTAGCCAAGGGCAATCCAAAAGGCATCAAGGGGCCGAAGGACCTTGGTCGGGATGATATTGTGCAGTCGCATCCCAACCCATTGACCGAAGGAATTTTTAAATTTTATGGCAGCGAGATGCTCAAGGACCTGGGTTTGCATGAAAAGGTTACTGGCGGTAAGGAATGCAAGAGTTGCTGGGCGGTAGATGGCAAGACTTGGTTTACCTCACGTCATCATCGTGAAACCCCGCATCGAATAGAGCAGGGCGAGGCCGACGTTGGTATTGTCTGGGTCACCGAGGTCGTACATGCCCAGAAAGAGGGCCGACCCATCGATGGTGTATCGATTCCCGCGCCCTACAATAAGCAGGACAAGGTGGGATATGCGATTGGTCCGATGCTGAATGGTCGCAATATGACTAACGCCAGGCGTTTCCTGTTATATCTGGCTTCCAAGAAAGCCCAGGGTATTTACGCCAGTTATGGTTTCATTCCGGCGACCACGGCGGAGCGGCAACTGAAAGCACTTTAGAGTCTCGCACGGCAGATCCCCCGAGCTCGGACTAAGCAAAGAGGCTGCGGTATAGTTGCCACAGCCTCACCTTTCTATAAGTTAAGAGCAATTAATCGCAACGACATGCATTAGCCAGCAAGCAAACTTGCCGGATAGAATTTTCCATGCATGGAATCAGTTACGGTCGAACGTAGGAATACCCCTGTTCCTGCAGTTCCATGACACGAATAACCCCGGCCGGGACACGCACGACTCCCTCGAGCAATTCAGGTTTCTTTCCGGTTTTACGCTTTATCGCATCCATGGTATTGCCGCAGGCGCTGAATACTACGTCCTGCATAGCCAGGCTGGTGACTCGCTCCGCCATCGGGCTCTGTTTTGTGAGCAGTTTGAGGCCGGGACCCTGTGCCACTATTTCCACGATAACGTTGTCCATCCCCAGAGCCTTGGGAACATTCGTAGCGATGTTTAACGCCTGTTGCATCGATTTCGGATCGCCCTGCGGTACGTGGACAACCAGCTTACGAACTTCCTGTGCCTGCGCCGCGGACAGGGCCAACAGCAAGGTGATGAAAGCCAGCAGGGGTATTTTCCATGGTGTTGAGAATAGACGGGAACTCATTTGTATTACTCCTCAAATCAGGTTAACTAACCGGTAAACGATAAGGGTACCATTTTTGTCGGCATCATGATGTTGATAGTTTTTATATTGTTTTGTTCCGGTTTTTCTTGAAACTATCTCGATATAGCAACCGGAAACGTCGTTGTTTTTCCTCGGATGATTCGAAAATTTCTTATACGCTATGGTCAAGTTTGCAAAGAAGCCGAAATTTTTCCCTTGCTGCGTCGATATTTGTTGAGTCGTCAGCTATCAGCCGATAACGGCGGCACTGTTTTGCCCAGCCGCCTTACGTGGGAATGACTCAAACTATGAGGTCAATAACCAGGCAAAATCTCCCAGATCACTGGCAATAAGATTATCGCCTAACAATAGCTCATTCGGACGACCCGTTAAGACCGTCAAAAGAGAGGCTTACGCGACGCTGTCCAGCCCGTAGCGTTCCTTTGCTTCTTCGTAGCTGTAAGCCATTCCATCATTGTTAAACGCGAAATGTGCAAGCGAGCTGTGGCGCTGGGAATAGTCGAACTTAATGTCGCCGACGCCCTTGGCCGTGCCTGAACCCATTTCCGCTTCGTAGAACACCCAGCCATCGGGAAGTACCGTACGAATTTGGACATCCGAATCCGTCACCGGATTTCGAATTGGCACTGTTTCGGCGCGAACTACTCCAGGCACGTTCACCAGGCAGGTTCTCTTTTTCACATCCCATTCAAACTCGAGCGGTTCGAACAGTGGTTCGTGAATATGTTCAACAATAATGCTGAAAATATTGAACAGGGTTCCAACGGGTTGGCCTTCACCCGACATAATCGCGAACAATGCTTCACGTTGGGCTTCGCTAGCGTCCTCATGAATAATTGGTTGCATATGTCCGCCCCCGTGATGAATTGCCCTGGGGAAGAAATAGGTCGCTGCGAAGATGAGGCCGTCCATGGAGACATCACCATAATTTCCGTGATTCACTTTGAATGCCACAACGCCATCACAGTGGCCCTGGGTCGGATTTGCCATGCCTTCGCAAGGACAGCCGTGGTCACAACTACAAAACTCTACATATTCGCCTTCGATATGCCATTTCACGTCAGTCATCTGGATTTCTCCTGTATGTAATTTGTCGAAATTGTATTGGGCCTGAAAAGGTCTATGCCTTCTTTTACGTTACGAATACAAGCTAATAGAAACATCGGTTAAAGGTCCATCAGTAGAACAATTCCTGCGAGCCCCAGCAGTATCGATCCAGCGCGTCCGAAACCACGCCCCCAGGGCGTTACTTTCTCGATCAAAACAAAGACGGTAATGGCTGCGACGCATAGTAGATTCATGACGCCACCCACGAACAGTAACAACATTAAAGACCAGCAACAGCCCAGGCAGTAAGTTCCGTGCGAGACTCCCATGCGAAAGGCACCGCCGGCTCCGTCCTGCCAGGCGGTCGACAGAAACTGGACGGGAGAACGGCAGCGGGCGAGGCACGCGTCCTTGTATGGTGTCCACTGGTAGACCGCTGTCAGCAGCAATACAAGACCGGCAAATATCGAACTATTGCTTACCATCATTGGCGACAGTAATGCGGCCTGCTCCAGACCCCACTGCAACCCGGTAGCGGCGGCACTGAAAAAAGTCCAAACGAGTATGTAACCGGAGAAGAACGCGCCTGTGTGCACCAACGGCTCAGCGTCCTTTG
>CAMYIF010000208.1 GCA_947258415.1 uncultured Pseudomonadales bacterium
TTGTTGCGCAGTTCGGGACGCGAGCGGATGATATTGAGTGTCGCGCGGGTAGAAGCAATAACCGAGGGTGAAGAGGAGGCCGTAAACATAAACGGTCGACTCGCAAACCGCACCAGCTCCAGTTCGGAATGATTGCTGACGCAAAATCCCCCGATAGCGCCCAAACTTTTGCTAAAGGTGCCGACAATAAAATCCACACGATCCTCCACACCGGCTTCCTCAGACAGCCCGCGCCCTTGCGCACCGAGCACACCCAATGAATGCGCTTCGTCAACCAGCAAATAAGCACCGTATGTTTCCTTTAATGCTGCAATATACGCTAACGGTGCACGATCGCCCAGCATACTGTAAATGCCCTCCACCACGATAAGCGTGTTTGGCGTGCGATCACCCAGCCGTTTGAGCCGTTTTTCCAAATCGTCCGGATCATTGTGCCGGAATCGGATAATCTCAGCCCCGCTCAATCGGCAGCCATCGTAAATGCTGGCGTGACTGTCCGCATCGATCAATAAAACATCGCCGGGGCCGGTCAGTGCGGACAGCATCCCTAAATTCGCAATGTAACCGGTCGAAAACACAACGCCATATGCGCACCCGTAAAAATCGGCCAGTTCATGCTCTAACTGGATATGACCGGAATAGGTACCGTTCGCCATCCTGGATCCGGTGGTTCCGGTGCCGAGTTTTTGGGCCGCCCGTGATGCGGCTGCGATACATCCCGGATCAAAGGTAAGCCCCATATAGTTGTTTGTTCCGGCCAGAATCATACGGCGACCATTGATAATGGCTTCCGTAGACGACAGGACCTTTTCCATAACAACATTGGAGGTGATACCTCTTTCCGCCAGTTTTTGTCGAGTTGCCGTAATTGGCTGGAGCTTATCAAAGAGACTCATTCGTATCCACCTTGAATTAACTGCTGATTAACCGCTGAAGCTGCATCACAAAATCTTTAATGGTCTGTACATCAGGAAGGATGTTTAGCGGTATGGAAATATCATAGCGATCTTCGACTTTTTCGAGAAGCTTCATGACCTTCAATGAATCAAACCCCAGATCAGCTACGAAATCCGAATCTTCCTGAATGCGTATGTCTTCCTCGACAAGCGAGTCCAGCAGTTCATAAATTTGTGTTAAAATCGTTTCGTAATCCTGCATTTTACCCATCGTATTCCCAATGCTGAATAAATAGAGCAAAATTCTATATATAAATCTGATCCAGATCCGCCAGTGGTGGGAAACCAAAAGTGAACTAAACCACGAAGAGCACGAAGAACACAAAAAACATTATTATAGGAACGACTTTTTAAAGGCTTTCACAAACTTCATGTTCTTCATGGTGCAAAAGGTTTTGTCATTAAAAACAAAGTTTATGACAAAGCCAACGTGCGCCTCAACCCCTCCTCCAGCGGAACCTCGGGGGTCCAACCGGTTGCCTGCGTCAGGGCCGTATTGTCACAAACCCAGTCCGGGTGTTTGAGTTCCCGAATTTTATAAGGTGTGAGCATCGGCTCATAGCGGAACATACGTGCTGCAAAGAGATTTAATTTGGCCAGCCCGGTTACCGCAGATACAGGCACATGTAAACATCGCACGCGTTTGGCGTTCAGACGGCCGACGGTATCAATGACATCCTTCCACGAGTACCCGCCGGGATGTCCATCGTGAAGTTCAAAGACCCGGCAGGGACAATTTTCGTCAAGCAGCCATTTACGAATCGCCTCAACCAGATCATCCACATAAAGCATTGAAAATCGAGTGTTACCGGATCCGAATACAAAAGCAATTCCGCGTGCCATCCAGCGGATCAGGGGAAGCATTTCCCTTTCACCAGGACCGTATACGGCCGGCGGTCTGAGCACGACCCACGGCATCCCGTCGGCGTTCTCGACGATAACGGCCTCAGCCTGTCGTTTGCTGGCAGCGTAAAGTGATACATCAGGTTGCCGGGCAGCCAGCGACGATATAAATAAAAAGCGCGGCAACGGGTGCTGCTCAGCTGCTGCATGCACCAAACGCGCCACGCCATCGACATATATACGCTTAAAATGGTCCCGAGTCGCTCCACGAACAGCGCCCGCGCAGTGGACAACGGCATCAACGCCGTTTACCAAGCGTCTCAGGCTGTCAACGTCTTCAAGCGCACCTTCGACCCAATGGACACTTATTCCTGAAAGCCGGCTTCTATCCGATGTCGCACGGGTCAGGGCTTGAATTTTAAATCCGGCAGTGACGAGCTGCCGGGCGACCATACTGCCAATAAAACCCGTTGCTCCCGTCAAGGCGATTGTATAATCCATGGAAACCGTATGGATTACCCCCGTCTGATTAGACAATCACTTATGTCCAGCAAATGAAACGCTCAGGCCTTAAGCTGCAATGACGGAG
>CAMYIF010000209.1 GCA_947258415.1 uncultured Pseudomonadales bacterium
GATTGCAACATAACACCTCGCGTCAGCAGCAATTTTTCCCACTGCATTCGTTTATTATATTTCTCAACACTCACCACCAAATAGGGGCTTCTTTTCAACTACTATTTTGGATAAATCGAAATAGCGTTGATACAGAGTCGCATCTGAACCTAGTGGCTGAATCTGGCCCAGGTTTCTTTCAACTAACTGGTCCTGTTTGATCTGGAAGGATACCAGTGCGCCCCGGGAACCGCTCGCCGGGAAGTATGCCAGTAAACCTGGCTCATCAATTTCCTGGATGTGGCCTATGAATACTGCATCGGTTCTAAACGATATGAGCGCACTTGCCACCTTAAAACCACTGTTGGTTCCTATATACATCTGCCAGATGTGCCCGGCTTTGCCGTTTCGGTAGGTATCTAAAGTGAGCAGCTCTTCCGGCAGCCGGTCTGCGTTTAGATCAACCCGTAATCGTAACAGGCAATTTTTTTCCTGCGACCTGTCAGCGAGAAAATGCCGCTCTGGATCCACGATTTCTTCTGCACAAGCAGCCGAACCGGGGATGCCTAACGCGAAAACGATCTGAAGCCAATACTTGCCCATTTAATCTCCGATAGAAAATCTAGCGTTTGGCATCAGCGGTTAAAATGAACGCATAGCGGGCATTTTGATTTGGCTGCACAAGCTTATTATGCAGCAAGTTTATTCGCCTCCCGCCAGTCGATTGACTGCTTGCTCAAGCTTTTCCAGGGCCTCGACTATTAACCTGCGAGGGCAGGCGATGTTAATTCTTGCAAATCCAGCACCTTCCCTGCCAAACCAATGCCCGGGATTGCCAGCAATTCCTGCCTGCTGGACAAGGAAAGTTTGCAGCTGCTTTGCATCCAGACCCAGTTCCCTGAAGTCCAGCCAGAGCAGATAGGTTCCTTCGGGTTCGATGAGCTTTACGGATGGAATTCTTTGTTGCAGGAATTTACGCAGCGTGCCTATATTTTCATCCAGGTATTCAATTACCTGGTCAAGCCAGGACTCGCCATTGCTGTAAGCGGCTAACATGGCGGTAGTGGCAAATATATTGTTCTTGTTTATTTCCAGGCGACTAAACCAGTTTTTGCAAAGCGATCTTTTTGCTTCGTCGTCTATGACGATCATGGAATTGGCGACTCCGGCAAGATTGAATGATTTGATCGGAGAAATACAGGTAGCGCAATTTTTTGAGGACTCGTTTGAAATACTGGCTAACGGTGTGTAATTGCGTTGATAGGTGATATCTCCGTGAATTTCATCGGCAATAACAAACACATTGTTTGCGGCACAAATTTCAGACAGTTTCGACAGATCCTGTTTCGGCCATACTCGACCGATGGGATTATGAGGATTACAGAGTATTAGTAACCTGTTTTTCGGATCGGCGGCGACGGAGTCGAGATGATCGAAGTCCATTTGGTAAATTGCATCTTCCAGTCTCAGCGGGTTTTTTACCAGCCGACGCCCGTTCGCACCGATTACCATCTTAAAGTCATAGAAAACCGGTGGTTGAACTATAACGCCCTCACCCTCTTCTGAAAACAGCCTGATCAGTGCGGCGATCGAGGCCAGGGTGCGAGGACTGAATAAAATGTGATCCGGGTTAAGCCGCCAACCGTGTCTTTTTTCATACCAGGTCGAGACCGCCCTGGGTAGCGCTTCACTGCTGCTTTCGTAACCATAGATGCCGTGTTCGACCCGCCGCGTTAATGCATCCTGAATATGCCGGGATGACTTGAAGTCCATGTCCGCCACCCAGGATGGCCACAAATCCTTTTTCCCAAAAATCGACTCCAGCAGATCGCCGTCGAATTTGAGTGTCTGTACCAGCGTACGATCGATCTCGGCGTCGAAATTGATAGCTTCTTCGGTCAAATGAGGCATGCCCTGTTTGAAATACCAAAAGTTTGCGAAGTTTCTTGCGCAGGCTCAGTACATGGTATTGCCATGTTTTGATTCCCCTGGAATCTCCTGTATCGAGTCCCAATGCTCAATTATTTTTCCATTTTCATCAAACCGGAAAAAATCCATGGTCACATAATGTTCATGTCCGGGCCAGGTCTGGTGGGTATGCAGAGCTACCAGGTCGCCCTCGGCAACTGCCCTTACAAATTCGATCTCTTTGTCCGGATAGTCTCTTGCCATTTCGTCGAAATAATCGATAAAAGGCTGCTTCCCATCACCTACCAGTGGATTGTGCTGGATGTACTCCGGGCCTACGTATTTCTCAATTGCTTTCGCCGGATCTCCTGAATAAGCTGTCCGGTAAAACGCAATTGCATTATCTTTATTTAATTGCAGGTTGTTTTCCATTTCTAGTCTCCATGCGCTTGTCATGTATCTTGTAAGGTCAAAGACATTTCATTCCACCTTAATCCTCC
>CAMYIF010000210.1 GCA_947258415.1 uncultured Pseudomonadales bacterium
CTGACGCAACTGAAATGGTTGATCTGTTGACCAGGGGGCACGAACAGGTGGTAAAAACCGCTCGTGGAGTTTTGAAACTGGCGCAACAAGCTGATGATGAATCAACAGCCTCCCTGGTCTCTGATCGCATGCGAATTCATGAAAAAACTTCATGGATGTTGAGGGCTACCAGAAAGTAAATTGGTCTAAAAATATGATCACAACCGAGTAGACCAGGCGCTAGCGGTGCAGGAGCAGGGAGGCTACATAAAGACCTTTCCCCGGTAATTAGAACCATGGCTAAAGTGAATTTCCTTCTAATCTGCCAAGAGGAGCAAGCAATGAACCAGAACTCAAAAGTCGACCCGGTTTCTCTTGATCCGGACAAGTTTAAGATTCGCATTGAGAACAAGCGAATTCGCGTCCTCGAGGCAAGTATCGCATCAGGCGAAGGACACGGTATGCATTGGCATCCGGAACACCTTATATACACGCTGTCCTCTTATAAGGTCCAGGATACATTCCCGGATGGGAACACGAAAACAATGGAACGCAGCGCTGGAGAACTCCTGTGGGGAGAAGAAATTACCCACGCTACTCAAAACATTGGCAACACCAGAGTGCAGGCCCTGATTATTGAGTTTAAAGACTAAATTGAGTATCTGTAAAATGGGTTCATCAAAGATTACAGATATCTGCCGGCGCCATCTGATAAGCGGATACAGTTGGACAGGGTGCCCGAATCGCAAGTACTTTATTGTCAATGCAAGGCGTTAGACGTTTTCAGCGATGCATTTTAGGTCCAAGAGCAGTGATGAATCACCAAAATTTTCTACTTCGACCGGCGCGCACAGGAGACTGCCCATCTATTGCCGCCCTGTACAGCATTTCCTCTGATGGTGTTGCAGATTATATATGGACAAAACTGGCTGAGCCGGGCGAAGATATTCTAACCGTTGGCCAACGACGTTATGAAAGAAAGGATACGGCCTTTAGTTACCAGAATTGTACGATTGTTGAAAATGAAGGAAGTATCATTGGAATGTTAGTCGCATTCCCTATGCATATCGATCCCCTGGAAGAAGAGAGCGATCCGGTTCTGGCACCCTACAGCAAGCTTGAAGAGGACAATAGCTATTATATCTGTGGAATGGCGCTTTTCCCGCAATACCGTGGTCGCGGGATCGGAACAGGGTTACTGACAATTGCCGAAGAGCATGCTCGTAACAAAGGCTTTAGAAAAGTCAGCCTGATTGTTTTTGAACAAAATACCGGTGCGAAGCAACTTTACGACAGGATGGGATATAAAGAGGTGAGGAGAGAAGCTATCTACCCTCATCCCCTGATTCATTATACCGGCGATGCAATTCTCATGGTCAAAGAGGTTGAATAACTCGCCCAACAAACCAAAGCACTCGGATGCTGCCAGGCTGCGCCAGTGTTCGATGCGAAATTTGCCGATTGTAGACACATGACTGATACACTAAATATTCCCGGAACACCCGGACCTGGCAACTCCACGTTTTCCCGACGGCGAAGGGAGCACGAGGATGGCAAAATACTGGTGGGTATACTTAGAAAGCCCACTTGCTTTGACAATGCGAACAAGGAAATGGATTTAACATATCGGTTTGTATACATGTGGTTGGCCATGTTGTGTTGCTGGTTTTATTCCCCGTCAATTTTGGCGGATGAATACACTCGCGAACGGCAACAAATGGTGGATGAAATCGAAGCCGATGTGCGCGCGACCAGCCAGTATCTCAGAAAGGAGGCACTCGACCCGCGAGTAATGAAAGCCATGGACCAGGTCTTGCGGCATGAATTTGTCCCCTCTGATCAACAGCGTTTAGCCTATCTCAACCGGCCGTTACCCATCGGTCATGGGCAAACCATATCGCAACCTTACATAGTGGCAATAATGACGGACCTGTTGGAACCGGCGCCGAATAGCAAAGTGCTGGAAATCGGCACGGGCTCGGGTTACCAGGCGGCCGTGCTGGCTGAACTGGTTAAAGAGGTTTACAGTATTGAGATTATCAGACCACTGGGAGAGCAGGCGGCAGATCGATTGTCCCGCCTGCGTTATGATAATGTGAAGACCGCCATTGGTGATGGTTATTATGGCTGGGAAGCGCGCGCACCATTTGATGCCATTGTGGTCACCGCGGCGGCCAGCCACATTCCGCCACCGCTTATTAAACAGCTCAAGGTGGGCGGTCGTATGATGATACCGGTGGGTAGCCGGTTTTTAACCCAGCAGTTGTTACTGATAACCAAAGAGGAGGGCGACAAGATTACTACCCGGCAGATCCTGCCGGTGCGTTTTGTGCCATTGACCGGTCAACATTGAGCCAAACAACCTTGTCACAGCTTGATAAAATGACCAATTTGCCACGCCC
>CAMYIF010000211.1 GCA_947258415.1 uncultured Pseudomonadales bacterium
TTCAGGTCGATGCCAATGATCTTGCTCGCACCGACCATTCTCGCGCCCTGGATCACATTCAGTCCGATGCCTCCCAGGCCGAATACCACAACATTAGCGCCTGCTTCGACCTTGGCGTCAAACGCAACCGCACCAACGCCGGTGGTTACCCCGCACCCGATATAGCAGACCTTGTCAAACGGTGCGTCCTCGCGAATTTTCGCGACCGCTATTTCCGGTAGCACCGTATAGTTGGAGAAGGTGGAGCACCCCATGTAGTGCAGCAGCGGCTTGCCATCCAGTGAAAAGCGGCTGGTACCGTCGGGCATCAGGCCCCGGCCCTGGGTTTCGCGGATTGACTGGCACAGGTTGGTCTTGGGATGCAGGCAAAAAGTGCACTCGCGACATTCAGGTGTATACAACGGAATAACGTGATCGCCGGGTTTGACCGAAGTGACCCCCGCGCCAACAGCCTGCACGATACCGGCTCCCTCATGTCCCAAAATCGCCGGGAATGCGCCTTCGGGATCGTCACCGGACAGGGTAAAGGCATCGGTATGGCATACGCCGGTGGCTTTGATTTCGACCAGTACTTCGCCCGTCCTGGGGCCCTGCAGGTCAACTTCGGCGATTTCCAGGGGCTTGCCTGCGGCAAAGGCGATGGCTGCGCGTGTTTTCATAGCGGGTCTCCATTCTCGTTGGCTGTATGGCATGGATTATCATGGCCTGCCGGTCCGAACTCCCGTGCAGGGCTGCGATCCAAATTAACTATATCGAGTTTAAGAAAGGAAGATAAGCAGCAGTTTGATGCTATTTACGGTTTTTATTGTGGTTTATGTAGATGCTTGCTGTTGTGGCTTTTTATTACAGGGCTTGCTGGAGTAGCGGTGGCAGGAGTGGCATGAATAAACCCCCGGAAATGAAAGAGCCCACAACATTGTGTGGGCTCTGGTATTGCGTTCGCTAATTAAAGCACTGGTTCAGTGCGACATCTCAATCAGTTTGGGAACGCCGGAGATACCTGTGAGGCCGTCCACCTTATCCTGGTGACCTTCACGCCATCCGACCATCCATTGTTGTCGTTCTGGTTCATGGGTAACTGGGCATGCTGTGTTCGACTTACCGGAAACTCCGGCTTGATAACCTTTCTTGTAGGCACGAAGACCTGGGTCTCGTTTTTGAGATTTCATAGGCATGTTCCTTGAGAGTGATGAGACATTAAACAGCCGTCTCATTGGTTGGGTGGGGAGAGGTACTGCTGGGTGGAGAAAGAAATACGTAGTGCGGAGGTATCAGCATGGCTACAAGATTAACCGTTTTGTTGGGTAAGAGGGAATTATTTTATTTTCATAAATTTGTCATTTTTTAGGTGGTTTTGGAATAGTCGGCCAATCCGTGCCTTGCTGGCGCCAGGGCTCGCAGGTTCTTTTGAGCGAAAATTAATCGGTTGGCACCGAAAGTTAATGTCGGGGGGCGGGTCGGGTTATCGTGTTGCTTATGGCCAAGGCTTGATGCAGGCGAAAAAATTTAGCATTGAGGGTAAATAACCCTATTCACTCGGGCCAGGGTAAAAAATTTAAATTTATTTAAAAAGGAATGAACTAATACTATAGCGACGAGTCCATTAGTGTATGAAACATTGGGTGTTGGCACTGGAATTAGTTACCGGCGCGGCACCAAAGGTCTTCATAGTTTTTTCTCCTCCCCCTAGAATCGGGCTGGGTCAGCAATAGGCCCAGCCTTTTTTTTATCTTTTTTACCTCTCCGGGTACGCTACCTGCCTATCCGGCCTGGCTATGCGCGAAGTTCCGGGGACATTTCCCGGGGCGCTGGTTGTGACTAATATGGTGTGTCAGTTTAAGTTGCACCCCGAGGGTGCTAATATAGAAGTCAATCTTCCTTTCGGCTCTTACATTGAATCATTATTTCTATATTATACAGGTAGTTAACAGCTTTAGTTTATGAATAATCTAACTCATATCGACGACCAGGGTCGCGCAAATATGGTGGACGTCGGGGCCAAGGATGAAACCTGCAGGGAAGCTACCGCGCAAGCTCGGGTGCGGATGCAACCGGCAACCCTGGATCTCATCCTCGGCGGCAAAACCAAAAAGGGTGATGTCATGGCCACGTGTCGGATTGCCGGTATCCAGGCGGCAAAAAAGTGTTGGGACCTGATTCCCATGTGCCATCCGTTATTACTGAATTCTGTAGCTGTTGATTTGGAACCGGACGAAGCGAATTCCATTATGGAAATTCGTGCGACCTGCAAGGTCAGCGGCAAGACCGGTGTTGAAATGGAGGCACTGACCGCGGCATCTGTTGCAGCATTGACGCTCTATGATATGTGCAAGGCGGTCGA
>CAMYIF010000212.1 GCA_947258415.1 uncultured Pseudomonadales bacterium
AATACGGTCAGTTTTTTTTCGCCAAACGGCACAAAAAACGGCTTCACCAGGCCAGACTTCCTCGGTACAAAGTCGCTATTTTAAAATGAACCTTAATCATGACACGGGTGAAATAAGCGGTGCAGTTATTGCCGGACAGTTTCAGTCGCGATTATTATCAGATCTGGAAATTGATGATTTTAAAAGTTTGATGAACGAAGTCATGTCGGATAAAAATTCCCTTGAGTTGCTCAACACTTACCTGGAAAACCGTTTTGGCCAGGATTATTTTGAAACCTATGAGTTCCAGACACAGCAGCAGAGCAATAACCAGGGAACGCAAGGGGATGGCGGCAATGATGATATGACTATGGAACAGGCCCGAGAAGTGTTGGGCGTGGCTGAATCTGCTAGCCGTGAAGATATTGTTAATGCACACCGACGGCTTATGCAAAAATTTCACCCCGATAGAGGCGGTAGTAACTTCATTGCCGCCCAAATTAACAGGGCAAAACAAATTTTATTAAAGGAATGAGATAGCAATAATTCTTGAAACTTGGTAGTTTCAAGACATCAGCATGAAATAACCATTTAGTAAAAGCCTACGGGGAAGTACCTTAATGAAGCAATTACTGAAGCTAAGATATGGTGCGCTGGCGCTAGTAGCTGTTCTCCTGATTGCAGGAATAGCGGTAAAGTTTAAACATCATTTCGACCCTTCTTATACAGGTTCCCGCTCATTGGACGCGATAAAACGTTCGGGCGAGCTTGTTGTCCTTACCCAGAACATGCCAGTGACATATTACCTAGATCGAGATGGCAATGAAGCTGGCCCCGAGTATGAAATTGTCAAAGCCTATGCTGATCATTTGGGGGTAACACCTCGCTTTATAATAAAACATAGTGTTGAGGAGATGCTGGAAGCGTTAGCAACCGGTAATGGTGACATGGCTTCGGGTGGCCTGTCGGTCACCGAGGAGAGGAAAAAGCGTTTCCTTTACGGACCGCGTTACCAGGAAGTGCATCAGCAAGTCGTGTGCCGCAGAGGTGGACCAAGACCGCGTAAAATTAAAGACCTTTACAAAGTGCAGTTGGTTGTTTCCGCAGGCACCAGTTATGCAGAACGTTTGACTGCCTTAAAAACCGAACATCCCGAGCTGAACTGGTCCACTGTTTCAGGCACTGATTCAGAACAGATTCTGGCCGACATCTGGAAAAAGAAAATCGAATGCACCGTCATGGATTCGACAATTGTTGCGGTAAACCAGCGCTATTATCCTGAGTTAAAAGTGAAATTTAACCTCGGCCCAAAAGATAAGCTAGCCTGGTTGTTGCCACTTGGAGCCGACGATCTTCGAGAAGATTCTATGGCCTGGTTCAAGTCTTTTAAAAAGACCGAACAATTCGCCAGCATCCAGGAACGCTATTATGGCCATGAAGACAGCTTTGATTATGTCGATACCTCGGCATTTATCAAGCGAATAGACGAACGATATACGAAATTTCGACCACTGTTCAAATCTGCAGCCGAGACTTATGACTTACCCGAATTATTGCTGGCCTCCCAGGCTTACCAGGAATCGCACTGGAACCCAAAGGCAAAAAGCCAAACCGGGGTCAGGGGTATGATGATGCTGACGTTACCAACGGCTAAAGCAATGGATGTTTCCAACCGGCTTAATCCTGAGCAAAGTATTATGGGCGGCGCAAAGTACATGGCCAGATTGAAAAACCTGTTTAAAAAAGAGATCGAAGAACCCGATTTAACCTGGATAGCGCTCGCTGCTTACAATGTCGGTTTGGGACATATGCGGGATGCGCAAAAGCTGGCTGTATTGCAAAATAAAAACCCTGCCAAGTGGCATGACATTAAAGATGTATTGCCACTGCTGAGCAAAAAAGAATATTACAAGCACCTGTATTATGGTTATGCCCGTGGTAATGAACCGGTTCGTTATGTCCAGCGAATAAGGGTGTACGAGCAGATTTTGACCCAGCAATTGTTGGCCAGTAAATAGCAATTTATGGCAGCTAACAGTTCTTTAGGCAGATGATTGTCTGGTTGTTATGTCAGGGGCAGGGGAGCAACTGTCATGGGAGTTCAATACGTTGCAGTTTTACCAGCGTCAAGGTATAGGAAAAAGTGTAAATGGTTCCGATTATACTGCCCGGTAAAATCGTCAAAAAGATTTCTGGTGTACCCAGCAAGAAATTAATACCCCACGCCGTTGAATACATCATTAAACAGGTAAAAATGAAGGTGATTCTGAACCGGGTCTTGGGATCTTTGCAGCGTTGAAACACATTTTCCATAATCACCGCTAAAAAAAGGGTCAAGATAAAACTG
>CAMYIF010000213.1 GCA_947258415.1 uncultured Pseudomonadales bacterium
TGCTTTGTACCGTAGGCATCTACAAGACCCAGGCCGAGTGCCTTTTCACCGCTCCATATCAAGCCGCTGAAGGTATCCTCGTTGACAACCAGACGATCTCCCCTGCCGCGTTTGACTGCAGTGATAAAGTGACCATGCACTTCATCGAGCATCGATTGTAAATGAGCCTTCTGTTCACTTTTCTCCGGCAGGAATGGATCGAACAGTCCCTTGTTTTCACCCGCAGTTAAGAGCCGTCTCTCGACACCGATTTTCTTCATCAGTTCGACGAATCCGAACGCATCCATGCGCACGCCAATCGATCCGACCAGGCTCGACTGGTTTGCATAAATTTTATCGGCCGCCGCGGCGACAAAATATCCACCCGATGCGGCAATATCCGCGACCACCGCGTACACGGGTATCGATTTGTGTTTCTGTTTCAGGCGCATGATTTCGTCGAAAATGTATGCGGCCTGCACCGGCGAACCGCCCGGTGAATTGATTTCCAGCACCACGCCCGCTGTATCATCGTGCTTAAAGGCCGCTTTGAGCCCGGCAATGACGTTCTCGGAACCGGCCGCTTCGCCACTGGCGATAACCCCGGAAAGCTTGACCAGCGCGGTATGCTTTTCCCCATCGACCGCCAACGACCTGTCATCAGTTTCGGCAAAGAACATGATTGTTACAACGCTCAGATAGACGATGAAAAACAGCATGAACCCGACTCGCCAGCGGCGCGCACGGGTCTGCTCTTTTATCGCCGCAAATACGAGGCGATCAATAATTCTCTGGGAATGCTTGTCATTGCCTGGACCGGCATGCTCGGTACTCGTTTCGTTATCCGTCATCTTGCTTCCTGTTTTAACAGTTGTGCGTGGTTAAGCCATTTTCTGTAGCGCCGATGAGCGCCTCGAATTCTGCCGGCAAAGGCGCGTTGACCACCAGTTCGGGTGTGAATTTGCCCTGTGGCAATTCGAGACTTGCAGCATGCAGCATCAAGCGGCTAATTTTTTGCTGGCGCATGGCTCGATTAAATGCAGCATCACCGTATTTATCGTCACCCGCGATTTCGTGCCCCTGGGACTGGCAATGCACCCGGATTTGATGCGTACGGCCGGTTACAAGTTCCACCTGAATAAAACTGAAACTGTCTCCGGTCTGTAATAGCTTGATTCGACTCAAGGCCTTTTTCCCGTTGCTGTCAACCTGCATTCGTCGTTCCCCGTTGGGAAGGACTATTTTTTTCAGCGCGAGTTTGATTTCGCGTATTTCCCGGGGCCATCGACCCTTGACTATAGCGCAATATTTCTTATTGAGCGTTCTGTCGCGCAGCGCCGCTTGAACGCCCAGCAACGCCTGTCGGTGTTTACTCAATAGCAGGCAACCACTGGTATCACGGTCGAGCCTGTGCACCAACTCGATGGCATGGTCTGGTCGCAGCAGGCGCATCGCGTCGATGACGCCGTAGTCAACCCCTGAACCGGCGTGGACCGCGAGTCCGGCGGGCTTGTCGATAATGATAATGTGCGCGTTTTCAAAAAGTATGTTGCGCTCGAGATTTTCGATTAACCGTTTTGACGGCTGTAGCCTGTCGCGTGACTCGGTTAGCAGAAGTAACGGTGGAATCCTGACCTGATCGCCAAGTTTGAGTTTGTATTCCGGTTTACAACGCTTCTTGTTAACCCGCACCTCACCTTTCCTGATGATTCGATAAATGCGGGTACGGGGAACCTTGTCGAGCTGTTTGAACAGGAAGTTATCGAGTCTTTGCCCAAGCTGAGCGGCAGAGATCTCGATCAGGCTGACGGGGCTTTTTTGTGGATTATCTAGACTCAATGGATGGCAGTTGGCAGAAACTGTGTTATATTCCTTGCCGTAGCATTGTACTGCCTAAATTCCAGGCAAAACACTACCAAAACAGTTTTTTAAAGGGAAGCAAAGGCCCGAGGGCCTGTTTTCCAAACTAATTAGTCCGGATCAGGCGATGTATAGGTGCCTGGTTCAGGGCTTCCAGTCACACAAAGGCCAATGAACTGCCTCATACACAGTTTTGTTCTGATCAATAATTTCCTCATCACAATCGGTTTACAGGGACCGGCGTGCATGGGCCTATTGCCCGCACAGATAAAAAAGGAAACACGTCTGGCAGAACGGACAAGTCGCAGCAGCTGGCTATTCAAGCAAGGCAACAATTTCAATGAAAAGAATCTTAATCAATGCCACCCAGGCCGAAGAGCTCAGGGTGGCGATGGTCAATGGCCAACAACTTTACGACCTCGATATCGAAGTACCCTCTCGGGACCAGAAGAAATCAAATATTTACAAGGGTAAAATAGCC
>CAMYIF010000214.1 GCA_947258415.1 uncultured Pseudomonadales bacterium
AAGGGAGGGATCTGATTAATACGGGTTCGGAGGAAGAACTGTTTAATGCGATCGCGAATCGTTCCGATACCCAAAAATGGGAGGAACGGCTTTTGGATTACAAAGTGCAGATAGATGGAAATTTAGCGCATGTTTGGACGCCTTATGAGTTTTGGTTGAATGGCAGTTTTAGTCACTGCGGCGCAAATGCTTTTACCCTTGCAAAAATAAGCGGGGGCTGGAAGATCATTCATCTGATCGATTCCCGAAGACGGGAAAGTTGCCAACTGTAATAAAATGACTTTAGTTATGGGTTGCGACCGCGGCACCGAATTTTCTCTTTAGCGCCGGTGATTCTTCAAATAAGGTCCTCAACTGGTTGTCCCAATCTCTGATAATTTCGAAATAACTCGAATTTACAACCGACATGATATGACCGCAATCGTTGCAAATATGGGTCGCGTATTCGAGGAAGTAATGCGAAAACTCGTGAAAGGCCACAACTTTAAGGATTTCCGGGTCCAGTTGCGCCATCCAGTTAATATCGATGGCAATGACTGCACCCTGTTCATCGCGGCGTAGCATTCCCAGGGTGGAGGAGTTTTCTGAAACCGTTAGTGTATTTACAATATCAATACTTTCAAGCTTAAACAGTTTGTCGTGATAATCGATATCATACTTCTCACAAATTTGAAAAAATTCATTGAGTAAGGGTTGGAGTCTTCCATCAATACTGACGTCCTGCCCTAAGGCCGGTATAAACGAAGTCAAAAGTAACATAAGTAGGCTGATCGTTTTCATATGTCAAGTAGGTTTGGGGCAACTTTAAACAAATACAAATAATCGATTAACAGCTAATAAACACGATAAAAAGCAATTTATTGCAATAAATATGTTAAAAAATTTTAAAGTAGTATAATGCCTACAAATATAAATACTGATTAAATACCGTATTTATTGTATTCTGAAGAAGGTTGTTAATAGGACTGCGCGTCTGACAAAAATTTAGAAAGTGCTCATTTTAGTCCCAAATCATGTTGAAAACTAGCAATCACTAAGATTCACTTGTACAGCCAGGCCACCTCTACTGGTCTCTTTATAATTTGAGGCCATGTCTTTGGCGGTTTCCCACATGGTTGCGATCACCTTATCAAGAGGGATCTTTGCCTGGGAAGGATCCCGGTCAAGCGCCATTTCACAGGCGTTTATGGCCTTTATGGCTCCCATGGCGTTTCGTTCGATGCAGGGTATTTGTACCAAACCGGCAATTGGGTCGCAAGTAAGTCCGAGGTGATGTTCCATCGCGATCTCAGCGGCCATAAGGACTTGTTCGGGGGATCCGCCCATCAGTTCGGTGAGGGCGTCAAAATAGGATTGTTGGAAAAAGTGGAACAGCGCTACTCCGTAGCGCAAATCCTGAACCGAGTCAGGTTTGCTCGCAGCCTTGTCCGCCGCGCTTACCGTGCAGGTCAGCGCCAGCAGCAGGCCGATCAGCCAACGTCGGGTAACCAAGACTGCCTACCACTCCTTGACTGAAAATTGCGGCTGCTGTTTCGCCGTGGAATCGACGATCTTGAGTTCCAGGTGCTTGGACTCGGAATCCTTGTTGAAGGTCATGGTGGTGCCGCGCCGGAAATCCCGGCCTTCCGGGCCGCGCCCGGTGAACACCGCCACCAGTTCATGTTCGCCGGCCTTTACATTGCCCATGTACAGCCGCTGGACGCCGCCGCGATGCAAGGCATCGACCTGGCGCTCAGTGTACAGGTAATTGGTGACTGTCTTGTTATCGAGGGTGAGCTTAACCGCATCGAGCTGGAAGAATTCGCCGACGTTCATCGACAGGAATACCGCGACCTGGGTATTGGTTGGAAACAGCAATTCCTCTTCGAGAATAAACAGGTCGCGATTAAGGCTGAGCACCTGTTGCTTGATGTCCTGAACCTGGGTTTCCAGTGGACGCTGTGAAGAATCGACTTCGGCTGCCACTGGCAAGCTCATCAAGCCTGCTAATAACGCCATCAATCCCCGTCGAAGAGTGCTCCTGGCAAACATATTACCGCTCCTGATTTATCCGATTAAGTCTCTGCAGATGTCTTTTAAATTTAGTCTATCTTGGACAAACTGCTCGTTTCAGGGGCGAAAAACAGGCGCTATTTGGCCCGCATATTCCAACAAGGCCGCGCCGACCGGGGATCAGGCTATGGTCCCACCGCTAATACTTGGAAGTTGACCGAACCCGAGCAGGCCATCGCGCGATGCGGCGCTCCCGAGGCCATGGCCGGGGAAGTAACTGGCGGTATCAAACAGCGCCTCCTCGCCATGCAATGCCATGTA
>CAMYIF010000215.1 GCA_947258415.1 uncultured Pseudomonadales bacterium
CATTACATCAACATTTCGGCTTAAAATTTCCTGCTGGCGCTGGGTAAATCCACGGGTCACACGAATGACTTTATCTGTGTTGCCAATCAAGTATTTTTCTGAAGCCGACGTTCTTTTATCCAGCAATTCGGACAGACGCTGCGCAAATTCATCTGGCGTCCTGCCACCTTGGACAATTTCTATAAATTCCCGGCTGAAAGCATGCTTTTGCTCAATGCTCAGGCCGGCATCATCTTCAATGGTATCGGCAATACGGCAAAGCAAATAGGCATTGCCGACGATATTGCGCAGTTTCCTGGGTAATTGGGGGATGGTTAGGGCAAAGGTTCTCGAAACGCCCTGGAGGATATAATTCTGGTAGGCTTCATCGTCCATCTGGCTGGCATAGTCATTATTTGCAAAGGACATACTGAAGCATCTCTGTCGCCAGCATTAGAAAATCGGCCTAAAGCTGGATTCATTCATTATTTTGGTTGCCCTTAAGGGGTGTAATTTTTTTGCACATAGGCTTCGATAATGGCCTGGAATTCCTCAGCAATATGATCTCCCTTTAAGGTCACGCTTCGCTCACCGTCAATAAACACGGGCGCAACCGGACGCTCACCCGTACCCGGCAGGCTTATGCCGATATTTGCATGCTTGCTTTCGCCTGGACCATTAACCACACAGCCCATGACAGCGACATTCATTGTTTCAACACCAGGGTGCTGTTTATTCCAGACAGGCATTTGTTGGCGCAAATACGATTGAATATCACTGGCCAGCTTTTGAAAGTAGGTACTGGTTGTCCGGCCACATCCCGGACAGGCAATCACCATGGGTGTAAATGAGCGCAGCCCCATCGTTTGCAAGATCTCCTGGGCAACAACGACTTCCTTGCACCTATCGCCACCGGGTTCCGGGGTCAGGGAAATGCGAATCGTATCGCCAATACCCTCTTGCAATAACACCGCAAGTGCTGCGGTCGAAGCAACGATACCCTTTGATCCCATGCCCGCTTCGGTCAATCCCAAATGCAGAGGGTAATCACAACGCTTGTGCAGCTCACGATAGGTTTTAATCAGCTCCTGAACCGAACTTGTTTTGCATGAAATGACTATTTTATTATGGCCAAGGCCAAGGCTTTCAGCCATTTCTGCGCTTTGCAGCGCCGAGGCTATAAGGGTTTCGCGCTGGATATCCTCAAGCGGCCTTGGCTGGGCGCTCTTGGCATTATCATCCAGCATTTTGGCTAATAAGGCCTGGTCAAGGCTGCCCCAGTTAACCCCGATACGCACGGGTTTGTCATACTGGCAGGCGACGTCAATCATTGCTGCAAACTGCTCGTCTTTCTTTTTACCACGCCCGACATTGCCCGGGTTAATACGGTACTTTGCCAGTGCTTTGGCGCATTCAGGGTAGCGCGTTAGTAACTTATGGCCGTTGTAATGGAAATCACCGACAATGGGAACATTAATGCCCATGGCATCAAGGCGAGCAACAATTTCGGGGACGGCCGCAGCCGCCGCTTCATTATTCACTGTGATGCGTACCAGTTCCGAGCCGGTTTTTGCCAGCTGTGCAACCTGTTTAACTGTCGCCTCGATATCCGCTGTATCGGTATTGGTCATCGACTGAACAACCACAGGTGCGCCGCCGCCCATGACAACTTGCCCGACCTTTACCTGGGTATCCATTAATTGAACTGCTTTAACCGACATGCCTGACCTATCCGAGCCTTAGCGCCCTGTAAATTACTGAAACTACTTGAATTAAACTACATTCGCCTGTTAGGAGATGCCTATTATAAAAGCTTTTGCTCGAATTCTCACTTTTTATGTCGCGGTACAAACAGCACTTTGCCGTTCGTAGCCAAAGATGGCACCAGTCAAGGCAATTAGGCTTAGCGTTTTAAGTCTCACACTTTTCTGAGAAGGGGTGTCGCAGGGTAATGGTTTCTTCACGATCCGGGCCGGTAGAAATAATATCAATCGGCACACCAAGCCGGTTTTCTATGTAGGCAATATAATCTCGTGCTGCCTGGGGTAATTGATCCATTGACCTGGCGCCGACCGTTGACTCTTGCCAACCGGGCATTTCTTCATAAACAGGCTTAACTACCGCGAGGTTTTCTGAACTGAAGATGCCACAACCATTTTCACCACGGCCTTGGTAACTAACACAGACTTTGATTGTTTCGAGTCCGTCAAGCACATCGAGCTTGGTCAGGCACAACCCGGTGATGCTGTTAATTTGCATGGCGTGTTTTAGCGCGACCAGGTCGAGCCAGCCGCATCGTCTTGGCCGACCCGTTGTAGCGCCAAACTCATG
>CAMYIF010000216.1 GCA_947258415.1 uncultured Pseudomonadales bacterium
ACGCTGCGCGCGCTGGGCAGTCAGCTAGTCGACATACACGGTCAGCACATGCACCAGTCGCTGACGAAGAGTGCTACCCAGCGGTCGATAATCGGCATTAGCTTGTATTTCTCGGCCGAGGGAATAAAATCATCGGGCGAAATAATGCCACCTTCCTCGTCCCTGAGCCGAATCAGTATTTCATAGTGGTGCGGCATATCTTCTTTTGGCGACAGGGAAAAGATACCCTGGCAGTAAAGCTCAAACCGGTTTTTTCGAACCGCCTCCTGGATACGGAAGAGCATACGCATCTGGATTTGTCTGGCCCGGGTTTCAAGGTTATTACTGTCGTATAATTCGAACGTATTGCGGCCCTTACCCCTCGCTATATCCAGTGCCAGTTCGGCATTCATCGCGACTTCTTCACCATTCTCACCCTGTTCGAGTGGTGCAAGCCCAATATTTAATGAAATGGCGAATATTTCCTTGTTAATTCTGTAGTTTATGTCTTCAACTTTAGTGAGTATTTTTTGAGCGATGATTTGCCCGTTCATGACCGGGCAGGGGTCAAGGACTATGCCGAATATGTCTCCGTCGAATCGGGAAAAAATATCTCCTTCACGTATCTCGCCTTGCAGTAGTCTGGCAATAAATTTGATCAAATCGTCCCCGGCCTTTAACCCGTGAAGTTCATTGACGATATGTAACAGGTTGATTTTTACCAGTAACAATGTCTGGGGCCGCGCGCTGTAATTATCGGCCTTGGTTTTTTGTTGAATCACGTATTCAAAGCTCGACCGGTTCAGCAAACCGGTAAGCTTGTCGTAAGTGGCCAGCATGATTTTTGATGCCTTGCGGCCGATAACCTCGACCAGGTTCCGGTCGCTGTTGTTAAAATTGACCTTATCGTGCTGGTTGATACAGATAATCAGGCCGGCAACCTTGCCTTGTGCATCCAGCAGAGGGTGGCAAATTATCTTGAAGAATATTCCCGGGCAAGCCTCTGCGCGGATATCGTCACCCAGGTCATTAATCAGTACGGTTTTATTGTTTTTCTTGACCCAGGGAAGTAACTCGATTTTGAGCGTTTCAACCAGGTACTTAATGTCATCTTCGGCAAACTGATCACCATGCGAGATAAAGATCTTTTTCTGTTTGTCCAGGAGAATGCAGGAAACGCCGACATTGAGATGATCCACCAGTCGGTCGGTAAGCCTTTGCATGGCCTGATGGCTTTCCGCGTAGTTATTGACCTGGTCGGCGGCACTGTAAACCAGGTTAAGCTCTTCGTAACGATCACCCAATTCAAGCGCCATGGTGCTTAGCTCGGCATTGAGCTGGAAGTCTTCACAAAGGAGCTGGCCTATCATGGCAAGGGTTTCGAGGATTAATTCGGTTGAGCCAGACTGGTTTCGAATTGAAACCGAATGGGTATTTTTCTCGATTACCACGGCCAGCAGGCCAATGGTTATGTCCGTGTCGGTTAACAGCAGGCGGTGGTGAACTTCAATATCGTTCTTGCCTTCTCGCTCGATAACGGTTTTTGCCAACCCCTGGCTGATACCTCCCCGGTGGCGCAATCGTTGCTGGATGCTACCCACTGTGTTGGTATTGATTGACGGGCTTTGCCAGGCTGGTTTTCCCTGCGAATTAAAAACGATCAGGCCGGCAGCTTGCGGGAGCAAACGGCCCAGGAGCCGGTTATATTTTTCAAAATTGAGGCAATCAAGATTATTTTCTATCAATTCAGCTTCCCCCGGCATGTGCCTGGCTGTCAGGGGATATTTCTGCCATGGCCATGTTTAATTTATTTATCAATGAACGCAGGCTGACCGGTTTTTCCATGAAGCGAATCAGGGGATAGTTATGGGTCCATAAACGGAATTCGTCTTCGGCCCGTGACGTTGCGATAAAAATGGGTATTTGATGATCCGGAAAATCCTTGTGCAGTTGCTCGCACATCTGGCGGCCATTCATTTTTGGCATTTCGATATCAACCACGATAGCGTCGGGATGTTGCTCGTGCACGCAAGCCAGACCTTCGGCACCGTTTTTTGCCGTTAACACACTAAAACCCTCGCGCTCGATGGACATTTTCATAATCCGTATAACATGGGGCTCATCGTCAACGAGCAGAATTTTTTTTGCCATTAAATTACCTGCTTGAGTCTCTCGGTCTCTTTCGGAATTTCAATCACGAACTCTGTTCCTTTTCCAATTTCGCTGGTGACAGTTAACTGGCCATGATGCAATTGCACTATTTCCCTGGCCAGCGCCAGTCCCAGCCCGTGACCGCTTCGTTCGC
>CAMYIF010000217.1 GCA_947258415.1 uncultured Pseudomonadales bacterium
AAGCCTGAGCGACGGGCTCGGGGCCACCACGTAGCGGGCTTGCCCTTCTCTGATAACGATGGGCGCCTGCAACGTGTGCGTCGCGGGCTGCCCGGCAAGATCGGCCAGCAGATTCTTGGCTGCACACTCGGCCTGCAGGTCGGCCATGTGCGCCTGTTTCGGTTTCCACTCAGGACCGGGAAAACTACCTGCATCACCGGCAACGAAAATATTATTATGGCCCTCGACCTGGCAAAACCGGTTCGCCTGGAAAAACCCTCCGGGGGATAAACTCAGCCCGGAATCAGCAGCCCAAACCGGGCCAGTCATGCCGGGTATAAACAAGGTCAAATCGGCTTTAAAAGTGACCGCTTCTGTTTCGATCGAGTCAGCAGTAAACTTTTTCAGTTTCTTGCCCAGATAGGTTTTGATGCCACGCCTGTTGATTTCTGCCAGCATGCGGTCAACCGCCTTATCTCCCATCCTCTGTCCGGGCCTTGGGGCAGGACTGAAAAATACCAGCTCAAAATTGTGGCGACGCCCCTGCTGGCGCAGTAATGTATCTACACCAAACATGAATTCGAAAACCGGCCCCCCGCGCATCGCGGGCGGCTCATTCGGATTTCCAGCGAACCCAAATGCGACCGTACCCGAAGTCATCTTTGCAAGGCGCACTGAGAATTCACGTGTCGGTTTCCAGCCGCTACAGACCACATGGGAATACTCAATGCCGGGTAGCTTTTGAAGGTAACGCCCACCGGTGGCGATGATCAATGCATCATACTCGATTGTTCCGCGTTCCAGGGTCAATACCCTGTTTTTAGCATCCAGCGCAGTTACCGATGACTGGATATAGTCAACATGATTTTTTTCAAGTAAAGCATGTAAAGGAATAACCAGATCAGAACGCGACCTCTTTGCTGCCGGCACCCAGATAAGACTGGGGTAATAGAATAACTCTGCGCGTGGTGCCACCAAAGTGATCTTGCCTTTGAAGCCCTGCTTTCTTAAAGTTTTAACTGCGGTCGACGCTGCAAACCCCGCCCCGGCAATAACGACATGTGGCATGTAAACCCCCTCAAGCTGATAATTTTTTACCCCGTCTAGAACCTGTCAAAAAAACAGGGGCCTCAAAGGGCCCCTGTAATTTACAACATTCGAGTGCAGGGCTTTTACTTGTTGCCAAGCTCTTTTTGAACCAGGTGATCAATGACCTTAATGATACCGGCGTTACTGCCGGCAAGAGAGCCACTGGTTCTGTATTTGCCATTCACGATCACGGCAGGAACCCCACCATGGCCGTATTTCTTTTCTTTCTGACGCATCTTTCGAACCTGTGTATCAATCGGAAAAGAATGATAATGATTTCGGAATTCCTTCTCATCAACGCCCAGAGCGGCAACAAAGCTGGCAATGGTATCGAGGCTGTTGAGTCGTTGTCTCTTCAGATGAATTGCAGCAAAGAGATGCTTGTGAACTTTTTCTGTTTCACCCATCGCCTGCAGGGCGAAATATGCGCGCGCATGTTGCATCCAGCTGGCGTTTAAAACGGAGGGTAACTGCTCAAAAACGACGCCCTCGGGAAGATTAGCTTTCCAGTTTTCGATGTAGGGTTCAAACCGATAACAATGCGGACATCCGTACCAGAATATCTCAGTCACCACCACCTTATCCGGATGTGACGTTTTTACCGGTTCTTTGATCTCTATGTAGTCAACACCTTCAGCGAATTGTTGTGCGTGTACCTGAGTAAACACAAATAGTAACGGTACCAGGATTAATAGTCCTTTTTTGAACATGGAATAACCTCTTGAGTAGATGAATCAGTTTGACCGGGAAAGCGACGTATAGTTTATGACAACGTTTATGAATAGTGCATGAACATAACCCCTGACAGGAATTAACCTGTTCAGGGGGGTAAGGCTTGAGTTTATTTCATGCCTGCTGCATAGGCGGAGACGGCTTTCATTTCTGTTTCCGACATACGCTTGGCCACCTTACGCATCATACCTCCAGCATCATTGGCACGGGTTCCGGCCTTGAACTGTTTCAACTGGTCGACCAGATACTCGGGATGCTGACCCTTAAGCGCCGGGTATGCAGCCGGACCATTGCCCTCACCGGTTGGACTATGGCATCCCATACAGGCTGCCACAGAAGTCTCGGTTATACCTCCACGATAAATATCCTGTCCTGC
>CAMYIF010000218.1 GCA_947258415.1 uncultured Pseudomonadales bacterium
TGCTTTTTCTTCCGTTAAGTCGTAATTCCACATGACCAGTATCGCTAAACCTGCTGTAACAGACGGAATGACGATATCTGCTATGCGAAGTTGGGTTATGGTTTCTGCTGATTGAGTAGCGGCATTACCATCAAATCCCACCCAACTAAGTACTGCCCCTCCAACAATCAATGCCAAAGCCTGGCCTAATTTTACGGTCCACCAATAGATAGCACCAAACGTACCTTCTTTACGTGGCATCCCGTTCTCTAACTCGTCCAAATCACAGATGTCGGCTGTCATACTCATCATCAAGGTGAACAAACAACCCAGTCCAAATGCCATCAATGGAAGAGGCAAATACATAAGGAAAGGATTCTCCGGATTGAAGCCCCACCATTTCAAAACATACCCAACTATTGAAATTACGGTAGAAATGATAAATGCAGTTCTTTTTCCCCATTTGCTTGCCATCCATGCTACCAGTGGGATCACAAAGAAAGCTGTAATAACTGCAAGGATGGTGGAAAACCAGGCCGGCCAGGTTCCCGCAGCGGCATAATCGCCATTAAACAAATAGAATAAAATAATGAAAAAACTGAAAGATGCCACAATTTGAAATCCATTGAAAACCAGAAAAGTAGCACCACACAACCTCAAGAATGGTTTATGCCTGAATACCTCAAACATACCTTTGAATAAACCTGCAAAGATAGTTACCAGGTTTTTAAATGATATTTCCTGGCGATTTTCGATTTTGCTGGAATCAATACCCCTACAAAAAATGGCCGGTAAAATACCGAAGACAATCGCAATGACACCAACCATGATGGCGAGTGTTCTAACCCCTTCGGCCTGGGTTGCAAACAAGTTTTCATCTGCGATTAAAACCCAAAACCAGGGTACAACCATCCAGGCCCCCTGACCTACAACATTGGCCAATCCCATGAGTCGTGTCCGCTCGTTGTAATCTGAGGTCATTTCATACCCAAGTCCAATAAGCGGTGTTGAAAAAGTAGTGTTGGCAAGAATAAACACTGAGGAAATTATAAGGAAATACCAGAAGTTATAGTCCTGTGAATTATTCTCATCCATTTGCCAGAGTAAAATAAACAGGAGACCTGTAAGGATGGCACCAATAAAAATATATGGCCTGCGTCTTCCCCAGCGAGTATTCGTGTTGTCTGAAATATAACCCATAACGGGATCAGATAGGGCATCGACTAATCTTGGTAAACCACCGAGTAATCCTGCCAGAAAGGGATCCATACCAAAGGCTGTAAGGAGGAAAAACATAAAAACAGCCAAAGCCCCGGGCATTAAATTATTCACGAGGTGACCCGACCCGAAAGCCGCCTTTTGCAGGAGAGGAACTCTGTTCTGCGCCGCTGTTTTGTAATCTGACATAGATATATGTTTAAAATTATTGTTTGAATGGCCTGTCCGTTAATGGTTATTTTAGCGGATTTTTCACCTAGATTCAGGGATATGTTTTTGGCTTCGGAATCTTGATTCAGGATCACAACAGCAACCGAACCATCTGGATTTTTAGCAGCCGTGGGGTCACAGCAGGGCCGCAAGGCCTGTTGCCTGCAGAGCCTGCCGCCGGCGGGCAGCCTGGAAGCGTCCAGCGCCCGGGTGGCAAAAGTGGCTGGCTTTTCGCTGCATGCCGGGATGGCGGCCGCGCGCCACGAGCGACAGAAGCTGGAGCGTTTGTGCCTTCAATTCCGCAATTCCGGGACAGTATACCTATTTTCCCAATCTGTTCTGGAAAGCGCTGGTTACCTGGCAAGTATGTCTGCTTCTGCGGCACCCCTGCCGTTCGATGGGCGTCCGTGTAGGTCAGGAGTTGGCGTGCGCCGTGCAAAGGCGACGTTTCTCAGTGGGTGCGAATCCCACCCGGCGATGTTGCTCCAGCCGGAAGCAATCGGAGCAGTCATGGAGGTAACGAAGTGGCTGAAGCCTCTGGTGTAGAGGGTCACTAGGTGACTTGGTGAGTGTGCAGGCCGTAATGTGAGTGAACGCTGAGCAATCCTCGAAAAGGACGTTGCACAGGCCGACCTGTTCGCCAATGCGGGGAAGGCTGATAGGACTGGGAGAATGAGCAAAGCAGTGCTCCCAGTCACTGTGCCGGGGTAGTGGCGACAGCATGTACACAAGAGGGA
>CAMYIF010000219.1 GCA_947258415.1 uncultured Pseudomonadales bacterium
CCAGCGCCCAAGTTGAGAAAACACCTTTTCCTGGGCCTTTTCGCGGATCGAACAGGTATTCAAAAGAAGAACATCGGCTTCCGACTCTTCGTCGGTGACAGACAAGTTGCAGCCCTCGGCGAGCACATCCAGCATTTTCGCCGAGTCATACTCGTTCATCTGGCAGCCGTGGGTTTTGATGAAAACTTTACCGCTCATGCGCCTAATTCTAACCAAAAGCGTGGAACATACACCGTGTTAATTGGGGATTCCAGTGATTTGCCTCACGAAGGATAATTGAGAATGTTACCTTTACTTACACTACCGGCATTCTGCGTCATTCGCTCATGCACCAGATCAGCCACATCACATTGGGGACTATATTCATTTATCGCATCAACCAAAAGCATTCGGCCAGCGTCGACATTGTTGGATTCAATCGCTAATTTTAGTTTATCCATATAGTCCGAAACTTGCCCCCAATTCGTATAGTCTTCATCAGCTGACATGATAAGTGGATGAGGAGTTGGCGTTACATTTTCCCCGATTAAAAGTTCTTCATAAAGCTTTTCCCCGGGTCTTAATCCAGTAAATACGATCTCGATATCACCATCAGGATTTTCTGAATCTTTAATTTCCAATCCGCTTAAATGAATCAGTTTTTTTGCCATATCCAGAATATTAACCGGCTCACCCATCTCCAGCACAAAAACTTCACCACTCCTGCCCATAGCGCCGGCCTGTATCACAAGCTGAGAGGCTTCCTGAATCGTCATAAAATAGCGAATAATTTTAGGGTCGGTAACGGTAATCGGCCCACCGTTTTTAATCTGGCTTCTAAACAAGGGTATAACGGACCCGGAAGAATCCAACACGTTACCGAATCGCACCATGCTAAATCGGGTTTTGTTATTCTCTAGTAATGAGAGTCCCTGCAGGACCATTTCCGCAAACCTTTTGGTTGCACCCATAGTACTGGTCGGGCGTACCGCCTTGTCCGTCGAAATTAATACGAAAGTTTCAACATTGTTGTCTATTGCGGCAATCGCTGCCGTGTAGGTACCTATTATATTGTTTTGGATAGCTTCCAACGGGTTTTTCTCTACCATCGGGACATGTTTATAGGCTGCAGCATGATAAATTGTCTGCACTCCAAAGGCTTGACAGACCATATCTAGTCGACCTTGAACGGTTACGGAAGCCAATATTGGGATAATAAAGTCTTTAGTATCGGGCATTTCCGGATGCATCCTTTCCGCCATAGCGATTAGCTCGCTTTCTATCTTGTACAGGTCGTGTTCGCTGCGTTCAAACAGAATCAGGGCAGCTGGTCCAATCTTAAGAATCTGGCGACAAAGCTCGGATCCAATCGAACCGCCTGCTCCCGTGACCATGACCACTTTATCCCTGATATTTTTTGTTAATAAATCTTCGTCGGGATCTACTGGAATCCTGCCCAATAGATCACGAATGCCTACCTCTCGAAGGTCGTTGGGCTTAATCTCGCCACTGGCAAAATCGTCGAGGGCGGGTAACGTAATTACATGAACCGCAAAGGGTTCCAACATCGAAATAATTCTATTTCTTGTCGAACGGGAAGCTGAAGGCAATGCCAGCAATACCTCGGTCACAGCTTGATCTTCAATAAGCGAGCTGAGCTGTTTAAACGCGTATACCTGTAAACCGCCAATGTAATTCCCTTGTAACCCAGGATTATCGTCGATAAACGCAACTGGTTTGAGCTTGAAACTGCTAGACAAGGCGTTTGCCACCTGCACCCCAGCATCACCCGCGCCGTAAATAGCTACTCTTTTCTTTTGCCTGGTTTGACGGCTTGATTTAAAACTACCGGTAAGCCACCAACGAGCGATCGCCCGGGTACCACCAATTAGCAGAATTGCCATCAACCAGTTAATTAACAAAACCGAACGAGGTACGCCTACAGTTTGGGTCATCAACACAAGTACGCCCCATATTAATGTGTAAAAGCTAACAGCCTTTACCACCGACCACATGGCCATGTAACCGATGTACCTAATGATGGCACGGTATAGCCCCAGGCGAATAAAAATGGGAATTGCAATGACAGGTGCCGCAAAAAATAAATATAA
>CAMYIF010000220.1 GCA_947258415.1 uncultured Pseudomonadales bacterium
GGCGGTATACCCGTCACGCCCTTCGGCTCATGGAGCTATGATTTTTCCGAAGATGAGGCCTATGATTTATTGCGCGATTGCCCCTTCGGCGGTGTGCTGGTCAGTCATTCACCCCCCGCGGGTGCGCTGGACGTATCTTCCGATGGCAGGAGTTTGGGAAGTCAAGCAGTTCGAGAGACTATCCTTATTAAAAAGCCAAACCTGGTTGTCTGCGGACACATCCATGGAAGCGCCGGTCAAATCGATCGTATCGGTGAAACCACCGTGATCAATGCCGGTCCTCAGGGTATCATCCGGGAGTTATAGTCTGATAATCTCTATTTTTTCTTAAACTTTTTTCTGCCAAATCCTGCGAGGCCCATTAAGCCGGTTCCAAGCAAAAGCATGGTCCCAGGTTCGGGGACAGGATTGGCTCCCATCAAACTATCGTTACCGCACTGTTCGGCAAAATGGACATAATTAAATCCCTGCAGCTCAGCTGGTAGTGCCAATTGTACGATATAAAGAAACCTTCCAAATCCCACTGTTGGTGCCAAGCCATTCCGGGTTCAACTTCCTGATCTTCACCCATGCCATAATTAGCATTGCCATAACTTTTCTGATCGTAAATAGTTATCTGGTTGCCCAATGATAGTGCGAAAGCAGTGGTAGAAAATAAGAACATTGCGAATAAGAACATTGCTGACAACGGCAGTACTTTTTGCATAATGTTATGCTCCTCTCATAGTTTGTAGTTTAACAATGTATATTTGGCTATTAGATTTGATCTAAGTAATAGCAATGCTTATGCCGAAGAACCCTCTATGGAAAAATATTAAAATCTTCAGTAACTTACGAATTTCATTTTGTAGAATTATAGAAAACTATTTTCCTTGGGGTTGGCCGTGCCATCTGCCGAAAACGATGACAGGCCATTGGGCAAAAAGGTCGGGGAACCCCTGCGCTTCAACATGAAGGCGGGAACTTTGATTTCATTTTTTAATGCGAAGCTGCATTCGCAGGTGTGTATCTTGATCGAGCAGGTGGATTTGAGAAAATGGCCCTTTTGGTACAATGATCGCCAAACATGGGCTGGTGATGATCTGGGGCAGCAACGCTCCTTTTGGGGGATCGATCCAGGAAACTCGCAAAACTGCCGTATCATCTGATATAATCGCAAACTCCCGGTTCAATTCAAGCCCGTACCCGCCAGTCGGCTTCTGCCCCATCACTACTATCAATATATTCTCCCGGGAAAAATCAACCAGGGACGAAAGGTCCTGTTGACCACCGATAATGTGTTTGGTAAGGTGGGCATACGTTTTCTTGAATTGATCCGAATCCTCAATCCAGATTGCATGGGGGTTCAACCGATCGCTCCTGCATTGGTCCCCTTTAAACAGAACTCGTACTTCAAGTGTCTGTTGTCCCTTCGAATAACTGTCAGTACCAACGCATCCACTGGGAAAAATCAACATAAAAATCAGCACGTTCATTATAAAATATGGCATATTCTACCTTGTTAGTTGTTTGGTTTTGAAGCGGTGCAGGATCGGCCGGTCGGGCAGCTCAGCGGCATCCAACCGGGACGTGAAGTTCACATCAAAATTGGAGATGAAATCCAGCCCGTCCTGGTCGTCTGTGATGGTAACCGATACCGGTTGATCCAAGGTTAGGTAAGCGCCATAGGCTTCTCCGGGGTCACCGAGAAATGCGTCGTTGTTTGAGTCCGTCCCGGCAAATATTTGATACGTTCCTGCCGGTATGTCAGTGAAAGAGTAGGCATAGCCTCCCGGACTGAAGGGTACATTCTCCTGGGCTTTGATCACAAATGTTTCGGAATCTACCAGCAGGACGTAATGAAAACCGGCATTGCCTCCCACAATCGGGGGCACCACCTGCATACTGACCGGCACTTCGATGTCATTCACGGTGGGGTCGTCGGCATCGACCGTGATGGTGGCAGCATAGGACCCGGGAGCCAATTGGTTCCGGTCAACGATTACCGTATAGGTCCCAAGTCCATCTGTATCGACGTTGTCCTCATTAATAATCAGCCAAGGGACATCCGCGGCGACAGCGCTGAC
>CAMYIF010000221.1 GCA_947258415.1 uncultured Pseudomonadales bacterium
ATCCGGGTTTTACTGGTTGGCGGCGGGCCACAGGAAGAAAACCTGAAAAGGCAAGTGGCGGATCTTGCATTACAGGACAAGGTGATTTTTATCGGTCGTGTTCCCCATGCAGAAGTGCAGAAGTATTACGACCTCGTCGATGTGCTGGTATACCCGCGATTACCGATGAGGCTCACCGAACTGGTGACACCCCTGAAACCGCTCGAAGCCATGGCCCAGGGAAAAATCGTGCTGGCTTCAGATGTAGGCGGGCACAAAGAGCTGATTAAAGATAAGGACAATGGTTTTCTGTTTAAAAGTGGCGATGCAGATTCATTGGCGCAGAAGGTTTTGATGCTGTTGGAAAATAAATCGCTCTGGCAACAGGTCATGGTTAATGGTCGCAACTATGTTGAAAATGAACGCAACTGGCGGGTGAGCGTGGCAAATTACCAGTCGGTTTACGCATCATTAACGCCATCATTGAACCTGGCCAGCTAGGTATCGTTTTGTCACTTTCAGGATTACACATTTGCCTGGTGGGCCCGTTGCCGCCACCTTCGGGCGGTATGGCTAACCAGGCATTGCAATTGTATGAATGCCTGAAAGGGCGGGGTGGCGAGGTGATACTTGTCAGGACAAATGATCCATACAGGCCGGATATAGTAAGACATATCAAAGGCATAAGGGCTTTATTTAGACTAATTCCTTATCTTTTTCAATTATGGAATGTGGCCGGCAGGGTCGAGGTTATGCACGTGCTGGCCAACTCCGGCTGGTCATGGCACCTGTTTGCTGCTCCTGCGGTATGGATAGCCCGGCTGAGGAACACACCGGTTATAGTCAACTACCGGGGTGGTGAGGCAGAATCCTTTTTCCATAGCTCATGGAGAGTGGTTGAGCCGACCTTGAACAAGGCATCTTTAATTGTCGTGCCTTCCGGATTCCTGGAAGCGGTTTTTGCAAAATGGAACATCGAGGCAAAAGTGATTCCCAACATCCTGGATCTTGAGCGTTTTGACGCATCGAGACAAAAAGACATGAGTCACAATAACGTAACCCGAATAGTAGTTACCCGAAACCTGGAAGCCATTTATGATGTTGCTACGGTTATTAGAGCATTCGCAATTATTAACCAGCAAGTGGCTAATGCCAGGTTGATCATTGCCGGCTCGGGTCCGGAAATGGATGCCCTTAAATTCCTGGTGAGTGAGCTTGAACTCGAAGGCACCGTGGAGTTCACCGGCCGAATCAGCAATGTGCAAATTGCCGAACTCTATAAAGATGCTAATCTTATGCTTAATGCCAGCCTGGTCGATAATTCACCCAACGCGTTGATCGAGGCAATGGCCAGTGGTGTCCCGGTTGTGAGCAGCAACGTTGGTGGTATTCCTTACCTGGTCGAAGATGGCAAGTCGGGTCTGCTGGTACCGGCGAAATCGCCCGAAGTATTGGCCCGAGCCGCGATCAGGGTGCTTAACGATGATGTGTTGAGGGAATCCCTAGTAGATCAAGGCAGGAAAGTGGCCAAGCGATTTGACAAAAACAGCGTATTGCAAATGCTTGAAAACGAATACAGGACGCTGGCGGGACGTTCAGCATGAGCCTGTATACTAAAATCGTAGCCAACGGGATATTCCCAATTCACGAGCGCCTTAAAAAGCACGATACCGTGTGCATCAAGGATGCCATGGAATACAGCCAGTGGTGGTCCCGGCAACAGATATTGGATTACCAGGCACAACGTCTACAAACGTTGATAAGTTCTGTTTATAACCATGTTCCCTATTACAGGAACACTTTTGATCAGCTAGGGATCAAGCCCGGGGATATCCAGTCGGTAGCGGATCTTGACAAAATTCCTTTACTGACCAAAGCGTTGATCCGCGAAAACTCCGATGATTTGCGCGCCGATAATGCCGGTCACCTGGTCCGCTTCAATACCGGTGGTTCCAGCGGGGAACCGCTGGTTTTTTATATCGGCAAAGAACGTGTCAGCCATGATGTGGCCGCCAAGTGGCGAGCGACTCGCTGGTGGGATGTTGATATCGGCGATAAGG
>CAMYIF010000222.1 GCA_947258415.1 uncultured Pseudomonadales bacterium
TGCAAGACCCGGCAGGGAAATCAGAGAACTGGTAGAGGAAAGGTTCGGGTTCAAGCCAGAAGTATTGATCCTGAGCCGTAAAGAATTGCATCAGGCTATCGCGAACAACCCCTATGACGTGGTCGATGGCAAACAATGCCACTTTTATTTTTGCACGAGGGCTCCCAAATCGGCTAACACTGCAAAGCTCAATCAACTTAAGGCGGCTTCTGAGGAATATGCTATCAAGGGAAAAGTTTTTTACCTCCATGCGCCCGATGGCATCGGCAGGTCAAAGTTGGCTGCTGGCGTGGAAGGATGTCTGGGTGTCTCTGCAACGGCGCGCAACCTGAATACGGTGAATAAATTATCGAATATGGTGGAAAATGCCGAGTGAACCAATGCCTTCAGCCTCGGCCTGCGGTCAGGCTGGTTGACACGAGGCGTTAGGCCTTCAATCTTGAATTAATAAAAAAACTTCAGCAAGTAGGATGCAAGACCTGACGCTCATATCGTACAAAATCGTTGCATTGAGTTATATTGACGCCGAGGGACTATGGAACAAATGATCGACATACTGGCAGGCGAATGGCTTCGGTTTGCCGCTTTCGCACCGCGGATTTTTATCGCGGTATTTGTATTGATCGCCTTTTACTTTGCAGGGCGGTATATCGCAAATATATTAACCGGTATCTTGCGCCGTACTTTTCAGCAGCAGGCCCATGAATCCTTTTTCAGAGCAACGACTGTTTTAATCGCCACTTTCCTCGGTTTAATTGTCGCGCTCAACATCCTCGGACTGGAAAAATTAGCAGTGTCTGTAATGGCCGGCGGTGGCGTTACTGCAATTATCCTGGGGTTTGCCTTTCGGGAAATTGGTGAAAACTTCCTGGCTGGTATATTTCTTGCGTTCAGTCGCCCTTTCAAAACAGGTGATGCGATAAAAACAGAGGATATTGAAGGAAAAGTACAGGATATAGAATTGAGGTATACCCATTTGCGCACCGATGACGGCCGGGATGTCTATGTGCCCAGCTCGCAAATGTTTAACAAGCCGGTAATTAATTTCACAAAAGATGGCCTTCGCAGAATTAGCTTTACTGTCGGGATCGACTACTCCAACGATTCAAAAAAGGCCTGTACTTTATTGCGGGACACGGTTCAGAAAGTAAAGGGTGTACTCAAAGAACCTGGTGCCGGCGCATACATCCTGAACCTCGGCCCGCAGTTCGTTGAGATACAAGCGTTCTTCTGGGTGGACATTCTTGATAAAACAATGAATGCATTAACCATCCGCACCGACGTATTGGACAGTTGCAGGGCAGTATTATTGAAGGAAGCTTATATCGTAAGTTCCGAAACAACGTCTAACATAGCCATAGTAAATAACCCGTTTAAGGACAACGATACCTGATTCCCTATATCCCTTAAGCACAAAAATTTGCTAACCCATTGATTTCATCTGGAAACTATTGTTCCGATTGTGATAGCGAAAATCCATACAACGTTGCCGCAGGCAGCAGATAAAGTGTGGCCGACGTTGCTGCAGCGTGATGCCTTCCTCTATATCACCCGAGGCATGCTGGCATTCAGGGGAGCGGAGCAATGGCCCGAGATTTTCCATGAGGGTCAGGAGGTCGAAACCCGATTGCTGCTGTTTAACTTTATCCCCGCCTGGAAACATACGTTGAGAATAATCCGTATTGACGATGACAAAACGGAGCTGGCCTCTGAGGAAGCAGGTGGGCTGATCAAACGCTGGAATCACCTCAAATGGGTTGAAAAAGAGTCAGAACAAAGTTGCATATATACTGATGAGATCGACATTAATGCTGGCCTGCTGACTTTTTTCGTCTGGCTATACGCGCATATTTTTTACCGCTACCGCCAGCGACGCATGTGTCAGCTGTTCAAATCCATTTAATCTTCCCGCCGAAGCTCACATATTCTACCGTCGTGACAATTCCACCTCCTAAGCCGAAGAGTTTATTCTCCGTTCCTCCCTGGCAGCGAAATCGCACTTCGGATTTATTGATGTCGCTGGCTGAACAG
>CAMYIF010000223.1 GCA_947258415.1 uncultured Pseudomonadales bacterium
CGATTACCATGGTGCTGTATTTTGTTATTTTCGGCAGCCTGATTGGCAGCCGCATTGGCGAAATGGGCGGTTATGACTACATGTCATTTATTGTCCCGGGGCTGATAATGATGTCGGTGATCACCAATTCCTACGCCAACGTGGTGTCCTCATTTTACAGCGCCAAGTTTCAGCATCAAATCGAGGAGATACTGGTGTCGCCGATCCCGAATTATGTAATCCTGACCGGCTTCATGCTGGGCGGGGTGGCACGTGGCCTCGCGGTTGGTTTGATTGTGACCCTGTTATCCCTGTTTTTTACCCGGTTACAGGTTGAGAATATTGCCTTTACCATGATCATGGTATTCCTGACGGCGATGCTTTTTTCACTGGGTGGTTTCGTCAACGCCGTGTTCGCCAAGAATTTTGATGATATCTCGGTAATACCCAATTTTGTGCTGACACCGCTTACCTATTTGGGTGGTGTTTTTTATTCGGTGGCTTTGCTTCCCGACTTCTGGCGTACCCTGTCTTTGTTCAATCCCATTCTGTACATGGTCAACGGGTTTCGCTACGGTATTCTCGGCGTTTCAGATATCAATATTTACGCGGCGCTTTTTATGATCCTGTTTTTTACCCTGGTACTTTTTATTTTCAGCCTGTACCTGTTAAAAAACAGCACCGGGTTGCGAAGCTAGGACAGATTGGCATAATGATGTTCTGTTCATATGGGTAAGCGTGCAAAAAAAATGGTCGATAAAAAGTCGGAAAAAACTTCGCCTCTGGGTAAATCTACAACTTATTCAAACCAGTATGCTCCGGAGCTTTTATACCCTGTTCCCCGCCTGTCGGGTCGACAGCAGCTGGGTATTGCAGGCAAGTTACCATTTGATGGTGACGACCTGTGGACGGCTTACGAGCTTTCCTGGCTTAATCCGAAAGGCAAGCCGCAGGTGGCCATTGCCAGGTTCCTGGTGCCTTGCACTTCACCGCATATGATTGAATCAAAATCTTTCAAGTTATACCTGAACAGCTTAAGTCAAACGCAATTCGCATCGGAACAAGAGCTTTCGGATATCCTGAAAAAGGATTTATCAAAGGTAGCGGGTGAATCCGTAAAAGTGCGACTCTTCGGTATCGAAAGCCGACCGGAAGCTGTCACCACGATTAACTATGAAAGCCTTGATAAACTCGATATTGCGGTCAGCGATTATTCATTGAATCCTGGTTTATTAAAGGTAAAACAGGGCAGGGATGTCAGCGAAAAACTCGTCAGTCACCTGTTTAAATCCAATTGCCCGGTGACCGGGCAACCCGACTGGGCCAGCCTGTACATCGATTATTCAGGCCACCAGATTCAGCATGAAGCATTGCTAAGGTATATTGTTTCCTACCGCAGTTGTGCCGAGTTTCATGAGCAATGTGTCGAACGCGTGTTTATGGATATTCTGCAAAAGTGCCGTCCACAAACATTGACTGTGCAGGCGCGATTTTTGCGCAGGGGAGGCCTGGATATTAACCCGGTGCGTTCGACCTTTACAGCCTATAAACATGTGCCTCGCACCACGCGACAATAATATTAGGGATAACCAATGGATGCCTTAACTGCCCTGCAAACCCGAGTTTCCTGCGCCTTGCTGGAAAACCCCGGTCCAAGCCATGCGCAAATTGAAGAAATGTTAAAGGCGGCTAGTCGTGCGCCTGATCATGCCGGACTAAGACCCTGGCGCTTTCTTTTAATCGAAGGTGATGCCCGCTTGCGATTCGGAGAATTACTGGCCAGGGCAAACCAGCCCGATAATAGCGCGAAAGACCCGGCTGTTTTAGAAAATGCAATGCGAAAAGCGCAGCGTGCCCCGACCATGCTGGTTGTCATTGCCAGGATCACAGAACACCCGAAAGTACCTGCAATTGAACAAATTATCAGCGCCGGCGCAGCCGCCAATAATATTGTCACTGCCGCCTTCACCATGGACATAGGCGCTTATTGGCGCTCGGGTTCTGCAGCATTCTCGCCGGTAATCTATCAAGGTTTGGGCTTGGCGGATAA
>CAMYIF010000224.1 GCA_947258415.1 uncultured Pseudomonadales bacterium
TCCTGCAAAGACGCCTGGCTATCAATGGATACCAGGTTTTCTGCCATGACATCAAAACCAAAACTGTTAAATGACTTCAGGGGGTGGTGGGTCAACACTTGCAATTCAGCCATAATCGATGCAACTACCGGGCAAGGTTCCGCTTGATATGCTCAAGCAGACCCTCGGCAGCCTGTTCGATCACGGATAACACATCATCGAAGCCCGAAACACTGCCATAATAAGGATCCGGAACTTCGTTCAAATTACACGATGGGGCAAACTCGAGCAGTAATTGTAACTTTGAATGGTGCGCCTGCGGGCAAATTTCCCGAATATCGGCCAGGTTAGATACATCCATTGCCAGAATATAATCAAATTTTTCAAAATCGCTTGTGTGGATCTGCCGAGCCCTTAAAGAAGACAAATCATAACCCCGTTTCATTGCCGTCGCAGTTGCTCTTGCATCCGGCGGTTTACCCACGTGCCAACCACCAGTTCCAACCGAATCGACAAGAATCCTGCCAGACAAACCCGCATCGGCAACTTTTTTCCTGAACACAGCATCGGCTGTTGGCGAACGGCAAATATTGCCCAGGCAAACAAAGAGAACACTGGTCATGAGTCGGCCATCATATTCTTAGCTGACCAGCGCCCTTACCCTGTCAAGGTCGGCTTCAGTATCGACCCCGGCTGGAGGTGATTCCCTGGCAATGGCAACCATTATCCGGGTGCCATTCCACATGGCACGCAATTGCTCGAGCGATTCAGATGTCTCCAATGGCGACGGATCCCAGGTTATAAATTGATGCAGGAATCCAACCCGGTAGGCATAAATGCCAATGTGGCGCTGAAAGCTAACATTGGAAGGTAGCTGTTCGGGAACCGCCTGGCCGATCGCTGAAAACTCGTCCCTTGCCCAGGGTATGGGCGCCCGGCTGAAGTACAGTGCCTGCCCGGTGGAATCGGCAACGACCTTGACGACATTCGGGTTAAACAGGTCCGTGGCCCGTTCGATTAATTCGGACAGGGTTGCAATCCCCGCTTGCGGGGCGCCGGCAAGTAATTGGGCTACCTGGTCGATGATAACCGGCGGAATTAACGGCTCATCTCCCTGCACATTTACGACAAGGTGATCTTCGGGTAACGCCAGAATCTGCGCTACCTCCTGTAACCGGTCGGTTCCCGAAACATGATCACTCGCGGTCATGCATACTCTGGCACCAAAACCTTCTGCGGCCTGAAAAATACGCTTATCATCGGTGGCAATAACAACCTGGCTGGCATTACTTTTACAGGCTTGCTCGTAAACTCGCTGAATCATCGGCTTGCCGCCAATGTCACGCAATGGCTTGCCGGGTAAACGCGTGGAGGCATAACGCGCAGGAATAATGACACTAAACTCCATATAATCGCCTTAAATCGTTCAAGGACGGGCTGTTAACCCAGTCGTTCATCGGTAGTTAAAACCCGCGCTTCACTCTCCAGCATAACCGGTATATTGTCGCGCACAGGAAACGCAAGCCCGTCAAATTTGCACACCAGCTCGTTCTTGTCTTTTTCGTATTTGAGCTCGCCCTTGCAAAGCGGGCAAGCGAGTATATCCAACAGTTTTTTATCCATTGCGGTTCCTGTTCATGGCTTGAATAATAAAATCCTGCGGCATTTTCTGATCAGGCAGAGCAGGTTTCCACCCGGGTCACAACTTCCTGCAGGAATTCCGGGGGTAATGTTGCCTTAACTTTCAGATACCAGCAATTCTCGTTCGCAATCGCCCTGCATTTTACCGCATCTTTTTCGGTCATAATAACCGGTTTATCATCACCAAACTCGATATCTCCGGCCTGAAAGGCCACATGATCCTCGAAACTGTGCGGTGTGACGCGGTAACCAATTTCCTTCAGCGTTTCGAAGAAACGTTTTGGATTACCAATTCCGGCAACAGCATGGACATCCCCGTGACCAATAATCTCAGTATAGGGTTTGGTTTCACCTGAACGAAGATTGATCAATGTTACCGGGGTTAAATGCATATCATGGCAGATTT
>CAMYIF010000225.1 GCA_947258415.1 uncultured Pseudomonadales bacterium
CTGCAGCCTTACTCGAAAAACAGATCTGTAGCTCAACTATACCGCTCGATATGCAACTTTTGGACACTTCGCCTGGTATGGCGTTCATTTAAATTTCCAGTCTCAGGGTCTAATCGGCTTGTCACCTCTTGCTCCTGTTCCTTTATTCATTAATCGAAAACCGTGTAGCGGCAAAGTGTGGGGTTCTAGATAAAGGCACCACGATATAAGAAACCAGGGTCCGATGCACTTTGGTCTTGTAAGAAAAAATAGACAACAGCCCTTATCCCGAGGGACCTGACCGTTGAGCTTGCGGGCCATCAATAATCTCGTTCAGTCTCCTGGATTATTTTAAACTTTTTTTAACGCGGGTGAAATAATCTGGCAGTATCGTTGCACCATGTTCAATGAATACCTGATTGCATGATTAGATTATTCGAACCCGTTGTTGGTATCGACAGGAAAGGATTTCTGTATGTTTTTAAGCTGGGGCACCTTGGCTACATGAGCGAAGTCGCGCGTTTAATTTCACGCTTCGGTGATGGCTATTTCTACCTGTTGATCACCCTCGCTATTTATTACCTTGACCGTGAAAACGGTTCGGCATTTCTCACCAGCGCTTCAGTCGCATTTCTCATCGAGCTACCGCTTTACATTGTGTTAAAAAACTGTATTCGCAGACCCCGGCCTTCGCCATCGATACGGAATTTTTTGTCCCGGCATAACGCTTCTGATGAGTTCAGCTTTCCATCCGGGCACACCGCCGCAGCATTCCTTTATGCGACCGTGCTGTCCTTTTATTATCCACAGCTATTTTTAATTTTTTACCTGATCGCTGCCCTTATCGGATTATCCCGGGTATTGCTTGGTGTTCATTTCCCCTCTGATATAGCAGCAGGGATTCTGCTCGGCTGCAGCTCTGCTTTAATGGTTCTATAAACCGATATGAAAATACTATACGGCGTACAAGGTACAGGAAACGGTCACATCACACGTGCACGTATGATGGCGCGGGAATTCCATAAACATAACAACGTGTGCGTCGATTATCTATTCTCCGGGCGGCAAAGTGGATATTTCGATATGCAACCCTTTGCAGACTTTAGAACATTTTCCGGACTCAGTTTTGTCGCGCAAAAGGGACAGCTTCAATACCTGAAAACCTTGCAACAGAATAACCTGAAAAAATTCCTGTCGGATGTCAAATCACTCAATGTCGAAGACTATGACTTGATCCTGACCGATTTTGAACCGGTAACCGCGTGGGCTGCCAGGTTAAAAAAGATACCGAGTGTCGGTTTATCACACCAGAATGCCTTTCGCTATAAAGTACCTGTGAAGGGAAAAAACCCGCTATCCAGTGCTCCGGCCGAACAGAACCAGGCATTCCACTGGCATCACTTTAACCAGCCGATCCTGCCGCCGATGATCAATACAAACCTTAAGGTTACAACCCCGGATGCAGACAAGATCCTGGTTTACCTGCCATTCCTCGATCAGAAGCAATACTATGATATTTTCCATCGCTTCCCGGAGTTCAATTTTGTTCAGTATCATGATGTAACCGAAGCAGAAACCCGGGCAAACATCACCTGCCGGCCACTTAGCCAGGATAATTTTCAGCGTGATTTTATTGATTGCAGCGGCATTATCTGCAGCGCTGGCTTTGGCCTCTGTAGTGAAGCCATTCATTATAGAAAAAAACTAATGGTGATACCGCTAAAAGGCCAGATGGAACAGCTATCTAACGCGCTGGCATTGCAAGACTTAGGTTACGCCAATAGCGTCATCAGAGACATATTAACGCGTAAAACCTTAAGCAAATGGCTTCATGAAGAGTTGCCACAATCGCTATGGTTCCCCAACGTCGCTCACGATGTCACGCGATGGATTGCGGAGGGTAGAGTACAAAGCATCCATCATTTAAGCAAAGATATATGGGCCAAAGTCAAAACCAATGATTGTTACCAATCAAGATTACCACCCTGGCCCGAACTTAAGCTGAACAGGTCATACAGAGTAAACTAAGCCGCCTGCCCAATAGTTTTCTGATGGCTGTATATGTAACGTTCCTTCTTTCTTGTGTATATAGAATCGATATGGACCAGTATCATGGCGTCGATACAGTTCGAAAAACCGGGATCAATGTTGAATCCCATAAACTGGCAGCCGCCCGGCTCACAGAGCTCAACATACTGCTTAAATAGCGTTGGTACTCTAACACCCAGTTGATCCAGCCTGTGTTTCAATTGTGAATAGGCTTCCTTGTAATGGGACTGCTGAGTAAGCTGTTTAAACTTTTCAAACTCGCTGTTTTGACTATTCAAGTGGTACGGCATCCTCGGCTTAACAAGATGCTCATTGTTGCCAAACAGGGTGGAATAGAAGTCTACAATCGTCTGTTTGGCAGACTCGGAATAGGACGCGCTTAGCGACACTGGTCCAAACATGTAGTCTATGCCGGGGTTACGTTGAAGATATGCACCTAATCCGAACCACAGGTAATCGAGACTACGTTTACCCCAGTATCGCGGTTGCACGAAACTACGCCCCAGTTCGATTGATTTTTCCATATAGGGAATCATTTCACCCTGTATCTCGAATAATGAGTGCGAGTAGAATCCCGACGGTCCTTTTTGAGCCAGGATACGTAATCCTTCGCCGATTCGATAGGTACCAACAATTTCGAGGTCGTTATCGTCCCATAAAACAAGATGCCGATAATATCTATCATAATCATCCACATCGATCGAATTACCGGTACCTTCATGTACCTGTCTGAATGATAATTCACGTAAACGCCCAATCTCGCGAATGACAAAGGAGTTGGGCTGGTAATCAAATAAATAAATCTTTTTACCGTCCTGAGTCGCCCCGATTAACTCGGACTGTTTCAATTCGTCACGTATCGACTTTTTATTCACCGGATGAATGATACTCTCGACCGTTTCAAACAGGGGCTTCTTACGATTCCTGGCGAGACGATACACCTGCTTACGCATTCGCTTAGCCAAACCGGAGGCGGTCATATCGAGATTCTGTAGCGATGACAATGGTACCGGCTTACCCACGGTGAAGGATATTTGCTGATCATATTTATTGAACATTTCCTTAACCAGCAACAGGGTACCGAGCGGTTTATAAACAACTGACATGCCGTAGAAAAGGGTCGAGTTTTTTCCGTTTATATAAACAGGTAAAACAGGCGAGTTCGATTTATAT
>CAMYIF010000226.1 GCA_947258415.1 uncultured Pseudomonadales bacterium
AACTGCCTGTTGCCGCAGGAGCCGGCAACCATGGAGGGGCGAAGTGTTATTCAATGGAGTAAAGAAGATATCGAGGCCCTCGGGTTTTTTAAAATCGATATTCTCAGTCTCGGCATGCTGTCGGCGATTCGAAAGTGTTTCGACTATATCGAATACTATTATGGCAAGTGTTTAAGCCTGGGCTCGATTCCAGAAGATGACCAAGCAACCTACGCCATGATCCAGAAAGCCGACACTGTCGGTGTATTCCAGATCGAGTCACGTGCACAAATGTCAATGCTGCCGCGTCTGAAGCCGGCGTGTTTCTATGACCTGGTGATCGAGGTTGCCATAATCCGGCCTGGTCCGATCCAGGGCAATGTTATCCATCCCTATCTTGCAAGGCGGAATGGGCTGGAGCCGGTAACTTACCCGGATGAACGCCTGCGTCCGATTCTGCAACGCACGCTCGGGATTGCCATTTTCCAGGAGCAGGCAATGCGCATTGCGATAGCGGTTGGCAATTTCACGCCCGGTGAAGCCAATGAGCTGCGCAAGAAAATTGGATCCTGGGGGATAAAGGACTTTAACCGGGATTTAAACCCTTTGTTGGTCAAGCTCGAACAGGGAATGCGCGACAACCAGGTCAAGCCAGAGTTTGCGCAGCAAATCCTCGGCCAGATGAAAGGTTTTGCCGAGTATGGATTTCCGGAGTCTCACGCGGTTTCATTTTCATTGATCGCCTATGCTTCCTGCTACCTGAAATGTCACTTCCCGGCCGCGTTTTATATTTCAGTTTTAAATTCACAGCCGATGGGCTTTTATTCACCGCATGCCCTGTTGCAATCGGCACAGCGCGAAGGGATCCGGCTGTTACCGATCTCACTGTACCATTCACAATGGGATCATCAGCTCGAAAAAACTGCGCCACAGCAGCCATACGCGATTCGCCTCGGATTTCGCCTCGTTAATGGTCTCGCAGAATCAACTGCAGCCACGATAGTTCAGCAGAGAAATGCTTCTCAAGCCTTGAAAAGCTTCGAAGACTTTGTCCGGGACTGTGATTTAGCGCGTGACCAGGTAACGGCTTTAGCCGCGGCGAATTTATTTTTTGATACGGGTGATTCCCGCTCACAGGCCCTGTGGAAATCGGAAGCGGTACCCTGTCTGCCGATGCTCGACGATGTCGACGCTAATATCGACTGGAAACCGGAAACAAAACTGGAATCGGTGCAAAAAGACTTCAAGGCATTTAAAACCAGCCTCAAGGAGCATCCCGCAGTGATCATTAAAAAGGAACAATGGCCCTATCGAGTCGCGGTCGAAAAATTTACAGTTGCCAGTCGCCTGATCGAGTTAGCGGCGGATAAAGATGTTTTCGCATTCGGACTGGTGCTGGTGAAACAGTCGCCGGGATCAGCGAAGGGGATGGTGTTTGTCACGCTCGAGGATGAAACCGGGTTTTTCAACCTCGCTTTTACACCACAGGTTTATGCCCGCTTTTACCGGCTCGTAGATCAGCGACCTTTTCTCTGTGTCGTTGGTCGCCTGCAAAGGATTAACGAATCGCACTCGATACTGGTGAAACGTGTTTTTGATCTTGATTCGGGCGCGAACCTGTTGCCACTACATCGAGATGATCATGCAACCAAACACGAGATGATCATGCAACCAAACATGGCGCTACAGTCGAGTTAATCAAGCCCAGGGCTTTTTACTAGATCATTAAACCAGCAGGATGATGCCCAGCATGAATTCGCCAATTTTCCAGATAGTTTGAAATACCGGTACCCCCAGGAAATTGAGTGCAATCAGGCCCAATAGGGCATAGGTACCATAACGTTGATTGATCTGAAGGTACCTGAGCGCCATTTCCCGTGGCAATGCATAAGGCAGGATGTAACTGCCATCCAGTGGTCCAATCGGCAATAAATTAAATAACATGAGTAACATGTTGATCAGCGCCAGGTAGGTAAAGAAGAAATAAGCGACCTCTGTTTGAAACAGACCCCAGCCCGCTTTTACGCCAAGCGCATACAAATTAATCGTAATAATTGCCAGCAACAGGTTCATGCCGGGTCCGGCAGCGGCAACCAGCAAGGTTCCCCAGCGAGTCCGAAACTTACGGGGGTCGGTGGGCACCGGTTTGGCGTATCCAATACCAATCGCCAGCACCATTAATAATCCAAGCGGATCGATATGAGGAATGGGATTTAAAGTCAGCCGTCCTGCCCGTTTGGCGGTATCGTCACCGATAAGCGAAGCCACTTTGCCATGCCCAAACTCGTGAAACGTCAGCGAAAATATCAAGGCAACCGCGATCAAAACAAACAACAGGTACTG
>CAMYIF010000227.1 GCA_947258415.1 uncultured Pseudomonadales bacterium
CTTTGAAATCAAAAGACGCAATAAAATGGTCGGCCGAGGCAAAAAATACCTGGCCTATAACCTCGTAGCGACGCGATGTTTCATCCTCGGAGATCTGGCTTTTAACCGCCATAAATTGGCCGATTTTATTGGCAAAAAACATGCCTGCCAGCAACACGCCGACAAAAACACCCGTAGCCAGGTTATGCGTAGTAACAACGACAACCACGGTCGTAAGCATTACCAAATTGGTTGTTAAAGGATGTGTTTTCAGGTCTTTCAGCGAATCCCAGGAAAAAGTTCCTATGGACACCATAATCATCACCGCCACCAGTGCGGCCATGGGGATCAGCTTTATCCACTCGTCCATGAATACCACCATGATCAGCAGTAACAAGCCGGCTGCAAAGGTTGAAAGTCGACCCCGGCCACCCGATTTTACGTTGATTATCGATTGGCCAATCATGGCGCAGCCTGCCATGCCACCCAATAAACCGGCGCCAATATTGGCAATACCCTGGCCTTTGCATTCGCGGTTTTTATCGCTGCTTGTATCGGTTAAATCGTCAACGATGGTTGCCGTCATCATCGATTCCAGCAAGCCCACGGCTGCGAGACCAGCTGAATAGGGAAAAATAATTTGCAGGGTTTCATAGGTGAGCGGCACGTCGGGCCACAGAAACACAGGCAGCCAATCACGGGTAACAGGGGGAACAGGTAGATAATGCCCAGGCCGGCTGCGGTCATCGCGTATACGTGCCAGGTAACATTTGTCAGCTCGGGTAGTTGCGCCATAAATATCAGGATGGCCAGCGCGTTGACAAAACCAGTCACTACCGAATTTGAGACAAACCGCATCAGGCTGCCCAGCCTCAGGTAGCCCGCTGCAATTTGCAGGACGCCGGTAAGCAGGGTAGCGGCGAGCAGGTATTCAAGGCCGTGGTCTTTAACCAGTGTCACCATGAGCAGCGCCATGGCTCCGGTTGCCGCTGAAATCATGCCCGGCCGGCCTCCGACAAAAGCAATGATAACCGCGATACAAAAAGAAGCGTACAGCCCGACTTTGGGGTCAACGCCGGCAATGAGGGAGAAGGCAATGGCTTCCGGGATTAAGGCAAGTGCCACGACCGTGCCCGCAAGCAGGTCGTTTTTTACATTGGATGTCCAGTCTCTCTGTATCGCTTCGATCATGTAAGGTTTCTTATTGTTTTAGTTAATCGAATGCCAACGATGCCGGAATTTTCGTGCGTTTGCGCCAGGCCTCAAGTACGGGCTAAATACAACCTGGGTAAGTGCCGGGTGATACTAGCGGCATATTTAAAAGGCAAGGCGAAGCGCACGCATATTTTTGCTTCAGGGCCGGGTTATCGGGCAGGTAGCCACAATTAACCCGGACCTTAAGCGTCGAGATGGGAGTTGGCGCTGGCTATAAAAAGCTTGCCGAAATTAGTCGGCTCGCACTTTCACGTAAGATCCGGGCGCGTCTTCGATAACCTTCAGCTTGCCTTTGCCGGGTTTGCGTGCCGGCACTTTTTCGCCATTGTAGTCGGCTACCCATTTATCCCAGTCAAGCCACCAGGAGCCTTCGTGTTGCTTGGCACCGGCAAACCATTGTTCACAATCGGCAGGTAGATCGTCATTGGTCCAGTAACCGTATTTGTTTGCCGCTGGTGGGTTGACGATACCGGCGATATGCCCGGACATGCCCAGGACAAAGCGTATCGGTCCGGATAGCAGCTGTGTACCCTGATAGGTCGATTTCCACGGCGCAATGTGATCTTCCTTGGTTGAGATAAAATAAGCCGGGGTTTTTATCTTGCTAAGGTCGATATCGACGCCGTTTAAAGACACACCATTTGGCTGACACAGCAGGTTTTGCTGATAAAACTTGTGCAAGTAGAAGCTGTGCATTTCCCTTGGCATACGCGTTGAGTCAGAGTTCCAGTAAAGCAGGTCGAACGGAAAGGGCTCCTTGCCCATCAGGTAATTATTGATGACGAAGCTCCAGATAAGGTCATTCGAGCGCAGCAAATTGAATGCCTCGGCCATGGAAGAACCCTCAAAGTAGCCATCCTTAGCCATCTGCTCGTCCATTTTTGCCAGTTGTTCCTCGTCGATGAAAACACCCACTTCCCCCGGGTCCGAGAAATCCATCATGGTGACAAAGAAAGTTGCAGCCTTGATCCGGTCGTCGCCTTTTTCTGCCATGTAAGCCAGGGTAGAGGCAAGCAAGGAACCGCCCAGGCAGTAGCCGATAACCTTGAATTCGTTTTCGCCGGTA
>CAMYIF010000228.1 GCA_947258415.1 uncultured Pseudomonadales bacterium
AATGGCCCGATCAATGTACCTGCACCACCCAGTATGGTCATCAAAACGACTTCGCCAGAAGCCGTCCACTGCATACGCTCAGCACCGGCCAGAGGATCGGTAGCCGCCATCAGGGTTCCGGCCAGACCGGCATACATACCTGAAATAATGAAAGCAGTTAACAGGTAGGGACGGGTGTTAAAACCCGTATATTTCATACGAGTCTGGTTTGATTTAATCGCCTGCAACTTCATGCCGAAAGGTGAACGGAATATCTTCAACGATACATAAAAAGCAAGGATTAACACGACCGCGCAAAAGTAAAACCCTGAATAGCCACTCATCGAGAGCCCAAACAGAGTGGTTGTAGGAATACCCGATTGCTCCGCGGCAGCGGCATCAAGAATACGCGGATCGCCGAGGCTCAGTTGAAGACCGGTTTCACCATTAGTGATGGGTGTCAAAACCGAGTAAGCGAGGTTATACGACATTTGCGCAAAAGCCAGTGTCAGTATCGAGAAGTAAATACCGGAGCGCCTCAAACTGACAAAACCGATTACAGCTGCAAAAAGCCCCGACAGCACAATGCCAAAAATGATGGCGGGAATTACATTCATTGTTAAAAGTTTAAACGACCAGACTGCCGCATATGAACCTATACCAAGAAATGCTGCATGACCGAAAGATAGATAACCGGTGAGGCCAAACAGGATATTAAAGCCGATAGCAAAAATGCCAAAAATAGCAAACTTCTGCAATAAATCCGGATAGCTGGCTCCAATCGGAGCCAGCCAGACGGGTGCTGATAATACGACTGCTATGAATATCAGCATGACAGCCAGATTACTTTGTTTTGAGATAATTTTTTTCATTATGTTAGTCCTCCATTACGCCTTCGCGACCCAAAAGACCGCGCGGTCGAACCAGAAGGACGACAACCGCAACCAGATAGATGATGATTTGATCGATACCCGGCAATATGGATTTAATTTCGTTCATCGAGGCAAATGATTGCAGGATACCAAGCAGGAAACCGGCAGCGACGGCACCTTCCAGGGACCCCATACCGCCGACAACGACTACAACGAAACTGAGTACCAGAAAGTCCATGCCCATATGATAATCGGGCGATAGAATCGGTGTATACATCACACCCGCAAGCCCCGCGACGACCGCTGCAATACCAAACACAATGGTGAAGCGACGGTCGATATCAATACCGAGCAAACCGACTGTTTCGCGGTCGGCCATGCCGGCGCGCACCACCATGCCAAAGGTGGTGTAGCGTAAGAAAGAGAAAACGGCACCTATGATTCCCGCGGCAAACAACAAATATACGATTCGCCACCAGGGGTAGACAACCGTTCCGCCGGGAAATCCCAGCCACCGATTATCAGCATCACCGGAATGGCGAACAATATTGAAAATGGCACGGAATAGTCGATCAAAACAGTACCGAAGTCGCCTAGCCAGGCTTCTATGTATGGTGTCCGTACCTCCATCGGCGTACCCCACGCCGTCAACTTATCCGGATCTATTACCACCCGCTCTAGCGTTAATATCGCCTGCACGGATACGGCACAGAATGCACCCAGCATAAACAGTGCGCCATGCGCGAAATTAACTACGCCAAGCGTACCAAATACCAGGGTCAGGCCCAGGGCTATCAGCGCGTATGCGCTACCTTTATCCAGGCCATTAAAAATTTGTAGAACGAGTGCGTCCATCGATTGAACCTCTACCTAAGAAAGTATGCCAACCAGGCTCTTAACGGCCTGAATCTAATGGCTTATTACTATATTGTTGGAAATCCCCCCCAATGAAAATGAACACATCCCTGTGTCCATCAACGATCATACTAACCGTTATTATAAGGTCCTAGTTCCCCACCCAACATCGATGCAGGATACTCAACCTGAGCTCGTGGCGTTACCTCTACCACTTCAAGTACGTCGTATGCCGAACTTGGATTTTCCTTACCTTTCACCACGAGTACATCTTTAAAACACTGGTGATCAGAAGCGCGGTATTCGGTCGGTCCATTACCAAGACCGTCAAACTTGAAGCCTTCCAGAGCAGCACCTACGCCACTGGGCATGAATGTACCCGCACGCTGACAGGCGTCTGCATACAGAATTGCCTGACAGTAAGTGGTGTGTGCAGCCTGGCTTGGCGGGAAGCCGTATGCCTGACCGAATGACTTAACGAATGCCTGAGAGCCTTCGTCTTTAAGTGACCAGTGCCAGTTGGTTGAACCGAAAATACCTTTAACGTTCTCGCCTGCACCCTGTGCCATTAAACGAGAATACAGCGGTACAACGATAGCAAAATCCTTACCGTTTACCTGCTTGTCGCGTAAGCCGAACTGAACCGCCTGAGTCAGCGAGTTAACCATGTCCTTACCATAGTGATTCAGCACCAGCACGTCCGCACCGGAATTCAACACAGGGGTAATATACTGTGAGAAATCACCTGCACCTAGTGGCGTGCGAATAGCAGCGGAAGTTTTCCAGCCTACCTGCTCGGTGTACTTCTTGATGGAGCCTTCCTGTGACCAGCCCCAGGTATAATCGGCAGTCAAATGATAAGCCGTTCTATCTGTACCGAAATTGTTCTTTAATACAGGTCCCAGTGCCGCACCGGTCATTTCCGTATTAAAGAAGTGACGGAAACCGTTGGCGCGCTTGTCTTTACCGGTTGTATCGTTTGAGTGTGTGA
>CAMYIF010000229.1:0-1374 GCA_947258415.1 uncultured Pseudomonadales bacterium
TTATGCTGACGGTGATGTTGTTCAGGGCCTTCAAGGGACACTTTACCCCAAACGAGCATTTTGGTTTTGAGGCGGCATCCTGGTACTGGCACTTCGTGGATGTGGTCTGGGTGGGTCTGTTTCTATTTGTCTACATTCTGTAATTCGAAGCGTAATTGCCCCTGTGCCAGTGCCTTATCATCGATGATGCCAGGGTGCGCTGATGGTTAGTTCTCCGGTCAATACGCCATAGGTCACAAGGGTAAGCAAAAGTGCTGCCAGTGTTACCCTGACCGCCAGGGCCTTGCGCGTCCTGTCCCGATTTATATTTCCCTGGTCCTTGATCAGGAAAAATGCACTTCTGGCAAGGCTGACAAGAATGGCGATGAACAGGATAACAATTGCAGGCTTTAGCCACATAGCAGAATACCGGAAATACGAGTTTTATAGTGATGTTGAAGACAATGGAAACAAGAGTATATCCGATCCGCGGTTGTAACAGTACAGTTTCACGTGGCGGTAACATCCCCGGGTAAACGGCGTGAAACCATTGTTAATTAAACTACCGGGCGAACGGCTAGTGTTCACTTTTAACTGGAAACTGGTTTTGTTTTACCTGCTGTTTATGCCGTTGTTGGTGTCACTGGGTTTCTGGCAACTGGAACGGGCCGCCTACAAGCAACAGTTGCAGGCAGAATTCGAAGCCAGGAACCAGGCCAAGCCGATGAGCATGGTGCAATTACTGTCCCGGGATGACTTCGCTTTCATAACAGTGGGTTTGCATGGCAGTTACGATAATGCCCGCAGTTTTTTGCTGGATAATAGAACCAACGGAGGCCGTGCCGGTTTCGAAGTTATTACACCTTTTGTGCTAGCCGAACCTGCGACTGCCAACAACCCTGGCTCTCCTGTCTTTAATGTGGTGCTGGTAAACCGGGGGTGGTTGCCAATGGGGGCGGACCGCCAGCAACTCCCTGAAATACCCGTTGAACAGGGGCTGAAGCATATTAGCGCTGTCGTCGACATTCCGTTAAAACAAGCCATAGTGCTGAAGGACGAACCGATGGCAGGCGGCTGGCCCAAAGTGATTCAAAGGTTTGATGTATTGCGGATGGCCAGCCAGCTCGATCAGCCGGTTTTTGCACACACACTCCGGTTAAAAAAAGGTTCAGCCGGTGAAATGATAATTATCTGGAAACCGATTATCATGCGCCCGGAAAAACACATGGCCTATGCCGTTCAGTGGTTTGCGCTGGCTGCAACCCTGACCGTATTGTTTTTATTTGCCACTATTAAACGTTCAAAAGAGACCATAAGTGAATAAACCGGAACCAGAACAGGTAAACAAACCCAAAAAAACCGTGCGTAGAACGGCCTATTTATTGTTTGGCGTCG
>CAMYIF010000229.1:1396-2777 GCA_947258415.1 uncultured Pseudomonadales bacterium
CGTCGGCGCGGTGCCTGTCCTGCTGGCTTTTTTTATGTATTTCAGTGGCACGCTAGTTCCAGAGGGCCGTACCAATAAAGGTATGCTGATACTGCCACCTCTCGATATCATGGATTGGGCGTTGAGTACTGATGCCGAAGCTGGTAGCGAGGACAACAAATGGCGCCTGCTCGTTGTCGGCGATGGACCCTGCTTGCAGCGCTGCCAGGATGCGTTATTCACCGTTCGCCAGGTCAATACGGCTTTGGGGCGCGAGGCAACACGGGTCGAACACGCCTACGTTGAATTGAATCAGGATCTGGCACCCGAATTGGCGCAACTGATTAAACAGGAACACCCGCGATTACGGGTATTATTTGCCGATAAATTAAAGGTGATGTTTAGTATCGACCAGCAGTTAAACGGGACCGATGCACTGCAAAACACCTATATTTTTATCGCGGACCCGCTGGGTAATATCATGATGTATTACACCAGCGATCATGTTGGAAGGGATATCCTGGACGACATGAAAAAACTGCTTAAAGTATCCAAAATCGGGTAAAAAATTATTTACCAAAACAAGTCATACAGGATTAAAACCGGTGAGAATTGAAACAATGAACGATGCCAATCGTTCAACACACGAATTAAAAGCGACCTGGCACGATTACCTGGAGATGTGCAAACCCAGGGTAGTAATGCTGATGTTATTGACCTCGGTAATCGGTATGTTCCTGGCGACGCCCGGCATGGTACCCCTCGACATTTTATTGTTCGGAAACCTGGGCATCGCGCTGGCAGCGGGATCGGCGGCAGCGGTTAATCATATCGTTGATCGGCATATCGATTCGGCCATGCTGCGCACCCATAACCGGCCGCTTGCCAAGGGCCGTTTAAAGCCACACCAGGCCATTATTTTTGCCCTGGTGATAGGGGTAACAGGCATCAGCATGCTGGCAATCCTGGTGAACCCGGTTACCGCCTGGTTAACACTGGGCTCTTTGATAGGATACGCCTTTATTTATACCGGTTTCCTGAAAAGAGCGACGCCGCAAAACATCGTAATTGGCGGCCTGTCGGGCGCTTTCCCGCCCTTGTTGGGCTGGACCTCGGTCACCGGAAGCGTCGATGCCAATGGCCTGTTGTTGGTATTGATTATCTTTGCCTGGACGCCCCCGCATTTTTGGGCGCTGGCGATACATCGTCACGAGGAATATGCAAAAGTTAAGGTTCCCATGCTGCCGGTTACGCATGGCGACCGCTATACTGCGTTGCATATATTGCTTTATACCCTGATCATGGTAGCCGTGAGCCTGTTGCCTTTCGTGACCGGCATGAGCGGATTAGTTTATCTGGTCAGCGCCATTATCCTCGGTCTCGGATTTTTGTACTGGGCAGT